>JBBQUQ010000053.1:0-23615 GCA_038212325.1 Bacteroidales bacterium
GACTATGGATTCAATGCCCGTACCGAGCAGTATGAAAACCTTTACAAGTCAGGTGTTATCGACCCGACCAAGGTTGCCCGTGTCGCGCTTGAAAATGCAGCCTCCATTGCCAGCATGCTCCTTACTACCGAATGTGTTCTTGCAACCCATAAGGAAGAGAAACCTTCCATGCCGCCGATGAATCCGGGCATGGGTGGAATGGGCGACATGTATTAACCGTTCGCAACTCTGTACAAAAAAGCCCTGAGTAATTAGGGCTTTTTTGTTATATTTTTCCTAATATTGTAGTTATCAAAACAATCCGGAAATGAGACATTATATTAAGATACCTGGTCTGGTGCTGCTTCAATGCATGCTGAGTTTGCAATTGTTTGCCCAGCAACAGGTACAGCCTTACAACCTGCCCGTCGATCCTGAATCAAAAAAAATATTATACCGCGAAGTCGTCGAGCAACAGGGAAACCCGGCATACCTTTATAATAAATGCATTGAATGGTTCGGTTATTATTACCCGAACCCGCAGTCGATCTATTCTGTTCAGGACAAGGAGAACGGGAAAATAGAGGGGTTAGGACGGCTGAAAGTCTTTTTTACCGACGAAGCCACCGGTACAAAAAGGGATGGGGGCATGATCGTTTACCAGATCAAGGTTGAGCTGAAAGACAATAAATACAGGTACACCCTTACAGATTTCGGCCTGAAAACAGCCTCCAGGTCCCCGATTGAAAAATGGATGAATAAATCTGATCCGGCATACAATTCCAACTGGGATTCATATCTCTACCAGGTTGACACAACCATGCAGCGGCTTATTTCGACCATGAAAGAAAAAATGAAACCGACGGTGGTTAAAAAAGATGAGTGGTAGCCTCCAACCCGATATACGGTCATTGACAAAGCAGGAACTGGAGCTTTTTTTTCTGCAGCACGGAGAAAAAAAATTCCGCGCATACCAGGTCTTTGAATGGATATGGAAAAAGTCCGCTCACTCCTTTGAAGAGATGACCAGCCTGTCGAAGATAGACAGGGAACTGTTACAAAATCATTTCTCATTTCATACCGCTGTTCCTGAAATCAGGCAAACCAGTTCAGACGGCACCCTAAAAACCGGCTTCCGGCTGCATGACGGGTTGATGGTTGAGGGGGTGCTGATCCCTTCAGGTGATCGCAACACGGTATGTATCTCCTCACAGGTTGGTTGCGCCCTTGGTTGCAAATTTTGTGCAACTGCGCAACTGGGATTTACACGGAACCTTACCATTGGTGAAATTTTAGACCAGGTAACCGGGATGCGGAAAGCTGCATCGGGGATTTCAAATATTGTATTTATGGGCATGGGCGAACCTTTTTTGAATTACGCGAATGTAACCGGTGCCATTGAAAAAATAACCTCCTCAGCAGGCCTGGGGATGTCGGCCCAGCGCATCACGGTTTCCAGCGTTGGCATTCCCCGGATGATTAAACAGATGGCCGATGATGACCCTAAATACCACTTTGCACTCTCGTTGCATGCTGCAACCGATGCAAAGCGCAGCCAGGTTATCCCATTCAACCTGAAACACCCGCTGGCCGATTTAACCGAGTCATTACGGTATTATTCGAAAAAAACCGGCAAGCGGTTTACAATCGAGTACATCCTGTTTGGCCATTTCAATGATTCAGTCGCAGATGCCATGGATCTTGCCCTGTTCTGCAAAAATTTCCCGGTAAAAATCAACATCATTGAGTATAACCCGGTGCAGGGTACCGGGTTTGCCAGGTCAGACCCGGCAAAAACAAAGACATTCGTGGCTTTCCTCGAAAGCCGCAACCTGGTTGTCAATATAAGGGAGAGCCGGGGAAAGGATATTGATGCTGCATGCGGACAACTTGCGGGGAAGGCGCATTAGTGCAAAGCGCTCAATGCTAAATTAATGCTTATATAAAAGTGCCATGGCAGATGAAACTTCTTTTAAGATCCAGGGAAACATTGTAGATGTTGTTGGCAAGAGGATTTTCCGGGGAACGGTTGTTGTTCGTGATGGAAAAATAGCAGCCATCCGCGAAGAGCAGGTCGATTCCGGAGAATTTATCCTTCCGGGGCTCATCGATGCACATATTCACGTTGAAAGTTCCATGCTGATTCCTTCGGAATTTGCAAGGCTGGCCTCGGTTCATGGAACTGTAGCATCCGTTTCCGATCCCCATGAGATAGCCAATGTGCTGGGTGTCGAAGGGGTGAGATTCATGATCACAAACGGGCGGAAGGTTCCGTTCAAATTTTACTTCGGTGCACCATCATGCGTGCCTGCAACCCAGTTTGAAACTTCTGGGGCAAAACTGGGCCCCGAAGAGGTGAACCAACTGCTGCAGATGCCAGAGATCAAATACCTCTCGGAAATGATGAATTTCCCCGGTGTATTGTTGCATGACACGGAGGTAATGGCAAAACTGGAACTGGCCAGGCAGGCCGGAAAACCGGTTGATGGCCATGCGCCCGGGGTAACCGGCGAGGATGCCGCCCGGTACATCGGGGCAGGCATTTCAACAGACCACGAATGTTACTCCCTGGAAGAAGCCCGTGAGAAAATCAGCCATGGGATGCATATCCTGATCAGGGAGGGCAGTGCTGCGAAAAATTTCGACACGCTGTATCCTTTGCTCGACGAGTTTCCTGAAATGGTTATGCTATGCTCCGACGACAAACATCCCAACGATCTGGCGGCAGGTCACATCAACCTCGAAGTGAAACGGGCTCTGAATCTCGGGCTCAATACGATGAATGTATTGCGTAGCTGTACCTATAATCCCGTAAAGCACTACAACCTGGATACCGGCTTGTTGCAGCCCGGCGATCCGGCCGATTTGATCCGTGTGGATAACCTGGTTGATTTTAATGTGATCGCCACCTATATAGATGGACACATGGTTGCCGCCGGCGGGAAAACCCTGATCACAAGGGTCGATGAAACCCCCTGCAATAAGTTCAATATCGGCCTGATCAAACCGGCTGATATCCGGGTGATCCCTAAGGCTGGCCAGATCAAAGTCATTTGTGCACTCGAAGGACAATTGATTACTGAACTGACTTACGCCGATCCCCTGGTTGAAGGTAATAATGTGGTGAGCGATCCCGCGCGCGACAACCTGAAAATAGTGGTGAAAAACCGGTATCACGAGGCGCCTGCAGCGGTAGGGTTCATCAGGAATTTCGGATTGGAAAGGGGGGCGATCGCTTCGTGTGTCGCCCACGACAGTCACAATATTGTGGCGGTTGGTGCTGACGATGATTCCATTGCCGAAGCAATCAACCTGATCATCGAAGAAAAGGGAGGCATTTCGCTGGTCGACGGAACAACGAAACGGCTGCTTCCGCTTCCATTCGCCGGAATCATGTCGGGGCTTGACGGCTTTGACATTGCCAGGCAATACGAGGAGATGGACAAGGGTGCAAAGGCTCTTGGAGCATCTCTACCGGCTCCCTATATGACCCTTTCGTTCATGGCCCTGCTTGTGATCCCGTATATCAAACTCAGTGATAAAGGCCTTTTCGACGGATCCCGTTTTAACTTCACCGGAATTTTCGGAAAATAAACTTATCTATTTATATATATTGGTATTATATGTTTTGTAACTTTGCGGAATGATCTCAAACTTAACACGCTATGACTAAGAAAACCGTTCTCGACATCGAAAAACTAGAAATGGCTGCCAGCAAGCTGCGTGCAATGGCTCACCCGATGCGAATTGCCATCATTGAATTGTTAACTGCCAACCAAAAGCTCAATGTCACCGAAATTTATGAATATCTGAGCATTGAGCAGGCTTCAGCGTCCCACCATTTGAACATTTTGAAAAACAAAGGGTTACTGGAATCTAAACGGGATGGGAAGATGATTTTATATTCTCTTAAAACAAATGTTCTGGCCAATGTGATTGATTGCATCAATCAGTGTGCCATGCATTAATCCCATGATTCCTCCACATCCCAATTTGCCCTGATGTCAACAGGTTTGGCAAAATAGATCACCTCCTCGGGCTGAATATTCAATCTGTAGTTGCCGGTATCCCAGCGCCGGTTCATGTTGCGGTCGTTGATTGCCTTCAGTTTGTATTTTCCGGGAGGCATGTAATTGAAATGGACTTTTTCTGAGCCTGTTATGACATGTTCTTCAAAAACAATTGATTCCTTGTCGTTCAATAATTGAACAATATACTGGCCGGGCCGGTTTTCCATGTTCATTGATACGATGAGATTTCCAAGATCTCTCTCCCCTTTTGTTTTGAATTCCATTCGGATCGTGTCGTGCGTTATATCACGAAATCCGAAAAACACAGAATCGGGCACCAGGATTTTATAACTTTTCTCCTCCTCCCACGGGTAGTTGATGATGATTTTTCGCTTCACACTGTCGTAAAATTCAACCCGGGGAGTTATGGTATCTTTGTCGGTAAACAGCAATACCCGCTTGAAATCCCAGCGGGTTAGCGGGCTGGAAAAAGTAAGGACCAGTTTATTCTTGTGCTGATTGAGGCCGGACCCCGATGCTGAATTTACTATTCCGAGCCTTGTTGGCTTCTCCTTTTTCGATGACTTTACCTGCAGATTCCTTTTTGAGACCTCAATGCTTATGGTATCAAGGATCTCATTGCCGAGGATGATCTTAGCGGTCAGTGAATCAGCCTCCGGCCGTGTAATCCAAAGGCGCACAGAATCCCTGTTTTTAGATGGTTCTTCCAGGTGCCAGGGGGCAATTGAATCAAAATTCAACGGCACTACCCGCAAGCCTGCCACAGGATAGCGGAATACCAGCAGGACCATCCCTTCCATCGGATTGGCGACCTTTTGAATGCGCTGAATTGAATCAGTTTCTTCAAACAGGAAAAGTGAATAGGACGGATAGCGCCGCAAGTACTCCCTGATTGAATCGGCTTTGTGCACCGAGTCAATTTTATGCAGCGAATCCGTTTTTTTTGCCAACGAAGGCACTAATTTCTCTACTGCGGTTTCAGATGAATCTCTCCGTGTGGTGTCAGCCTTTGGAACCGGGATGTAATATGGCAATGCAAGACTGTCATAAAACGCAATTTTTTCAGTCAGCTGGTTAAAAATCAAATCATCATTCTGATCTGCCAGGGCAAAAAGCTTAAACTTCCCGTTCTGAAGGTTATGAAACATAAAATTCCCCTGCTCATCCGTTTTGGTAATGTAATAAGGTACGACCTTGACCGGGAGTGAATCGAATGCAAGAGTATCGTTATTGTCGATGTATAACTCAATAAATACATCCTTCTGAGGCTTATGGTCAAACGCAGTCGTCAGGGTTCCCTGCAGGGAAAGCGTATCGACATAATCGCCCGTTGAAAACACATAGCTGAATCCCATCAGCACATTGCCTTCCGTAAGATCAATAATGGCTTTGCCGAAGGTGACGGCATAGGTTGTATTCGGTGCAAGCGAGTCCTCCATTTTAACCACAAGGGACCTCCCCTTTAACCTGGTATCGAGTTGGCTCTTTTGCGGGGGTGAAATAAAAATTTCATTCACCGGGTTCTTCAAGCTGATGAATTCGTTAAATTCAATCCGGAAACTGCTCGCCTTGAATTTCGTAGTCAAATTTGGCGGATCGCACGAGACTACCTCTGGAGGATCTGCATCTTTCGGTCCACCCTGCGGACTTACCGGGTTGGCGCAGCGAGTGAGCGTCAAGGCAGCGGATATGCAGAAAAGATAAAATAAAATAATCGATCTTTGCACCCGGGAGGAGGATTTTCGTAAGTTTGCGACCCCAAATTTACCAATCGTTTCAATAGGATAACCTTTTTTTATTAATTTTACATTGTTAATTAACAAACAATAATCATATGTCAGGTCACAATAAATGGTCAACTATTAAACGCAAGAAAGGTGCGCTGGATGCGAAGCGTTCAAAAATCTTCTCAAAGATCATCAAAGATATTACGATCGCGGTAAAAGAGGGGGGAGCAGATCCCGACGGCAATCCAAGGTTGCGTCTTGCCATCTCGAATGCGAAGGGTGCTTCCATGCCAAAAGACAATATACAACGGGCCATCAGCAAGGGTGCTGACAAAGATGCCGCTGCTTTGATTGAAACCACCTATGAAGGCAAAGGGCCCCATGGTGTGGCCATTTTTGTGGAATGTACAACAGACAACCTTCAGCGCACTGTTTCAAATGTAAGGGCCTATTTTAACAAGCATGGCGGAGAGTTGGGGCAGAATGGCAGTTTGAATTTCCTGTTTGACCGCAAAGGTGTTTTTGTCGTTCCGAAAGGCGATCTTGACCGTGACGAATTTGAAATGGAACTGATCGACGCAGGCGCCGAGGATATCACCCTGGAAGAGGATATCTTCACCATCACCACTGCCATGGAAGATTTCGGCAGCTTGCTTAAAAAGCTCGAAAAACTTAAAATCGAACCCGAAAGCGCTGAATTGCAGCGCATCCCCAAAACAACTGTCAACCTTGAAGAGGATGCAACCCGGAAAGTGCTGAGGCTCATCGACATCATTGAAGAGGATGACGACGTTCAAAATGTTTTCCACACGCTGGAAATCAGCGACGAAATGGCAGACAAACTGTAACAAAAAACGCGGCTTTCGCCGCGTTTTTTGTTACACTTCGTTGATAAACATCGTTAGGTTAATTCCCTTCGGCAAATCCAGTTTCTTCCGCAACCTGATGCGTGAAATTTCAGTGCTCGGTGCAGTGATTTTGAGGATATGCGAGATTTCCTTGGTATTCAGGTTCATGCGCAACAGGGCGCATAGTTTATGATCGTTAGGCGTGAGCTGCGGAAAGTTCTTCCGGAGCCGTTCAAAAAAGCCCGGGTGGATTTTCTCAAAATGAGCTTTGATGCGATACCAGTCGTTATCGAATTTGATATTCTCATCAATTGTTTTCAGAACCTTCCCGATCTCAATTTTCGTAATGCTCTTGTCATTCCTTATCAGCCGATTGATGTCTTTTTTAATCAGGCCGATGATCTTGTTTTTCTGGGAGATGAAAATAGATGAAGTGGCCAGCTCCCTGTTGATAAGGTCAAGTTCCATGTGGTGCTTCTGCTTCAGCAGCTGGTTCACTTTTTGTTCGGCACGGATACGTTCCTGGAGGCGAAGGTTACGTTCCTTTTCCATCTTTTTCCGTTGTTCGATCTCTTTTTTCAATTCGGAGATGATCCGTTCATTGGTGATTTCAAGGTTGCGCTGGTAATTTGCCACTTCGATGGCTGCGCGAATCTGATCAATATCAACTGGTTTGAATAGGTAGGCGTATGGCTTCAGCGAAAAGGATTTGGCAAAGATTTCGCTTTTGTTCATGGAGGTGAGGAAAATTATCCCGCAATTGTAATTTTCGGTCAGAATGCGGGCCGCTTCAACACCATCCATTTTCCCGGCCAGTCCCACATCCATAATGACAATATCAGGTTCTATGTTCGATTCCTGAAGGTTGGCGATGTTTTCAATTGCATTTTCCCCTTTGGTGTCGATGCCGAGAACATCATATCCAAACTCAGTTAGCTTGGCTTTAAGATCATGGGCGATGATCAATTCATCTTCAACAATGTATAAACTAATTGGTGCCATAGGTATAAGAATTAAATTTTAAATTCAGATTTTGTTACAATATTATAGGTGTCGATTGCTATCACAAGTTCCTCGTTGGTGGGCATAACCATTGACACAACACGGGAACCCGGGCGGGTAAGAATGGCCTCCCTTCCCCTTACAGCATTCCTTTCATTATCAAAATCAACTCCCAGAAAGCCCAGTCCATCCAGGATCCGGGAACGGGTATCCACATCATTTTCTCCAATGCCGCCGGCAAAAATGATCAGATCAACGCCGCTCATTGCCGCAGCGTATGCCCCGATGTACTTTTTCACCCGGTAGGCATACATGACGAGGGAAAGCTGGGCGCGACTGTTGCCATTGCCGGCAGCCTGCTCAACATCGCGCATGTCGAAGGAGATGCCCGAGATTCCGCATACACCGCTGCGTTTGTTAAACATGGCGTTGGTATCGGCGATGCTCAGGTTTTCCTTTTCAGCCAGGAACAACAACACGCCCAGGTCCACATCGCCACTGCGCGTGCCCATCATTAATCCTTCGAGTGGCGTAAAGCCCATGGAAGTATCGATCGACTTTCCGTTCTGAATGGCAGTCACGGAAGATCCGTTTCCCAGGTGACAGGTGATAATACGGAGGTTATTGAAGTTTTTCCCCAGGTAACGGCAGGCTTTCTGAGCGACATATTTATGCGAGGTGCCGTGAAAACCATACCGGCGTATCTTGTATTTCTCATAGAATTCGTAAGGTATGGCGTAAAGGTAGGAGAAGGCGGGCATGGATTGGTGAAAAGAGGTGTCGAAGACCGCAACCTGCGGAACATTTGGGAGAATCGCTTCGATAGAGAGGATTCCCTTCAGGTTGGCAGGGTTGTGCAGCGGGGCCAGTTCGATGCATTTTTCAATCTCTTTCTTGACATCGCCGGTAATGAGCACGCTGGTTTTAAAATTCTCGCCCCCATGGGCAACCCGGTGCCCCACTGCCACAATTTCATTTTCATTACGGATCACCCCGTGTTCAGGGTCCTTGAGTGTTTCCAGGATCAGGTTAATGCCTACCTGGTGATCAGGAATATCCTGAACAACTTTATATTTCTCCTTACCGGTTACCTGGTGGGTGAGTTCACTGGTAGGCAATCCGATGCGGTCGAGCAATCCTTTGGCCTTAAGATCCGTTTCTTCTGAAAGTTCAATGAGTTGATACTTGATTGACGAGCTGCCGCAGTTTAAAACAAGGATTTTCATTGTGTGTGAAAATGACGTTGTGTAGTGATTTCAGTTATTTCAGCAACCCGGTCGGCGGGCAGCCTATGTTAGGGTGCGCAAAGATATAAAAATATTAGCTTTTTACAAATGAAAATATTAAAAATACCGTAACAACCACTTTTTTTTTCAAACACAGGTGATTTATCCGGAATACCATGAACAACCTAATTGTTTTAATAGTATTTTTGACCACCCTAACCAACTGCGACCACATGGCGCTGATCAATTCTGTTATCGCATGGCTGATGAAAAAGCGGATTCATCAGATTGAACTCTTTATGCAGTACCCTGAAGAGGTTCAGGCGGAATGGCTGCGCAAACTGTTGTCAACTGCCCGGAATACGGAATGGGGGAAACAATATGATTTTAAATCCATTTCGACATCGGAACAGTTTAAAAACCGTATCCCGATCCAGGATTATGAATCGATAAAAAATTCCATCGACCGGCTGCGCCAGGGAGAACAGAATATTTTATGGCCATCGGAGATCAAATGGTTCGCCAAATCATCGGGAACCACCAATGATAAGAGCAAATTCATCCCTGTAAGCCAGGAGGCGCTGGAAGAGTGTCATTTCAAAGGGGGTAAGGACCTGCTTTCCTTTTATTTCAACACCCACCTGGAAACCAGGCTTTTCGACGGAAAGTCGATTGCCATGGGTGGCTCGCACCAGATCATGGAGGTGAACAATGAATCCTATATCCAGGGGGACCTCTCCGCCATTCTCATTCAAAACCTTCCGGTCTGGATTGAGTTCATGCGTACGCCAAATTTAACCATCGCCCTGATGGATGAATGGGAGAGCAAGATTGAAATGATGGCGGCAGCAACCATGCAGCACGATGTAACAAGCATTTCAGGGGTGCCTTCATGGACCTTGCTCCTGTTCAAACGTGTTTTGGAAATGAGCGGCAAATCAAATCTCCTTGATGTATGGCCCAACTTCGAACTATTTATTCATGGCGGAGTGAATTTTTCTCCGTACCGGGAGCAATTCAAACTCATATTGCCTTCTGAAAAGGTCAATTACCTTGAGACCTACAACGCATCGGAGGGTTTTTTTGGCATCCAGGACCGGAGCAAAGCCGACGACATGTTGCTGATGCTTGACTACGGAATCTACTATGAATTTATTCCATTGGACCAGGCAGGAATGGATCATCCGGAGGCCTACCGCCTTGACCAGGTGGAGCTGTATACAAATTACGCCATGGTCATTACAACCAATGCCGGATTATGGAGATACCAGATCGGCGACACCATACAATTTACCTCACGTCGCCCTTACAGGATCAAAATTTCAGGCCGGACCCGGAACTTCATCAACGCCTTTGGCGAGGAGCTGATCATCGACAATGCCGAAAAAGCCATGTCCAAAGCCTGTGAGCGAAGTCATGCCGTGATAACCGAGTATACCGCGGCCCCTGTTTACATGTCGGATCAGCATAAAGGCGCTCATGAATGGCTGATAGAATTTGACCGGCCCCCGGCCGATCTCTCTTTTTTTACAGCATCGCTTGACACCGCGCTTAAGTCGCTCAACTCTGATTATGAAGCAAAACGTTACCATGACTTGATACTTGAGGAGCCCCGGATCAGAACCGTGCCTCCCGGAACCTTCTATAACTGGCTGAAATCGAAAGGAAAACTTGGCGGGCAGTATAAAGTTCCAAGGCTTTCGAACGACAGAAAAAATATCGATGAAATCCTTAAAATGATAGCGCCGGATTAATTCCTTTTTTTAATTTTGATAATAAATTTAACCCTATGCATATTGCTATCGCCGGAAACATTGGTTCAGGAAAAACCACACTGACAGGATTGCTTGCCAAACACTTCGGATGGGAGCCGCATTATGAAGATGTGGACACAAATCCCTACCTGAACAGCTTTTATGAAGAGATGCAGCGATGGTCATTCAACCTGCAGATCTATTTTTTAAACAGCCGTTTCCGGCAGGTGGTTGATATCCGGAATTCAGGCAAAACTGTCATCCAGGACCGCACCATATACGAAGACGCATGCATATTCGCGCCAAACCTGCATACCATGAACCTCATGAGCACCCGCGATTATGACAATTACCGGTCGCTTTTTGAGCTCATGAGCACCTTCATCCAGCCCCCCGACCTGCTGATCTATCTTCGGGCAAGTGTTCCGACACTTGTCAGCCAGATCCAGAAGCGCGGAAGGGAATATGAGAGCTCCATACGTCTTGATTACCTGAAAAACCTCAATGACATGTATGAAGAGTGGATCGAAGGATATACTTCGGGCAAGCTCCTGATCATCGATGCGGATGTGCTTAAGGTCAGTGAAAAACCCGAAGACCTTGGCGTGGTGATTGAAAAAATCAATGCCCAGCTTCACGGGCTGTTCTAGGAGCAGGATTCAGGATAAGAATATTAAAATGAAGATACTGGGTATTATTCCTGCACGATACGCCTCAACACGGTTCCCCGGGAAACCACTTGTTGTGATCGATGGAAAGTCCATGATCCGCCGTGTGTATGAGCAGGCTGTACAATGTGAGAAGCTTTCAAAAGTTATTGTCGCCACTGATAACGCTGCAATTTTCAACCATGTAAGGCTGTTTAACGGAAATGTAATGATGACCAGCGGGGATCACAAAACCGGGACCGAACGGTGCTGCGAGGTCGTTGAAAAACTTCTGCCGGAGCATGAAGAATATGATTGTGTGATAAACATCCAGGGCGACGAGCCATATATCAACCCGGATCAGATCGGCCAGGTGGCCGGTTGCTTCAGCAATCCTGAAACTCAATTGGCAACGCTGATCAAAAGGATCCTTTCGCTGGAGGAGTTAACCAATCAGAATGTCGTGAAAGTCGTGGTTGACAAACAAGGCAATGCATTGCTTTTCAGCCGTTCCACGATTCCATTTACCCGTGGCAGGGAACTGCACGATTGGCTGTCGGCCAGCATCTATTACAAGCATATCGGCATTTACGGGTATCAAACCGCCCTGCTGCGGACAATTGTCAGATTACCGGTCTCTGAAATAGAGCGCAGCGAATCGTTGGAACAGTTGCGCTGGCTTGATCATGGATTTAAGATAAAAACACAAATAACAGATTATGAAAGCATTGCGATTGATACGCCGGAAGATTTATTAAAAATTACGAACAGTGCCGGAACCATTCAACGATAATCCCGTATCTTAGCAGGCTCAAAACAGCATGAACATGGACATCCGAAACAGTATCGCTGAATTATTGTCGCTGCACGACTGCGTGATCATTCCGGGGTTTGGCGGATTTATCGGCAATTATTCCCCTGCCAGGATTGATGCTGTGCATCACACCTTTCACCCACCTGCCAAGACCCTGCTTTTTAACATCAACCTGAAGCAGAACGACGGGCTTCTGGCCAATGCAGTTGCTTCCTCCGTTGGCGCCAGCTATTCCGAGGCATGTAAAATAATTGATGAGTTTGCCCATGGATGCCTTGTTACCCTTAAAAGCGGCCGACCGTTCCACCTTCCCCGGGTAGGCCGGCTTTATCCGGGTACAGAAGGAATCATTCATTTTGAACAGGATCAAAGCACCAACCTCAATCCTGATGCGTTCGGACTGGGGCCGTTCATTTCTCCCCCGGTTGTCAGAAGTTACATTTCCCGGAATTTCGACTGGAACAGCTCTGCAGCAGTTGCCAAGCCTGCCCGGAAGAAAATCATGCTGCCACGCCTGCTCAAATGGGCAGCGATCATCGCCCTGCCGGTTGGGATAGCTGCAGTGATCGGGGTGACCCAGTATGGCAGAATGTCAGCCGACCCGGCAAACAATGCCGCAATCCTGAGCCCTGTATTCACCAAGCCGTTTACAGCCTCAACGGTGGTTAAAAAAGAGGCATCTGCCAGTTCAGCCGTGCATAAAGTTGCTACGCCAAAGCCTACCCCTCCAGCCACTGCCGAGATAGCCACCGCCAGGCATGAAGGCAATTATGCCGTGATTGTGGGGGCATTCAGAATCGAGGAGAATGCCGGTAAACTGGTTGCGGAATTGCAGCAAAAAGGGTTCCGGGCCTCTGTTTTTGACCAGTCCAAAACAGGGTTATACCGCGTTACCATTGGCACGAGTTCCAACCGGGATGAAGCCAGGCAGCTCCTTGCATCGGTAAAATCCACAGATTTCAGCAGCGCCTGGATACTTGCCAAATAGCTTAGTTTGTGGCGAAAAAAAAACTGATCCATTTCCGGGAAAATCTCACCTTTCCGCACCTTTTACAGCCTACCTATCAAGATCTTGCTTCCGGGCTTTTGCTCAGAGGCCGGTGGCATGCCGGTTTTTTTCACAATGACCATCCGATTACCCTGGAACTGGGGTGCGGCAAAGGAGAGTACACTGTCGGACTGGCGGGTCTGTATCCTCAAAGAAATTTTATCGGCATCGACTGGAAAGGCGCGCGGTTATGGAGAGGTAGTAAAACCATTGTGGAGCAGGGCCTTAAAAATGCCGGCTTCGTGCGCGCCATGATTGACCATGTGGAACAGATTTTCAGTCCATCTGAAATTGACGAGATATGGATAACATTTCCCGACCCGCAGGTCAGGAAAGAACGGTTAAGGCTGACTGCCCCGGTTTTTTTATCAAAATTCAGGAACATCCTTATTCCTGGAGGCATCATCCACCTGAAAACGGATGATTCATTTTTTTACTCTTATACCCTTGATATGATCAGGGATCAAAAACACAATCTCCTGTGGGCCACCGACGATCTTTATAATTCCGGCACCTCCGAGGATGTGGCATCCATTCAGACCTTCTATGAAACGAAGTGGCTTGAAATGGGCAAAAAGATTTGTTATTTACGGTTTCAACTCAGCACATGATGAAGAAGATCAGCATCCTGTTACTCATAATGGCCATTCTGCGCCTCCCGGCGATTGCTGAAGAGGGGATGTGGATTCCCATGCTTCTCGGGCAGTTGAATTATTCAAGGATGCAGGACCTTGGGCTGAAGCTGACCGCCGAGGATATTTACAGCGTAAATCATTCGAGCCTTAAAGATGCGATTGTTCAATTTGGCGGAGGCTGTACTGCCGAGATCGTTTCACCGCAGGGTCTTATTCTCACAAACCACCATTGCGGGCTTGGCGCAATACAGCGACTGAGCTCGCTGCAGCGTGACTATATCACGGATGGCTTCTGGGCAGGGTCATTTGAAGAAGAGCTGCCGGCCCCGGGCGTCACAGTAACCCTGCTGGTGCGGATGGAAGAGGTGACCGACAAAGTTCTGGAAGGGGTGGATGACCGGATGAATCAATTTCAGCGGACACAGATCATCAGGCAAAATGGCGAGAAGATTGAAAAGGCTGCCATGCAAGGCACCCATTACGAGGTGAAAATCAGGCCATTCTACTATGGAAATAAATATTATCTCTTTGTGAATGAAATATTTACGGACGTGCGGCTTGTAGGGGCTCCCCCATCCAGCATCGGAAAATTCGGAGGTGATACCGATAACTGGATGTGGCCAAGGCATACCGGTGATTTTTCCATCTTCCGGATTTATGCCAGTACAGGGAATTTGCCGGCAGCTTATTCAAAAGATAATGTTCCATACATTCCCAAGAAATTCCTTCCCGTTTCATTGAAAGGCTATCAAAAGAACGACTTCACCTTTGTTTTCGGCTACCCCGGCACGACCCGCGAATATCTCACGTCCTATGGCGTGGACCTCGTCGCCAATAAAGAAAACCCGGTAAAAATCGCCCTTCGGGAGCAACGGCTCAACCTTATCAATAAGGCTATGATTGAAAGTCGGCTGGTGCGTATACAGTATACGGCCAAGGCCAACGGGATCGCCAACCAATGGAAAAAAATGATCGGCGAATCCCGTGGTATCAGACAAATTGGTGCTGTTGCGAAAAAACAACATTTTGAGCAGCAATTCCAGGCATGGGCCGACTCCACCCCTGAACGCAAAGTCCTTTACGGCAATCTGCTTGCTACGTTCAGATCGACTTACCAGGCTTACCAGCCGGTCGATTTATCCAACATCTACCTCAGTGAAGCCGGGCTGGGAATTGAAATCGTGCGGTTTGCTGCAGGATTCAGGGAGCTGGCCATGATCAGCCGAAAAAAGGAGACAAAAAGTGAGGTTATTTCAGGGGTAGCAGCAAGCCTGAAAAAAAACTCCCGGGAATTCTATAAAAACTATTCCGCATCAATCGACTTGCAAACAATGGCTGTGATGCTCCGGGAGATGTCGGACAACATGAACCCTGCATACCTGCCGGGCATATTTGCCGATATAGGCAAGGCCGATAAAAATGACTTTCAAGCATATGCATCCCGGCTGTTCTTTTCATCCGTTTTAACCGATTCGGCAAGGTTGTATAAGTTTCTTGACACCTACAAGACTTCAGCAGTGAAATCACTGGAAAAAGACCCTGTTTTCCGCCTGATGACGAGCATATATGAGCGAAATGAGAAAAATATTGTCCCCGGGATGTTGCGGTTTTCGGGAACCATCGACAGCCTACAGCGAATTTACATGGCAGGCCAAATGGAGATGCAGCGGCCAAAAGTGCTGTATGCTGATGCAAACTCCACCCTGCGCATTACTTATGGAAAAATTGATGATTACCTACCCGCCGACGGGGTGGAATACGATTATTTCACCACCCTGGCAGGAGTCATGCAAAAAGAGGATCCTTCCATCTACGATTACAAGGTGGATCAGCGCCTTAAGAAATTATACCTGGAAAAGGATTATGGCGTTTACGCCGACCGCGACGGCACCATGCATGTTGCCTTTACCGCCAGCAACCACACCACCGGCGGAAACTCAGGAAGCCCGGTCCTGAATGCCGAAGGCGAGCTGATCGGGATAAATTTCGACCGCAACTGGGAGGGAACCCTCAGCGATCTGATGTATGATCCCGATCAATGCCGCAATATTTCGATCGACATCAGGTATTGCCTTTTTGTGATCGACCGGGTGGCAGGATGCGGGCGGCTGATCAGTGAGATGGATATTATTCAGCCATAGATTTGAACCAGTGCCTTCTGAATGGTGGGATACCGGAAAATGAACCCGGCCAGCAATAGTTTTTCCGGTATTACTTTCTGACCTTCGAGCAAAATCTGCGCCCCTTCACCATACACCATTTTCAACGCAAATGCGGGAACGGTAAGCCATGCAGGCTGTTTCAGCACCTTCGCCAATGTGTCGGTGAACCCGGCATTAGAGCTCGGGTATGGCGATACCGCGTTAACAATACCCTTTATGGCAGCATTTTCGATGGTAAAAATCATTGCATCCGCGAGGTCGGAAATATGTATGCAGGACACCGCCTGTTTCCCGCTGCTTATTTTTCCACCCAGACCAATGCTGAAGGGGCCATGCATTTTTTGAAGCGCTCCGCCATCTTTTCCAAGGACAACCCCGAGGCGGAAAATCGCCACGCGGGTTGCCTGGTCAGCCTTAAGAGCCTCCAGTTCCCAACTGCGGCAAACATCGGCAAGAAAAGAGTCTGAAAAACCCTGGCTCGTCTCTGTATGGGTGCTCACCGAATCATAAATCCCTATCGCTGAAGCTGAAATGAACAAGGATGGTTTCATTGCTGCAGAAATGATTGCACCGGCAATTTTACGTGTAGTGGTCACACGGCTGTTAAGGATCTCCTGTTTATATGCCGTTGTCCATCTCCGTGAAACAGGGGCACCTGCAAGGTTGATGACGACATCGGCGCCTTCGGTCCCTTTGCCGGGAAATTCCGGGTCAGGCAGGGCAAAAGAGTCACGGCCAATGATATTAACCATCCAGCCCATCCCCCTCATTTTATTCACCAGGAACTGCCCAACAAACCCGGTGGCTCCACTAATTGCGACAACCATACCTTTTTTTGCGTAAAGTTATGGAATTCTTTAATTTTGCGGTACTTTTATGAAGCACAGGAACATTTTATCCACCTGTAAAACACAACAACCTGCATCAACCGACTATCCATGGATCAAAACGAACAGCAAAAATTATTTTCAGAGTTTCCACCGGTGTCAACCAGCGCCTGGGAGGAGAGGATCATTTCCGACCTGAAGGGGGGGGATTACCAAAAAAAACTGGTTTGGAGAACCGGGGAGGGGTTTGATGTAAAACCATACTACCGTGCCGAAGACCTGGCCGGACTGGAGTACCTGAATACACTTCCGGGTGAGTTTCCATATGTTCGCGGACACCGGACGGAGAACAATGACTGGATTGTGCGGCAGGATTTCTATACAACAGAAATCGGCACGATCAATCTCCTGGCCAGGGAAGCTATTTCAAGGGGTGCAGGCGCTGTTGGAATGAAAACCAACGAAGTAACAACCCATAAGCAGTTGAGTGAATTGCTTGAAGGAATCGATGTTAATAAAACCGCTGTTAACTTTATCTCTGCCCAGTCGTACCCGTTAACGCTTGAATTTTTAATCTACGAATTGAATCACCGCCGAATCGGGGGAGAAAAGGTAAGGGGTTCCATTAATTTTGATCCCCTCAGCTACCTGCTGCTTCATGGCGATTATTACATAAGTCGGCCCAACGATATGGAAGAGGCGGTTTACCTCCTGGGCATCGTTCGTGAAAACCTGCCGGAATTCAAGGCGATCACGATCAATGGCCACTATTTCCAGGATGCCGGCTCTACCCTTGTGCAGGAACTTGCATTCAGCCTGGCCTCCGCCAGTGAATATCTGGCCTGTATGACAGATCGCGGTTTGCCGGCCGATGATGTGGCCCCCTACATGCAATTTTCACTGGGCATTGGGCCGAACTACTTTCTGGAAATAGCCAAACTACGGGCTGCCAGGCTCTTATGGTCCAGGATGGTGGAACAGTACCAGGCAAAGCGGAAAGAATCGTACAGGCTGTTTATTCATTGCACCACAGCATTATGGAATAAATCGATCTATGATCCCTATGTGAACATGCTTCGCACCACGACTGAAAGCATGTCGGCTGCCCTTGGCAATGCTGATTCGGTGACAACGCTCCCTTTTGATGTGCCATTTAAAAACTCGGATGAAATATCGCGCAGGATTGCACGAAACCAGCAGTTGGTTCTGAAAGAAGAATCATATCTCGACAAAATTGTTGATCCTGCAGCCGGCTCATATTATATTGAGAACCTCACCCATTCCATCGCGCATCATGCATGGGCAGTGTTCAAAGAAATTGAGGCCCGGGGCGGGATGACAGAATGCATAACCTCGGGCTTTATCCAGGATGAAACCGAAAGAAGCCGGAACCAGAAGATGGCCGACATGGCCCAGCGAAAGATCATCATGCTCGGCACCAACCAGTATCCCAATCTCCTGGAAACAATGCTCGATTCGGTTCAGGCAACTACGGATGAGCAGGCGCCGGCAGGCACCACTTTTAAAAAACTCACCCCGTTCCGTGTTACTGCCGGCTTTGAAGAGATCAGGCTGGCCACCGAACGATTTGTCGAACAAGGTGGCAGGCGTCCAAAGGTTTTCCTCTTTACCATGGGCAACCTGGCGATGCTCAGGGCAAGAGCCGGGTTTGCGACCAACTTTTTTGGCTGCGCAGGATATGACATCATTGATAATCTTGGTTTTTCAACCGTTGAAGAAGGCGTGGAATCTGCCCTTGCATCCCGGGCTGAAATAATCGTCATCTGCAGTTCGGATGAGGAATACCCCTTGATTGTACCTGATATTGCCGGCAGGATCAAATCAGCCGGAGGCACATTGAAGGTCGTGGTCGCCGGGTTTCCAAAAGATTTTATCGAAGCCTTTAAGACATCAGGGGTTGATGATTTCATCCACGTAAGGACCAACCTGCTGGAAACACTGCGCGGATTCCAGAGGGTGCTCGGGATTAAGTAAATTAGACAGCTAAAAAAATGCAAAATGCAAAATGCAAAATTCAAGCTGCAAACAATTTAAACAGTTAACTGCAATTACTTGAGATATAAACGATGAGACCGGATTTTAAACATGTTGAATTGACCGGAACGCCATCCCGGAAATCATTTGCCAAATGGGAAAAGGAGGCTGGAATTGAAAAAAACTGGAAAACACCTGAGCAGATCCCGGTAAAGCCGGTATTCGGCGACAGCGACCTCGCTGAGATGGAACATTTGAACTACGCTGCCGGGCTTCCGCCATTTCTTCGCGGCCCCTACTCCACCATGTATGTGATGAGTCCATGGACCATTCGCCAGTATGCCGGTTTCTCAACAGCCGAAGAGTCCAATGCGTTCTATCGCCGGAACCTGAAGGCAGGTCAGAAAGGATTGTCTGTTGCCTTCGACCTTGCCACCCACCGGGGCTATGATTCCGATCATGAGCGTGTTGTTGGCGATGTTGGAAAAGCCGGCGTGGCGATCGATTCCATTCTTGACATGAAAATCCTTTTCGATCAGATTCCACTTGACATCATGTCGGTATCGATGACCATGAACGGCGCCGTGCTTCCCATCCTGGCATTTTATATTGTCGCCGCCGAAGAGCAGGGCGTTCCCATGGCCAAACTCACTGGCACCATCCAGAACGATATCCTGAAGGAATTCATGGTTCGCAACACCTACATTTATCCGCCTGCGCCATCCATGAAGATCATTGCCGACATCTTCGAATACACTTCGAAGAACATGCCGAAATTCAACTCAATATCCATCAGCGGATATCACATGCAGGAGGCAGGCGCCACGGCAGATATCGAACTTGCTTATACCCTGGCCGACGGCCTTGAGTATCTTCGGGCAGGGATCAACGCCGGGATGGACATCGACACCTTCGCCCCGCGCCTCTCCTTCTTCTGGGCAGCGGGGATGAACCACTTCATGGAGATTGCGAAGATGCGCGCAGCACGCCTGCTGTGGGCAAAGATCGTGAAGCAATTCAACCCGAAGAACCCTAAATCAATGGCATTGCGCACCCATACCCAAACTTCAGGATGGAGTCTTACCGAGCAGGATCCATTCAACAACGTGGCGCGTACCTGTGTAGAAGCCATGGCCGCAGTCCTGGGCCACACCCAGTCGCTTCACACCAATGCACTCGATGAGGCGATTGCGCTGCCAACCGATTTTTCTGCCCGCATCGCCCGCAACACACAGATCTACCTGCAGGAGGAGACACAAATATGCCGCTCGCTCGATCCATGGGCCGGTTCCTATTATGTAGAGATGCTGACCGATGAAATCGCCCGCAAAGCCTGGGCGCTGATCGAAGAAGTCGAAGTTCTTGGCGGCATGGCCAAAGCCATCGAGACAGGCATCCCGAAGATGCGCATCGAAGAGGCCTCTGCCCGGAAGCAGGCGCGGATCGACTCCGGCAAGGACAAGATCGTGGGGGTCAACATGAACAGGCTTGACAAGGAAGACCCGATCGAAATCCTGAATGTGGATAATGCCGCTGTGCGTGATTCACAGGTACTGAGGCTACAAATGTTACGGGCAAACCGCAACAACGAAGAGGTAATGGCTGCCCTTGAAGCCCTTACCGGTTCCGCTGCCACCGGGGAAGGCAATTTGCTGGCCCTGGCAATCGATGCAGCACGCAAAAGGGCATCGCTTGGAGAAATATCATACGCGCTTGAAAAAATATACGGGAGGTACAAAGCTGTGATACGAAGCATTTCGGGAGTATATTCCGCTGAATCAAAGGATAATGAAGCGTTTGCCAACGCACGGGAGCTGGCCGACAAGTTTGCCGCACTCGAAGGCCGCCGGCCCCGCATCATGATCGCCAAGATGGGCCAGGATGGCCATGACCGTGGCGCAAAAGTGGTTGCAACCGGATATGCCGACATCGGATTTGATGTGGATATCGGGCCCTTGTTTCAAACACCGGCAGAATCGGCGAAACAGGCTGTTGAGAACGATGTGCACATCCTCGGGGTTTCCAGCCTTGCCGCAGGCCATAAGACCCTTGTTCCGCAGGTGATTGAAGAACTTAAAAAGCTTGGCCGCGACGACATCATGGTCATCGTGGGTGGCGTGATCCCTCCGCAGGATTATGATTTTCTCTACAAATCGGGCGCCGCAGCCATTTTCGGGCCCGGCACCGTTGTTTCGGAAGCAGGAATAAAATTGCTGGAAATCCTGATCGAAAGCCGGAAATAGTTCATGGAAGTGCAAACCTTTACGTTGCCCAATGGCATCCGGCTGGTTCACCAATCCGTTCAGAACCGGGTGGCTCATTGCGGGATTTTTATCCATGCAGGCTCGCGTGATGAAACGGATGACGAACATGGCATTGCCCATTTTATCGAGCATACGATCTTCAAGGGAACCAAAAAGAGAAGTGTTTTCCAGGTACTGAACCGGCTGGAAAACGTTGGTGCAGATATGAATGCCTATACCTCGAAGGAGGAAACCTGCGTGCATGCCTCTTTTCTCTGTGAATTTTATGAGCGAACGCTCGAACTGTTCCAGGATATTTTTTTCCATTCGGTATTTCCTGAAAAGGAGCTGGAACGCGAGAAGCGGGTTGTGATGGATGAGATCAGGTCGTACCGTGACACCCCGGATGAGCAGATTTTCGATGACTTTGAAGACCTCCTGTTTGCCGGGCATCCGCTTGGCAAGAATATCCTCGGAACAGCCGCAAGCCTTAAAAAACTTAAACAGGAAAACGTCCTCAACTTTATTCACCGCAATTACCGGCTGGGAGAAGTGGTAATCGCGTCGGTAGGGAAAATTGACTTTAAAAAACTGGTAAGGCTCGTCAGCAAATATTTCAGCGACCGCCCTGGCCGCGGGCAAAGCCACCCGAGGATCGCTTTTAATGATTACCATCCATTCTTACAAAGCCGGAAGAAAAAGACCTCGCAGGTACATTGCATCGTGGGCGCCCCGGCTTACCCATTCTGCGATGAACGTCGGATCCCGCTGGCCCTCCTCAACAACATGCTGGGCGGCCCCATCATGAATTCGAGGTTGTCGCTTGCCTTGCGCGAACGCAACGGTCTGACTTACCACAATGAATCAAATTACACAGCTTATTCGGATGCCGGGATAATTCATATCTATTTCGGCACTGACCCATCTCAATATCAAAAGGCTTTGGAAATCGTGCACCTGGAGCTCAAACGCCTGAGAGAGGAGAAGCTGACCCCGGTCCAATTGGCCACCATTAAAAAGCAGATCATCGGGCAACTGGCCATTGCACAGGAATCGAACCTGGCTGCCATGCTTGCCATCGGGAAGAGCTACCTGCTGCAAAACCGGTTTGACCCGATTGAGCAGCTTATTCAACGTATCCACGATACCACAGCCGGTGAGCTGCTTGCAATCGCCAACGAAATATTTGGGGTAAAACAATTGAGCATGCTCACCTTTCAGGCATAAGACATCTGCGTTTTTTCCAGTACCTTTTTCCTGAATCCGAAAATTTCGCGCACCCTTTTATGAATGAAGATAAGGTCGAGCAGATTTCCCAGTGCCCCATAAGGAACCTTATAAAATAGTTTATCCGTCATCATTACACCGTTTGCCACCGTTTCAAAATGATGTTCATGATGCCAGATGGCATATGGGCCAACACGCTGTTCATCAACAAAGTAATATGGTTCTTTCACCTGCGTGATTTCCGTGACCCATGTCAGAGGAATCCCGAAAACAGGTGAAACCTTATAGGTGATGATCAACCCCGGATAGACCTTGGATGGCAACCCGTAGGTTAACACAAAGTTCATCTCCCGGGGTGTGATTCTGCTGAGATTTGCCGGGTTGCTGAAAAAATCCCAGGCCTGACCGGCTGTCAGCGGTAAAAACTGTTTGAATTCGAGTTGGCGCATTTTTCCAGATTTTTTGGGTTACGCAAATCTATCCATTTTTCACGGTAAACACTGAGATAAGGCAGGGAGAGGCGCATATAATTTTAAGTTTAGAGATTCGTGGAATGCGAAATGTTGTGAGCCATTGGCGGGATATTCGTATTTTGCGGGCAAATATTCACCGATGATAACAGATGAAGTCCTTTTAGCATATGCAGAGGCGCACACCTCGCCGGAACCGCAGGTGCTGGCAGCTTTGAACCGCGAAACCCACCTGACCCAGGTCTACCCCCTTATGCTGTCGGGGCATTTGCAGGGGACCATCCTTCGGATGATCGTTCAGATGATCAGGCCGGAAAGGGTACTGGAAATCGGCAATTTTACCGGCTATTCGGCAATTTCAATGGGAATGGGCCTGTCCTCACCCCCGGCCCCTCTCGATTCGGGGATGCCCCCGACCCCTCTCCCACGGGAGAGGGGAGGAGCGTTGTTGCACGCGATTGAAGTGAACCCGGAATTGGAGGATGGGATAAGAAGGTTCATTGTTGAAGCGGGACTTGAAGAACAGGTCGTACTGCATATTGGAGATGCGCTGGATATCATTCCAGCCCTCGATGAAGTGTGGGACCTGGTTTTCATCGACGCCGACAAGCCGA
Source organism: Bacteroidales bacterium (assembly GCA_038212325.1). GTDB lineage: Bacteria > Bacteroidota > Bacteroidia > Bacteroidales > FEN-979 > CAIVAT01. The sequence continues at coordinate 23,250 of JBBQUQ010000053.1, forward strand.
ACTACCTGAATTATTACGACCTGGTGCTTCCGCTGTTGCGACCCGGAGGATTTATCATCGCCGACAATGTGCTGTGGGATGGAAAGGTGACCAGGGATCCTGCAAAAATGGATAAAGATACCCGTGGAATTGTGGAATTCAATGATTTTGTGCACCAGGATCAGCGGGTAGAGAACCTTATTCTGCCGGTAAGAGACGGATTGATGGTGATCAGGAAATTATAAGAACTGCTTATCCCCTTTGGGCAAGTAAATAAATCATTGGCACATCCAAACATGCATTGGTGTTAACACATGAAAAAATCAACCACATTAGGCACAATAGTTCACAATAGTGACATTTTTTGGTTCCAAGTGCTTTGAAATT
>JBBQUQ010000054.1:0-23395 GCA_038212325.1 Bacteroidales bacterium
GTAAGGGTGTTCGGAGAAACCTAAAAGTAAATGACGAATATGCGAATGACGAATATGCGAATGACGAATGACAAGTGAAGGATTTTCGTAATTTAGCAGGCTGAATGGGAACTCACTTCTAAATTATATTCATATGTTCGAAACATTGACAGATTCAAATTTTGAGGAAAAGGTAATCAAGAGCGATAAGCTTGCAATCGTAGACCTGTCGGCCGAATGGTGCGGCCCCTGCCGAATGGTATCGCCGATCATTCATGACCTTGCTGCAGAATATGAAGGCCGCATCGTTGCCGGGGAACTGAATGTGGATGAAAATCCTGCTACCACTGCCCTGTATAAGATCAGGAACATTCCAACCGTACTTTTTATCAAAGGAGGCCAGGTGGTCGACAAGCAGGTGGGATCGGTTCCCAAAGCATCCTACAAAGCTTTGATAGAGAAGTATATATAATTTATTTTCCTCCGTGCCAAATTCTATCGAACAAAGTCGCCTGGAACAATTCTCCTCACTGGAATTTCTTGCCCGCCAGGTAGTTGAAGGATTTATTACAGGGTTGCATAAAAGCCCTTTTCACGGCTTTAGTGTTGAATTTGCCGAGCACCGGCTGTACAATGCAGGCGAATCGATTCGTTCGATAGACTGGAAGCTTTTTGGCCGCACCGATCGCCTTTACACCAAGCGCTACGAGGAGGAGACCAACCTGCGTTGCCAGGTTTTTATTGACAACTCCTCATCGATGTACTACCCGGTTCTGGCCAAGCCCGACATCGATCATCCGAACAAAATCACCTTCTCGGTTTATGTTGCAGCCGCGCTGATCTACCTTTTCAGGAAGCAGCGCGATGCAGCCGGGATAAGTGTGTTTTCCGATGAAGTGGAACTGCATACCCAAACGAAGTCGAATCCTGTCCATCACCGGTACCTTTATGCTGAGCTGGAAAAGCTGCTAATTCCCAGGCCGCCGGAGGAACGAAAAGGAACCAATGTGGCACGCACCATTCATGAACTCGCTGAACGTATCCACAAGCGGTCGCTGGTAATTATTTTCAGCGACATGTTCGATAAAACTGCGCAACCTGAAGAGTTATTCTCAGCATTGCAGCACCTCAAGCACAACAAACATGAAGTCATTCTTTTCCATGTGGTTGATAAAAGCAAGGAGCTTGATTTTGAGTTTGAAGACCGGCCCTACAAATTCATTGATATTGAAACCGGCGAACAATTGCGGGTTCATCCGTCAAAACTCAGGGAGAAATATGTCGAATCCCTCGCCAGGTTCAGGAATGAACTGAAGCTCAGGTGCGGCCAGTACCACATTGATCTCCTTGAAGCCGATATCAATGCCGGGTATGAACAAGTGCTGCTTCCTTACCTGGTAAAACGGAGCAAGCTGTTTTAATTTTTTCACCATTTTACCATTTCACCATTTCACCATTTCGCCATTTTAAAATATAAGCCTCAATGATTATGGAAATTGCCTCCAAATACGACCCTTCCGGGGTTGAAGATAAATGGTATGATTACTGGATGAAGCAGGGTTTCTTCCACTCCGTTCCCGATGCGCGGGAACCTTACTGCATCGTGATCCCTCCGCCCAACGTTACCGGCGTGCTGCATATGGGGCACATGCTCAACAATACCATCCAGGATATTTTAGTCCGCCGTGCACGGATGCAGGGCAAAAACGCCTGCTGGGTTCCGGGAACAGATCATGCCTCTATTGCCACCGAGGCGAAGGTAGTTGCAAAACTCAGGGAACAGGGAATTGACAAAGCCAGTCTCTCAAGAGAACAATTTCTGGAGCATGCCTGGGAATGGAAAACGAAGCACGGAGGCATCATCCTCGACCAGCTTAAAAAACTGGGCGCCTCATGCGATTGGGAACGTACCTGCTTTACCATGGATGAAGCCCTGCATGATTCGGTCATTGACGTTTTCATCGATCTGTATAACAAAGGCCTGATTTACCGTGGCATCCGCATGGTCAACTGGGATCCGAAGGCCCTTACGGCGGTATCGGATGAAGAGGTGAATTACAAGGAGGTCAATTCGAAACTCTATTTCGTCCGGTACAGGGTTGAAGGCACCCAGGATGATTGGGTAACTATTGCAACTACCCGCCCTGAGACCATTCTAGGCGACACTGCCATCTGTGTTCATCCGGAGGATGAGCGTTACCGGCACCTTCGCGGTAAACAGATCCTCGTGCCCCTGATCAACCGGTCAATCCCGGTGATTTTTGATGAATATGTCGACCGCGAATTTGGTACCGGGGCGCTGAAGGTTACACCGGCACACGATATCAACGACTATAACCTTGGCCTTAAATACAAACTCGAAGTCATCGATACCTTTAATCCGAATGGCACGATGAGCGAGGCTGCACAATTGTTTATAGGGGAAGACAGGTTTGTTGTGAGAAGGAAAATAACCGAGGAGCTTAAAAGTGGAGGCCATATTGTCAAAATTGAAGAGTATGCCAATAAGGTGGGCTTTTCTGAACGTACAGACGAAGTTATTGAACCGCGTATCTCGGTGCAATGGTATGTGAAAATGAAGGAATTGGCGAAACCGGCGCTGAACATGGTTGAAGACGATACCATCCTGTTTCATCCCGCCAAGTATAAAAATATGTACCGCCACTGGATGGACAATGTTACCGACTGGTGCATATCACGGCAACTCTGGTGGGGGCAGCGGATCCCGGCTTACTACCTCCCTGATGGGACGTTTGTTGTGGCCAGATCAAAAGTGGAAGCTCTGAATATTGCAAATTCAAAAATCAAAGTGCAGGATGCAAAACTTAAGCTAACTGACCTTTCCCAGGACGAGGATGTGCTTGACACCTGGTTTTCGAGCTGGCTCTGGCCCATTTCTGTTTTTGACGGGATCAGGAATCCCGATAATGCAGACATTAACTATTATTATCCGACAAACGACCTGATCACCGCGCCTGAGATTATCTTTTTCTGGGTGGCCAGGATGATTATGGCAGGTTGGGAGTACCGCAAGGCAATTCCCTTTAAAAATGTATATTTCACAGGGATCGTACGCGACAAGCAGGGCCGCAAGATGTCGAAATCACTCGGCAATTCTCCCGAACCGCTTGATCTGATCAGGCAGAATGGCGCAGATGCCGTGCGTGTGGGGATGTTGCTCTGTTCCCCTGCCGGCAATGATTTGCTGTATGATGACGCACTCATCGAACAGGGTCGTAATTTCTGCAATAAATTGTGGAATGCAATGCGGCTCGTGAAAGGCTGGCCAGTCGACGACACCATTGCCCAGCCGGCGGTGAACAAGGTCTCGATAAATTGGTTTAATTCTGCATTTAACGCTGGTTTGCAGAATATCAATGCACTCTACGATGATTACAGGTTGTCGGAGGCATTGATGGCTGCCTATAAGCTGGTTTGGGATGATTTCTGCTCATGGTTCCTGGAAATGGTCAAGCCCGCCTACCAGCAACCCATCGATCGCCCTACCTATGAAGCAGTAACCGGATTCTTTGAAAAACTGCTCGAGGTGCTGCACCCTTTTATGCCCTTTATCACCGAGGAGATCTGGCAGATCCTTGCGCAGCGGAACGCCGGAGAGTCCATTATGTTTGCCAGCCAGCCAATTCCAACCAGCTATGATCAAAAAATGATCGATAAATTCGTATTCGCTGAAGATGTGATCATGGCCATCAGAAATGCGCGCAAGGAAAAGAATATTCCACAAAAAGAGTCCATAAAGTTATTTATCCGTAAAAACAACAACGAAGCACCCGATACGACCTTTGACAACCTTGTCGGCAAACTTTGCAATATCAGCGAAATCGCGTATGTGGAAAATAAAGCGGATGGTTGTCTGACTTTTGTGGTTGGCTCGACTGAATTTTTTATCCCGTTAACGGGAAAAATCGACGTTGCTGAAGAACTGCAAAAGCTGGAAGAAGAGTTGGCATATACAGCCGGATTTCTCAAAACAGTCATGCAAAAACTTGGCAATGAAAGATTTGTGAATAATGCCCCGGCAGCCGTCGTTGATTCAGAACGTAAAAAGCAGGACGATGCCGTTGCGCGGATTCGTGTGCTCGAAGAACAGATCAGGAACTTGAATGACGCAGTTTAACCGCCGCAGAAGTGATTTTAATATGATTTAATTTCCATACGGTCCTATTGTGTCTTTCTATTGTGAACTTTTGTGCCTATTGTGGTAAAAGATTTAATCTGTAGTAACCTGGAAAATCAATAACCAATCATTATTATAAAGGAAAAATGAAAATCATCGATAAAACCAAACCGGTAATGGTCACCGGAGCCACCGGTTATGTAGCCGGCTGGATCATCAAAAAGTTGCTGGACGATGGGTTAAGGGTCCATGCAACTGTTCGGAATCCGGCCAACAAAGAATCCCTCAAATACCTGGATGCCATTGCTGCAAAAACGAAAGGGTCTATCCGTTATTTTAAGGCCGACCTCCTTTCCGAAGGGGCCTACAACGAGGCGATGATCGGCTGTGAACTCGTGTTTCACACAGCTTCGCCATTTACAAGCAAAATCAAGGATCCGCAACATGACCTGGTTGACCCTGCACTCATAGGTACGAAGAATGTTCTCGAATCTGTAAACCGCACGGAAACAGTTAAACGCGTTGTGTTAACAAGCAGTTGCGCCGCAATTATCGGCGACGCGAAAGACTGCCTTGGATATCCGAACGGGATTGCCACCGAGGAACAATGGAATGCAACTTCAGCAGTCGACCACCAGCCATACTCTTATTCAAAAACGGTAGCCGAAAAAGCCGCATGGGAAATAAACAAGGCACAAAACCGCTGGGACCTGGTCGTGATTAACCCGTCGCTGGTTATCGGTCCCGGGATCAACCCGGAATCGACATCCGAAAGTTTTAATTTGGTTCGCCAACTGGGCGACGGCAGCATGAAATCGGGTGTGCCTGATTTTTCGATCGGGGTGGTGGATGTCAGAGATCTCGCCGAAGCTCATTTCAGTGCAGGCTTTACCCCGGAAGCAAGTGGCCGGCATATTATCTCGGCAGAAAATACAGATTTTATATCCTTATCTCTTTATTTGCAAAATAAATACGGAACCGCCTATCCTTTTCCAAAAAAGATTGTTTCAAAATTCCTCGTTTGGCTGATTGCACCAACAGCGGGTTTCAAGCGCAAAATGATTTGGCTCAACGTTGGTTATCCTTGGCGGGTTGATAACAGCAAGAGTATCAAAACCCTTGGGATGAAATACCGGCCTGCTGAAGTGTCAATCGTCGATTTTTTTCAGCAGATGATTGACCACAAAGTTTTTGTAGCTAAATAAAAATGAGGTTGTTGAAAACTTTCCCTGTTTTCTGTATTACCTTTGCAGTCTAAACCGGATTAAGCATGATCCTTTAATCCGTAAAAAAATGAAAACAATTTTTAAAATTTCTCTCTTTTTATTGCTGCTTTTGCCTTCTGTAATTAGGGCAGAAACAAAGGAAATTCCGTTTACCCTCGATGACCGCGACCGGATCATCCGGACAGAACAAAAGGTTGAATCCGTTAAAGCAGAAATGAATGCCCGTTTCGACCAACTCTTCAATTTCCTCTGGGCGATCATCGGAATTTTTACAACTATGATGGTAAGTGTTTTCGGGTTTGCCTTCTGGGACCGGAAACTATCCCTGGAGCCAATCAAAAAGGAGAACCTGAAGACACTCAAAAAAGGGAGGGACTAATTTCCCCTTCCCTTGTTGGGGAAGGGGTCAGGGGGATGGGGTAATTGCTTGATTTTGAATGGAACCTTTTTTTTGTGACAAATGATCTGTGCCGCATCCCTGGCCGATTTGATGGCCACCGGCAAACCCCCGCCAGGAATTGTCCAATGCCCGATGAAGTAGAAGTCTTTCAGCCCCCGCAATTCGCTTTTAACCGGTGATTGTGCGATGATGTTTTTCCCCGGAAGCCATCCCTGAACACTGCCTTTCCAGTTGTTGGTATATCGGTTAAATGTTGCAGGCGTGGCGATGTCGGTCACTTCGATTTTCTCTTTAAGCCCGCCAAGTTTGGAATCGGCCTGGTCAATGATCAACTGGGCGAATTGTTGCTTTTCAATGTGGTATCGATCAGGATCTGCCCTGCGCAGATCGATCCAATAATCGGAATTCTTCGTGTAGTAACTGATGGAGATCACCGTTTTTCCTCCAGGCGCAAGGGTAGGGTCGTAATTGTTGATATGAATCTCCATGCGCTCATATTTCGTGCCATCAGGCGATTCGAGCGGCTGTGTTAGCGGGAAGCGAAGGAAATGCGGGTGATTCTCCAAGGTGCCATCAACACCCAGTGAAACCATGAACACTGAATAATAAACCTTTAGCTTTTCCTGGCTTTGAAGTTCCAGGATGGTCTGGTCGGTAAACTTTCCTTCAAGGGCTTTGAACAGGGTGAAATTCCAGTCGGCAGCAGAAATCGTGAGATCAGAAGGGATCAATTCACCGGCTTGAAGGAGAACTCCCTTCGCCTGGTGATTTTCAACAATAATTTTTTCGACTTCGGCATTATACCTGATTTTTCCGCCAAGTTCAAGGTACTTTTGTTCAAGATGTCCGAAAAATCCAACCGATCCGCCAATCGGATAACCTGTTCCTTTCAGGTCGCTGAAGGCCAGTGGCATGGTGATGATCAGCAGAGGCATCTCATCACCGTCGAAAAGCAAGGTGAAAGCCTCCTTGAGAAATGGGTTTTTTAATTTTTTCGCAAAGGTGAAATTGGTTTCTCTTTTTATCCTGTTCAGGAACAGGAGCAGGGGCAGGTATTTGATATACCGCATTTTCCGGTACCAGGGCAGCAGTTGAGGAACTTCACGAATCATTGGGGGAATTTCATACGATTGAATCCTGCGCATGATATAGATCAGTTTCCTGATCAAAGGCTTATCCTCCGGGGCAATGGAAATCATATATTTTTCAAGACGGGCGAGGTTTGTGTACAGGTGAAATACCTTGTCGCCATAGATATCGGTGGTGTCTTTCAATTCAATCTCCATCCGCACCTCATGATTCACAAACCGGATGGATGTCATGTCGATCAGTTCCGACCAGAGCTGGTAAAAAGAGTTGCTGTTGCCGGAGCCGAGCAGCCACTGGAGGCCGCTTTCAAACGTATAGCCCTCCCGTTTCCAACTCGTGCAAAGCCCTCCGAATGTTGAATGACGTTCAAAAATCGTCGTTTCAAACCCGTTCATCTGCAGGTAGCACCCTGCCGAGAGTCCTGCAACCCCGCCACCGATGATGTTAACTTTCATGGTGTAAAGATACACAGGACTGATTCAAAAAAAAACCGAACTTGTCCGCTTGTCCTCTTTGCCCTCATGTTCCATGTGTTGATTTTCTTCGTACCTTTGCACACCATTTTAAACAGTCCATTCAAACTATTAACATGCAGGATATCAGAAACATTGCAATTATTGCCCACGTTGACCACGGGAAAACAACGCTGGTTGACCGGATTTTACACCAGGTCCGGCTCTTCCGCGACAACCAGGAGATGGGGGAACTCATCCTTGACTCGAACGACCTGGAGCGTGAACGCGGGATCACCATTTTGTCAAAAAATGTCTCCGTCAGATATAAGGGAATTAAGATTAACATCATCGATACCCCCGGCCACAGCGATTTTGGCGGCGAGGTGGAACGCGTGCTAAACATGGCCGACGGCGTGCTGATCCTCGTGGATGCCTTTGAAGGGCCCATGCCACAAACCCGTTTTGTACTGCAGAAGGCGCTTGAATTGGGCAAGAAACCCATCGTGGTGATCAATAAGGTGGATAAACCCAACTGCTCCCCGGATGAGGTGCATGAGGCGATGTTCGACCTGATGTTCAGCCTCGATGCCAGCGAAGACCAGTTGAATTTTCCTACCGTGTACGGTTCGTCGAAACATGGCTGGATGTCGGAAGATTGGCGCAATGAGACCACGGATGTCAGCTATCTGCTCGACCAGATTGTTGAACATATTCCTGCCCCCCAGCAGTTGCCCGGAACCCTCCAGATGCAGATCAGTTCGCTCGATTACTCCTCTTATGTCGGAAGGATCGCCGTGGGTCGTATCACCCGGGGCTCGGTGAAGGCCGGCATGCCGATTTCACTGGTTAAAAATGACCGGACAGTCGTCAAATCAGTGATCAAAGAGTTGTATCTTTTTGAAGGGCTCAGCAAAGAGAAAATTAAAACTGAAGTTTTTGCCGGAGAGATCTGTGCCATCCTCGGCCCCGAAAATTTTGATATTGGTGATACCATTGCCGATTTTGAAAATCCGGAAGGAATGTCGCCCATCAGCGTGGATGAACCCACCATGAGCATGCTCTTCACCATCAACAACTCCCCGTTTGCAGGCAAGGAGGGAACTTTCGTCACTTCCCGTCATATCCGCGAACGGCTTTTCAAGGAGACAGAGAAAAACCTCGCGCTGAGGGTTGAAGAGATGGATTCACCCGACCGTTTCCAGGTGTTCGGCCGTGGGATCCTGCACCTGGCGATCCTGGTAGAGACCATGCGCCGCGAAGGGTATGAGTTTCAGCTTGGTCAGCCGCAGATTTTAACCAAAGAAATTGACGGACAAAAATGCGAACCGGTAGAATTGTTGAAAGTCCAGGTTCCGGAAGCCTTTGCCGGCAAGGTTATCGAGCTTGTAAGCCGCCGGAAAGGTGATATGACCCATATGGAGCATAAACGCGATCGGGTAATCCTTGAATTTGACATACCAGCGCGCGGATTGATTGGTTTGCGGAACCCGGTGCTGACCGCAACAGAGGGAGAAGCCGTTATGGCGCATAGGTTTAAATCATATCAGCCTTGGAAAGGTGATTTGCCGGGGCGGAACAACGGTTCCCTGATCTCGATGTACACCGGCCTGGCTATCACCTATGCGATTGATAAATTACAGGATCGTGGCAAGTTTTTCATTGAACCGTTTGAGGATGTTTATAATGGCCAGGTGATAGGTGAGAGTACCCGCAGCGACGATATTGTGATCAATGTAAACAAGACCAAGAAACTTTCCAATGTCCGTGCCTCGGGTTCCGATGACAAGGCCGTGATCTACCCTGCCACCAAATTTTCCCTTGAAGAGGCCATGGAATATATCAAAGGTGATGAATACGTGGAGGTTACACCGAAATCAATTCGTCTGCGGAAGATTTTGCTGGACGAGATTGAGCGGAAGCGGAGCAGCAAGCAACTTGCTGGCGGATGATCCGTCCAAAAAAAAAGAAACCGGGAGGTCGGCTAATTCAGCCAGCCTCCCGGTTTTTCATTTTAATGGAATCAACTATCTTGTTTTTATAAGTTTGAAGGTTTCTGTATTTTCACCGGCGATAACTTTTACAAAGTAGAGGCCGGCAGGAAATCCGAAGATTGAGAATTCATGCTTCATTTCATGGTTCATCTCCCCGGTAAGCACTTTCTCCCCGTGCATTCCATAAATTTGAATGCTTACTTTTTCATTCAGGGAACTGCTGGTTTGTTCCAGTATGAAGTTTCCTGCGGTCGGGTTGGGATAGATTTTAAAGGATGCATTCTGCGAAAGAAGCACAATTTCATTTTCGCCAACTGATGTTGCAACAATTGAAGGTGCCTTCAGGCCACAATACTGGTTGGAAATTCGCCCGTGCATATAGCCGCCTGCCAGAACCTTGGTTCCGGGGAGGTAGAAGATGCTAATTCCCGCTACCATGTTGGCGATGCCTCCCGGATATACGGTGAAAGTGGTGCCTGCGCCGGCAACTGTCAGCGTTTGGGTCGCACTGTAGCATCTCTCCATTCCATTGCCAACACCACCTGTCACTGAGGTAACAGGAGCAATGCCGGTAACATCCATGATAACAGGTGCGGATGTGCCAGTACCGGAAACACACTCCTCGCTCGAGGTCAGGATACAGGTTACTTCATCGCCATCGAAAGGCTTGTAAGTGAAGGTTGCACTGTTTGTGCCTGCATTGAAGCCATTGATCTGCCACTGGTAACCTGGGGTTGAACCTCCGTTCACCGGTGTGGCAGTGAAGGTGACACTTGTGCCTGCAGCCACCGGGTTTGCGGATGCAACAATTGAAACGCTGACCGGTAACGGTTGAGTGATGCAGATGTATATGCAATCATACATCCGGTTGATACATTGCGTTGTCGTGTTCTGTGCAAGCACCCAATAAGTGCCCGAAAGGGATTGGAGCCCGAAGGAGATAGCGCTTCCGGTTCCTGCAACCGGAACATGTACCATCGTAAGGCCGATCCAGAGCGAGTATTCCACACCAATTTGCGATCCTGCAAGGCCCACAACCAAACCGGGTTCATTTGCACAATAGCAGCCGCTGCCTGTTCCGGCAAACACAGTTGGCAATGGATTAACCGTGGCTGCAATCGGTTTGATGTCATAACAACCATCGGTAGTTATTGCCTTGATGTAAAATGTGCCTGTAAAAACAGAGGTTGGATTTGGAACAGGTATGGTAGCGTTCGCGTCTATCCAGTATGTGAAGGGAAGGATGGTATTTGCGGGCAAGGTACTTCCTGCTGTAACTGCCGGAAGCGTCAGGTTGACCCTGTTCGGTGTACAAACTGCTTGCGGGTGTGTTACCAGGATCGGGGTCGGGTTGACTGTAATTAAAACGAAACCTGAGTATTCAGAACCGCAGGCACCACTCTGAACGACTGCCCTGAAATAGGTGTTGACAAAAAGGTTGCCTATCGTTGCGCCGGTGAGTGTGGTAGAAGTCACGGCAATGTCGGTCGGCGAATTGAATGCTACGTTTGAAGAACGCTGCCAATTTAAAACAGTGCCATTATTGTCGCTCAAATAGAGGTTTGCCGGTTGTGTTCCTGCACAGATGGTCTGGTTTGGAGCGACCGTGCCTCCCTGGGAGGCAGAACTTACGCTTAGGATGACATTCTGGGCGAAGGTTCCACCGCAGTTCGGTGTCGCACTTGTGACCGTGATCCCGGTTATCTGTAGTGTTTGTCCGTTATTGAGTGCAGTCAGGATTGGTGTCAGGAAACTCCCCGCTCCTGAACCACTGGCAACAACCCCTGCGACAGGTGATTGCACAATGCCGGCAATGGTATAAGTCACCGTGGAGGTACTTCCTGGAAGCAATCCTGTTAACTGGATCATTGCAGGTGAACCTGCGCACACTATGGCCAACTGGGTAGCCCCTGATAAAGTAGGATTCGGAATGACTGTTACCAGGATGCTGGAGGAATAAGCTGAATTGCAGACTCCGCTTTGAAGAACCGCCCTGAAATAGGTGTTTGCGGTGAGATTTCCGATCGTGGTGCCGGATAAGGTCGTTGAGGTCACCGGGATATCGATCGGTGCATTAAATAATACGTCGGATGATTTCTGCCATTTAACAACAATGCCTGTATTACCGCTTAAAAACAGGTCTGCCGGCTGGGTACCTGAACAGATCATTTGATTCGAAGCTACTGTTCCACCTGCTGTTACAGGATCAACTGTAATGGTGAATGAGATGGAGGTTCCCGGGCAACTAACTGCCTTCTTTTCATAGTAAGGTATCACTGTAATGATTGCTACGACCGGAACCAAGCCCATGTTGATGGCATTGAAAGCAGGGATAATCCCTGTGCCACCGGATGCCAGGCCGATTCCTGGTGTGTCGTTGGTCCACAAATAGGTGGTATTCCCACCGGTATTGATTGTTGAGAAGACAACTGCGGAGGTGGATGTGTTATGGCACACCTCCTGGCTGGCAATGTTATTTACCTGGCCTAAAGGGTTAACCGTGATGGTGAACGACTTGGAAGGTCCTTCGCAACTAACCTCTCCGTTTGTATATGCAGGGGTGACAGTGATTAATGCAACTGCATAAGATGTACCGGTATTGACAGCAGTAAAGGCAGAGATATTTCCGGTGCCGTTGCTGAGGGTAAGGCCAATGGTGGTGTTGCTGTTTGTCCATGAATAGGTTACAGTTCCGCCAGTATTGGTCGTGTTGAAAAAAACTGATGTGCTTGTGCCATGGCACACGACCTGTGAAGCCGGCTGATTCACCTGCCCGGTGGGATTTACTGTGATGGTGAATGTTTTGACTTCACCCACGCAACTTGCCGTTCCCATGGTAAAAGTTGGTGTTACGGTGATTGTGGCAACAATTGGCGCATTGGTGGTGTTGATGGCGGTAAAGGAATTGATATTCCCTGCACCTGCACCCGGAAGACCGATGGCTGTTGTGCTGTTTGTCCAGGCATATGAGGTGATGCCATCATTGTTGACAGTGGTGAAAGTAACTGTAGCTGTTGACCCGCCATTGCACACCACCTGGTTTCCCGGTTGATTCACCTGCCCGGCAGGATTCATCATTACCATGCCTGGGAAATAATAGTCAAAGGTCGGGTTATCGCAGTAGGGAGTGTAATCATAACCGGCACCTGTAAACTCACAGGCTGTTCCCTGCGTATTTTCGATGAAAGTCACCCATGATGAAGTTGTTCCGCTGACAATATTGAACCTTAATGTGAAAAGGATGTCATTGGCCCCAAGGGTTATTGCGTCATCGGGGTTAATTCCCAGGCCTGATACTTTATAAATACCGTTGGCAAGCATGGTCAGATTTGTCGTGGAATCAAATCCCGGCCATTCATGGTTGAGCAGATCAAAAGCCGGATTCCTGCTGATGATTCTTGGAGCCCTCAGCTCCGCGGGGGTAAATCCGAAGGTTAATGAAAAGCTGCCAATGCTCGCAATGGACGAAACCGTGACAGGGACATCAATGGTAGCGGCTTCAGGACAAAAGTTGGCATTTGGAATCGTGATGACCGGGCCTGCTTCAAGGATAACTGTGGTAACTTTTCCTGTCAACTGGGCTGAACAGCCTGTTGAGGTGATGGTTGCCAATACATTGAAGGTGGTTGTCGAAGTCAGCAGTCCGGTTGGTAAAATGATTGTACCTCCGTCTCCATCTACTGGTGAACCGATCGGGCTGTTGTCAGCATCATTGCGTAACTGGTAGCTTGTTCCCAATACAGATGATGCGACTGATACGTTGGTTCCCGTGCCTGAGCAGATATATTCTAATGTTGCACTTACAGCCAGGCTGATATCCGGTATTGGGTTCACCGTAACGATGGCCTTGGCATGCAGTTGCGCGGAACAGCCTGTGGCCGTAATGGATGCCAGAACATTGAAAGTGGTTGTTGCGGTCAATGGACCGGTAGGCAGAATGATGGTCCCACCATTGCCGGTTACCGGTAATCCCACAAGTGAGTTGTCATCATCATTTCTAAGCTGGTAGGTTGAACCAGGCACTGATAATGCGACTGTGATGGTTGTGCCTGTGCCAAAACAGATGGCTGTTGAACCTGCAACAGCCAAGGTGTTATCCGGTAATGGATTTTCAGTCACCGCCACACTGCCATTCATTAGCACAGAACATCCTGTGATCGGGTTGGTTGCTATAACGGTATAATTTCCAGGAACGTTTACTCCGGTAAACGTAAACACACAGCAATTACCGGCAAGGATGGTTCCTGTTGGTATGCCGTTTCTCCACAACTCATAATTAATTCCCGTCTCAGTGCCCGAAAGTGTAATATATACACCCGTTTCTCCTGCACAGAATGAACCGCCGCCGGTAACATTGTATACGGTAATCATAGGATATACCGGAACGATAACGCTGCCGGTTGCAGAGCATCCTGAGACTGAAGTTACAGTCACCGAATAGGTTTCTTGCGTTGTAAGGCCGGTTGCAGTTGTCGGGTTTGCTGTGGTGCTTGTTAAACTTCCTGAGGCCGGGTTCTCTGACCATGAGTAGGTGAATGGTGCGATGGCCCCAGTGATATTGACAGTGTAATCTTCAACCTGCCCATAGTCTGAACTGCCGCACGGGGTGGTATTCGGACCGTTGAGGTTGTCCTGCAAACGAATCCTCATGCGTGTAAGCCCGTTAAAGGAAGTAGCGGGAACAGTCACCGTGCCTGTTAAAACGGCCGTAGAAGAACCTGAGCACAGAGGACAAAAGGTGCTGACGGCAGCGTCATAAACTTTTTCCCCGGGGTTACTGAAAATTCCGTTCTGGTCCAGGTCAACCCAGATATATACATGGTCATCATTGGCGTAGGCATTGAAAACTGAAATGGATACAGGATAAGCCGTGCCAGCTGCAAGTGCTGTTGAAACAATTGTAAAATCTTCATAGCCTGCGGTTGAGGCTGATGTGTTGTTGATGCCATTAAGGGTCAAGTTTGAAATTAGTTCAGATGCACCGGAGGTTGAGTTGGCAGCGCAGTATGCCGGGGTGCCGGCAACAATTAGGCTGGCGGTTAAAGTGGTGCTTCCATTGTAACAAACATTCGATGGTGTTGCTGTTACACTGCTTAAAATCACATCTTCTCCAACCGTGATTGTGGAGGTAGCGATTGCAGTAAACCCATTACCGTCGGTTACAGTGACGGCATAATTGGTTATGCCCGGCACAACGGTAGAGGGATTAATTGCTGGAGTCGTTTCATTTCCCGGACTCCACAAATAAGTAAATGGCTGATCACCGATAGCTTGAGCAGTAAGAGTCATGGGGGTATTCTTGCATACTGTCAACGAGGGGCTGCCTGTTATCACGACTGTGGGTGATGCAGCCGTGATGCCTGTAAAAGAGGAAAAACCGGTTACACCGTTGGCTGTAAGCGTATTCGACCCGAGCATGGAATATTTTACCCAGGGAAGCGTGCCGTTGTACTTGCCGGCTGCCTGGTTGCTTTCACTCCCGGCAACATCACCGGGCACATAGGTACCTGTCACATCACATGAGAAAGATGAGATGTTAGCGGAAGTGACATCCCAGTAACGGTTTAAATAATCTGTTGTGCTTGAATTATTCGGATGTTTCTCATTTGCGCTGCCGGCTATCGTCAGCGTTCCGATCACGGTTGTATTCAACCCAAGTGTTTTAGCACTTGTACCGCCTAATCTTAAATTTGTATACATCGAAGGATCAGATCCTCCTGTATTGCCTCCTTTTGTAGCCAATGCCTGTGCGCCACCACCGGAATATTGCACAGTTCCGTTAAAGATGATACTAGCCGCCCCAATGGTCGGACTCCCTGTCCCTGAGAAATCAAGTATGGCACCGCTTTCAACGGTGAATGTTCCAAAATGGGAGGTAGCACCTGCAGTCCCAACTCGTTTGATATTGATGGAACTGCCGGAGAATTGAAGGATAGAACCTGTTTTGACGGTCAGGGTTCCAGTTCCGCCAGCAAAACCGTCGGGACGGAAATCTGCCGAACTGGATGTCACTGTTCCGGATGAAATAACAATATTCCTGGCTTTAAAACCTGTTTGTAGGCTGAAGATATTGCCGGGCGAGGGGGCAAATTCAACATCCCAGCCCTGAGGATTATTACCCCACTCTCCGGTAGCTGTTATTGTTCTCGTCGAGCCGACAAATTTAATTCTACCAACTCCTGCCGTCGAAGAAATGCATGATCCTCCAACCGTCGAACTCGATGTGCCTGGTAGGGTATTTACAACACCGCTATATGATCTCAATTTCTCGTTTACCTCAAGTGTAAAAGTTGCAATTGCAATAACTGTGGCTGCTCCATTGTTTATATTCAAGTCCAGGCAGGCTTCATTTTGAGTTAGTGTAATTGTATGCCCAATTTGAATATAAACAGAATTGGAGGATGCCGGGGTCTGACCTGCAATTGCAGCTGACCAAATTGCCCCATCGTAACGCTCCCATTTTGTGTAATCATTCCAATTGCCTGCCCCACTTGACCTGAAATCACCGGCAAACTGTCCCATTACGATGTTGCTGAACCCCGCAACCATTGAAAGTAAAATAATCAAAAACAGGAAATAATTCTTCGGGAAAAGTAAAAATCTGGTTTTCATAAGAACGGTTTTAAAGGTTTTTGCCTACGTTAAACTGTGAAGTATCTTTTTAGCAAAATAATTCCCATCAGCAATTCCGAATTAATTTATACATCGCATGCACAAACCTGCTGCCACCAGCCCATTTTAATATTATAAAAACCGGAATTTGTACATTTTTTGCGCTAAAATATTCATTGTCATCTAAATAAACTGTAATATATAGGTTTATTTTATGAAGAAAACAATGGGTAAATATATAAAAAAAACACCCGTTTAAAATATCACACATTATTTATAACGATTGTAAACTATTCTAATAATGCACCAGCGCACAATTTTCATCTCATAGGTCACTGGTCATGACTTCTCTTCCGTCTCATGAGAGAAGATGAAAAATCTTATTTGACGATCAGTTTCATGATGGTATTTCCGGATTTTGTCTCGATCGAAATAAAATACATGCCGCTAAAAAGGTTTTGAAGGTCGATCAGCATCTCTTTCCGCTCGTTCACAGGTATGTCAGCATAGACCGCCTCGGTTTTTCCTGTGATGGAATAAATTACTATTTTCCCGACTGGGTAGTCATCTCCCGATGACTTGATGATAATATAATTCTCAGCCGGGTTTGACTCGATGGAAAAATTTTTGCCCCTCAGGCTGCCTGATACCGGTCATGAAGTAATAGATGGTGTTGGAGGTGTCTGATGAACATCCATCTACAGTTACAATGGTGAAATAGTGGGCGGTTGCCAGGGGTTCGTAATTCTGGCCTGTTGCGCCGGGAATAGGAATTCCGTCGCGGTACCACTGGTTGCCGCAGCAACCGGTGGAGGATATTTCCGTGCCGTTTATATTAATTGAAGGAGCAGGAGGGATGGGGAACACGGCAACAGGGGCCGATCCGGAAGTTGTACCTGCACAATGTTCATCAGAAACTGCCAGAACCGTGTAAACTCCCGGCTCAGTGGCTGTTATTATATATGGTGTTGCATATTGTGCCTGAACCAGCCAGGTGGTGATGCCATTGGAATAATAAAACAACCATGGGGGCGACCCGGTCAGATCAACCGTGAGGATGGTTGAATTTCCTGAACCGCAAAGGGTGTCACCTCCTTGGATGAATGCTGTTGGTAATGGATGCACGAGGACTGTTGTGTTGCCAGAAGTGCCATTGAACCCATCCGACAGGTTCAGCAAATAGGTGGTTGACACATCAGGAAAAACGGTCGGGTTCGCCAGGCTTGAGTTCCATGGCGGATTACCCGGGGGATTGCTGCTCCAGGTGTAAGTGTAGGTCCCTGAACCGCCGCCGGCATTTGCAAACAATTGTGAGGGGGTTCCTTTGCATACCGTATTTGGTATCGATACCGGGCTTGCATGAAGCGGTCCGCCAGTGATGGTAACCACCACGTCATCGGTTTTTTCGCACAGCGATGCCTGGTTGGTGACCAGCAGGATAAATACGGTTGTTGCCGTGAGGTTGACGGTTTGGGGGTCCTGCAAGTTAGGATTAACAAGGAGTGCCTCTGGCGACCAGTGATAACTGAGGGTTCCGCTGCCGCCTGCAGAGGCATGGAGTGTGATGCTTGTTCCGTAGGGGATCGTTACATCGGGTCCGGCGTTGGCAACAGGTAAAGGATTTACGGTTACAGGCAGTTGTGAAGGAGGCGCGCTGCCGCAACCATTCATTCCATTGACTGCAATTGAGCCGGAAGTTGCACCTGTTGAATAGTTCACAGTAATGGCATTTGTGTTGTTCCCGCTGACAACAGTTGCCCCGGGCGGAAGTGTCCAGTTGTAGCCGGTGGCATTTGCAACCGGCGCCACACTGTATCCGACACCTGTTACGCCCTGGCATATAATGGCTTCGCCTGCAATAGGTCCTGGGTTGGCAATACTGCCACAGGCAGCGAAACTCCTGAGCCAAACCATCCCATGGTGACCCTGTGTTTCCCATTTCCCATATCATGGTCGCCTATGGCAAATCCCGAAAGCAGTGGATTCGGAATTCCAAGTATAAATTGCAAGCCGCCGTATTGGTAGTCAAAACTGAGGGAGATTGCCCCAATGTCAGTAAATCCTGTCACAGTGACGGGAACCGCAACCTGTCCCGGAATGACATTGCCGACGGTTCCAAGGGTTGTAACCGGAGCATTTTGAGCGTTGACAGAGAACGAGTATAATAATATTAATATGGTATATCCAATGACCAGCCATACATGAGAATAGATTCGATTTTTTTTTATCATCATTTCCGGAATTAAGGAATTGTTAAGTTGCCGGTCCCGGGCCTGTCGAAACTCCAGTTCCACGAGGTTGGGGCCCCGGTGGTGAGGTCTGTTAAAAGCACCGGTTCGTTTTTCAGGGGGGTCAGATTATCCGCTATAAAATCTGCTGTCAGGGGTGGCGCAACAACTCCATTATGGTAATAATCTGCTGCAGGCAGGTCAATGAGAATATACGATGCATCTGCATATTCGCAGGAAGGACCGATGTCATACCAGGTAAGTGCACAACTGGCTCCAACAGTTGAGGTATAGGTGAAATTGAGAGTGCAGATCACAGATCCGTTTGCCAGTGTCACTTCATTGCCATACCATTGGATAACAATCAGCATCTTGCCTCCGTTTCCGGGGTTGTTGCCTACCTGGAAGGATGATCCGAATGCGGAATTTTTAATGAACGAATTTTGGTAGGTAAGGATGGCCGGATCGTACTCAAGATACAACGTAAATGCGCCGATACCTGAAAAACCATTGGCAGTAACAGGTAGGGGTACCGGGCCGGCTGCTGCCATTGCAACGATGGGGGCATAGCTAACAGGGGCACTGCGGTTTGAGATTCCCCCGTTAATATAAAAACGGTACTTAGGATCGTCATTTAATGTGCTAAGTGTTGCACCCACATACCGCTTATATTGGCACACCGGACCAGATGAATACGTCCAGCTGAGAATTTCCGTACCTGAGACATAGGAAAATACCAGGTTGGCCAGGGATGATCCGTCGGGCATGCTGAAATTTGAAGCACCTGTCCATGTAAATACAAGCTTTCCCCGGGTATTTCCTACAGGAGGGGTATAGGTGATTGCCATCCCGGCAAGTGAGGGGTTGGTGGCAGCAGAGACAAAGCGTATCCGGGTGGTGTCGAACATTATGGTGAGGGTAAACTGGCCGATGTTGCTGAACCCGTTTACGGTTAAAGGGATCGCCACTGAAGGAGAACCGGGGATGGCATTTACAACGTTTCCGGCCATGGTAACCGGGGCATCTGCGGCAACCAGACATGAAGGCAACAACAAACCAAAAATGAACCCAAAAAAAATACTCTTTTTCAAGGAAATTACTTTAATTAAAAGACCACCATAAACAAAGGGGAGCGCTATCGCACTCCCCTTTATTTATAATAATTATTACTTGCTGATAATCAGCTTAATGGTGCTAATTGCGGCATCGGTGTTACTTTGAAGCCTGATGGTTGCCGTATAAACACCCTGCGAAAGGCCTGCAGCATCAATTTTCAGTGAATGCTTCCCACTTGCCTGGTATTCACTTGCCAGGATTCGGACTGTCTCACCCAGCGTATTGCGAATTTCAAGGATAACATTTCCGCCATATGGGAGGGAATAGAAGATCGTCGTGAAGTTGGCGAACGGATTGGGGTAGGTACATCTTCACCTCGTCGCCGGCAGAATGTTCATTAATCCCATTGGGAGACGAGTCAATAACATCGACACTTAAAATGGCATTGCCGATAACATCGAACTGATCGTTGGCGAGTTCATTCAGCGGATCGGGAGCGAGAGTGAGCCTGATCGAAAACAGCCCAGTCAAGTTCTCCGTTTACGCTGTGCATCAGCACATTCTTCACCTCAACGAGATCAGCCGGAAACTCAAGAATCAGTGAAAGAGCGCCGACACTTGAAGCATTAACCAGTCGAACCGGGAGGTCGAATTCCTCATTGCTTTTTACGTGCATTGACCGGCCATAAATCAGGCTGAGGGTCTTGCTCTCTGATTTTTTTGATAAGGGGTTGAAACTTCTGTTGAAGTCACCGGTGCATAATCCATACATGTTTACGGTTAGATCGTTGCCGGCAATCAGGTTTACAACCGGATAATCAGGTGCAGAAACAGGGTTGGAACTGATCGTTGTTCCCGCATTCCAGAACGTCCATGGAGGCCTGGTAAAGGGAGTTCCATTGACAAAATTCTGCTGGATCTTTTGCGCATCAATTGAACTCAGAAAATTATTCTGTGTGACATCCCCGGCATAAAACCTGACCTTTTCAATGGTAAATGGATGTGGCCCCCAGTTGTTCACCTGGGCTGTATCTGTGGTGTTCACACTGCCATCGGTTGGCTTGGTCGAGGTGGCCCTGAACCGTTATCCCCGTTGTAAAGAAGGGCGTTTGCAGGGTTGTAGTAGGTGAAACTGCCACTTATTTTCTGGCGTTGCAATGAAAGGATGGCCTGGCGCAACTCCGGCATATTCGCAGGAGGTTCCCGGAATATCTTCGATAAAGGAGACGGAGGCCATGGCATTGCCGAGGATGGCGAACCTCAGGGTAAACAAAGTTGAGCCATCCGATATGGTTACTCCACTGGTAGGGATGGTTTCCAATGCAGAAACCTTATAGATGCCGGAGGCGATCAGGAGCGGATCAGTTGTAAAAACCCATCCTGTGAAAGCCGGGTTGATATCAACCATGACCGGGTTTGCCAGTTGAACGGGTGTGAATCCGAATGTTAACGAGAAACTGCCTACGCTATTGAAATTTGCCACGGTCACGGGAATATCAACCGTTGTTGTTCCGGTGCAAACAGCAACGGAAGAAATAGTCGTAACAGACCCTGACCTGTAAGGAGCATAAACGACATTATCCATGCCAGCTCCGATGATCGCACCGCCTGTGCCGTTAAAATTGGTGGCAATAGTAGGCCCGGAAGGATTGCCCCAATCATTGCCTATTGCCCATAGTGTGGCCAAAGGATCGTTTTCAATGGCTGAACCTGGCCGTTGACTAAAAACTTGTTGAGCCCGTAATCTGTGGATGTTCCGGCATCTGCTGTGCCACCTGTTACCAGCAGGCAGGCTTTGCTTCCACCTGCCGATTCATTGAGGATACAGCTGCGCAGTTTCAGGTTCCCGCTGTTCACCAATATGGTCGGGTCATTGACAGCTGCCATGGTAAATTCGATTCCGGTGATGGCAAGATTGCCTGCAACAATGGTTATGGCTGGTGAAGTGCCTGCGATTTTTGATTGCCCGGGAATCCCGGATCCGAAAATAGTAACTGTTTTTCCGGGATAATTATAAACTGTTCCGCTTACAGTGCCTGCAGCGATGAAAAGCATTTGTCCGTCTGTGGCATTCGAAAAAGCGACGTTAAGTGCCTGCAAGGGAGTTGTTATTCAATGTAACAAAGAGCGGGAATGAAGAATTCGCACAGTCAACCACGTCAATTCCTTTGACATAACCGCTGATGGTATTGTGATTCCTCAGGATGACCGTTGACTCTCTCTTATTGTCGGCAGCATGCAGAAATTGGTTGGCAATGTATACACCCGTTCCGTCGGCTGTATCCGTTCGCACACTCGAAATGGCTGTAAGAACATTGCCTTCGAGGATCATCGGCTTTGCGGCGGTGCCGGATCCAAACACCATGATTCCCACGCCATAACCGGATGAAGAAAGGTGGTTGTTTCTGGCGGTGAACCCATTTGCATAGGACCAACCGAGGAGCATGCCAACTGACTGTGAACCCCCTGTGGCAAAGGAAGCTCCGGAGGTAAGCGTGATCGTGTTGTTTTCAATCACGGAAGCAGCATTGGCCAGGCGTTATCGACATGGAGATTGTTCCATGTACCCCCCTCCCGGCTGGGTATTGTCCAGGGTGACGATGCCCGTGCGAAAGTTGTTTTTTCCTGGCGTAAGGGAATTGTTACCCCGGCCGTTGATGGTCAGTTTACGGATGGTGACACCATGTGCCTTGATGATGAATCCGTTCTGTGCTGTGCCGTCAAACGTAACATTTGCGTTTCCGTCTTCACCGGCAGGCACGATCACAACAGCATCCCTGGTGGCCCCGGTACCTTCAATGGTAAGACTCTTGTCAACCAGCGTATTTGAAGCAATATAGGTTCCCGGTGCTACTTGTATTAAATCACCGGCTGTTGACCTGGTGATGGCATATTGAATGGTTTTGAATGCGCCCGATCCGGTTGTGGTGCCATGCAATAGGTCATCTGTACCCAGCGTATTTACATACCAGGTGCTCGCCTGAGATATGAGCGTTGCAAAAAGCAACAGAACAAGAAGAAGTAGTTGTTTTTCTAATTGACGCTTTGGTAACCACTTGTTATACGGATGGATGCGACAAAGATATAATACACAGTTTAAAAAACCTATTTTTATCCTCCAATATTTATAAACATAAATCCAAAATCCATCAAATAATCGATGGCTGGTGACCTTAGCGCTTTATCACCACAGCAGTTCCGGAAATTTTACCCGAAATGAATTTCAGGAGATAGATGCCAGCCGGGTTACCGGATATGGAAAAATTTTGCTTTTTGCCAGCGGGTAACACTGTTGATAACACTTTATCTCCTGCCATTCCATGGATTTCGGCCTGGATTATTCCCTGGGAACCAAGTTCATTCACTTCAAGAACAATGTCGCCATCCGTGGGGTTTGGGTAAACTTTGTACGATGGCGCTTGCGGGCTGATCCTGCCTGTGCCATCATTGCCGGAATTGTTTGCGATCGATGGCGCAAGGTTCCCGCAATACTGTCCGTCGGTAGTAATATACCCATGCAGGTAGCCGCCCGGCTGCACCAGTGTTCCGGGGAGGTAGCTGATCTTCTGACCCGCAATCATGGTTGCGCTTCCCCCGGTTTCAACGGTAAAAGAAGAACCGCTGCCGGCCACTGTGATGGTTTCGAATGCATCGTAACACTCATTACCTGTCAGGTTGATGTTTTGGATAAAATTAATTGCAGGCAAACTGGTTACCGAGATGATCACAGGGTTGGATAAGGCAGGATTGTTGACGGCACATGCTTCACTCGACGTTAAAACACAGGTTATCTCATCATTGTTGGCCGGAATGTTCGAGAAAGTGGCATTGGTGCCCCCCGGGATATTCGTTCCGCTGACTTTCCACTGGTATGAAGGCGAATTTCCGCCGTTCAGGGGAGTCGCCGTATTTGTGACCATTGTTCCCTGGTAAACAGGATTCATTGAAGCGGCAATTGAAATTCCGGCAGTTACAAAGTTCGCGCAGCCATTGGCCACCTGCACGTCGTCAAAACAGATTCCATAGCCGAATTTCGCATTGCCCTCAAATGCGATGTAATAGGTGGCGCTTGCGTTGGGCAGGGCAATGGTTTCCTGCGTCCATGAGGGAACAGTGGCTGTATAGGTTGCCAGCAGGGCCCAGACGCCCCCGGCTGCGTTTTTATAATAGACGGATAAAATATCCTGATCGGTGCTCCACTGCGGCTGGGTATGCCAGAAG
>JBBQUQ010000055.1:0-23114 GCA_038212325.1 Bacteroidales bacterium
CAACGGAGATTTCGTAGTTTAGAAATTTCATTATCATCCTGGTCGGTTACGGCCTGAACAGTTCTGAATCCTCAATGGCAAACAGTTCCCGACAGGCAACCCGATTGATACACATATAAATAAACCTTCGCCATGCTATCAATGAACATTGATGACCACCCGGTCGATCTGCCAAACGATTTTGCTTTTACGATGAACCTTAAATCTCCCGTCTTTTCTGAGATCGGGAGCTATTCTTATCCGTTCAGGATTCCTGCCACTCCCAAAAATGTGATCACCATGGGATACCGTCACCGGGTGGAGAACATTGGTGATCCCTATATGACCCAGCAGGGAGCATTTCTTTGGAATGGCCTGCAACTTTTCAAAGGAACGGTAAAAGTTAAGTCGTCCAATTCAAAGTTTTTTGAAGGAACAATTTTTGAATCTGAAGGTGATTTTTTCTATTCTAGGCAAAGTCTCACCCTGCAGCAATTTGACTTCGGCACCATGGAATTTGCAAATCCGGCAGCCAGGTTAGCCTATATAAATTCATGTGCGAATGTCAGGTATCCATCTGCAATATTAGCTTTCCCTCAAATCAGAAATCTTACTTATTGGGAAGAGTTGCCTTTCAGGCCTAGAATCATTTTTCAACATCCGTTTTTTCATCAATAATTCAACCAGTACAATCAGGTTGCTTTCCCTTGATACCATTGTAAAATCAACAGGATGTACCGATCTCACCAAATCTATCATCTCATTCAGCACCGAACTGGAGGATAAAATCAAGGGATGGGACGTTAAAATGACAATTGATTCTGATGATTTAGTGGCTGCAGACACTGCTATTGTTGAAAAGTTTGCGATTGACCATATCAAAGATTCTGTTCAATCGGTTGCATTATTGCCTCCCTGGCCTTCGTCAGAGGTCGTTGATATGCGTTTTGTTCATGACGAAGGGATCTATTACCGGATGTTGCAGGATTTCTCCTGGCATCCGGCGCCTTCTGACATCGGCCTGGTTTCGCTGTTCACAGAGGTTCTTTATAAGGATAAAGACCAGTCCATCACAACACCGTTTTCAACCCTGTTTTCAGATAATACGACAGGGGAGGGGATCATCGGAAATGCAATGATCAACTGGAAGGCAGTCACACCAAAACTCTTCTTCATGAAACACCAACTCGCCGGTGGATCACTGGGACAGCCAAGAGATACCGCCAACAGTTCCACCGCTACAAAGAATCTCTTTTATAACGGAGATAACAGCCTGTTCAAAAAGAACTTTCTTAATTTCCTTGATTTTCGATTATCAACAAAGCTTGTAATCATTGTCGCACAGCTCGGTTTCAACGACCTGCGCGATTTTGACTTTTCCAAAAAATACATGTTCAGAGGGGTGAAATATCTTGTTAAGTCTATCCAGGTTACGCTGAAAAAAGACAAGATCATGCCGGCAACACTTGAGTGTTATGTTTGCGAGTAGGTTTCCTAACGTTTCAAACTTCTTCTGTATAAAGTTTGTTGAAGTGTTTTGAGTTGCTCTTTAACATTTAGTTGATGTAAAGGTTCGCAACGCACTATTTCACCGCCATTTGGCACAGGATTCCACCCAAAATTATCAATCGTTTCAAAGCTCTTTTTGATTCTGGATTTTATAAGCTCCAAACTTCTTAATTCGGCATAGGATTCACGATGCCGTTGTAATGCTTGAAGTGAGCTTGCAATAATCCTGAGATTATCTGCAATACTTTTAATGTTTGCCATAATCCTGTATTGCTCATATTCTATGACTACATTTTCCTGTAATCGATCAATTTCTGCAAAGCCCTGACGAATCTTTCTTTCGTTTGCCGATTGCTCTTGGTTTATATTGAAATAGAACCAGTTCGTTTTATAGTGCCGATAAAGTTCGATCGAAATATCATTAAAGATATAGAGGGCATCGTTCAGCTCATCATTGATGACCGTTTGAAAAGCAATTGCATGCTTTTGATTTTTGAAAGATATTTCAGTTTTTCATGCAATGAGTATACGCCAGCGGTTCTGATCGATTTTCATACTGTGACCATCAGGAGGTATAATATTTTTGAATTCTATTTTTTTCATATCAAATTATCAAGCAATTAGTAATTACTTTTAATCAATTGATAATCAAATTTATAATGTCATTTTAGGCGGTTACCCGGAGGTTATTCTCCCGCTATTCTATGTTGATTATCAGTAATATGTGGCGATTCGTCTGCAAAGATAAGGAAAAACCCCGGAGTATGACAGCTTTTAAAAATATAAGTGCTTGATAATCAATATAAGTATTTTACTAATTTGTCTTATAATTAATATTATGTTAAATACCAAATTTAAAAATATCAGGAGACCATCCCGTAAAGCAAGACGAATCTCCTGAAAATCCCAACTGCCCTATTTCTTCTGAGCAGCGTTTATCAGTTCCTGTACGGCTTTCACCTTATCAGGTTTGTTGGTTCGGGAATAAATTTGTTTTAAGGTAAACAACGTATTAACATCATTCGGTTGAAGTTCGGTTGCTTTTTCCAGGTATGGCAATGCTTTTTCGAGATATGTATCCGCTTCTTTTTTCAACTTATCAAACTGAGCAGTTGCTTCAAGTGGCAATTTTGTTGCCTCCTCATTGATGCCGGCAGCTTTGTTGACATACAGTGCCCCCAGGTTGTAATTTCCTTCAAAATAATCTGGATTCAACCGTATTGATTTGGAATACGCACTCACAGCGTTGTTAAACGCTTCCTGACGCTCCGCAATTGTTTTGCTGGTGTCGTTCGAAATATTATCGTAAATGGTCCCAAGTGCAAACGCTACCGAATAGTTGGTCGAATCCTTGGCCATCGCCTCCTTAAGGTTTCTCAAGGCCTTTGGCGTGTCATTGAATGTCAGATAAATATTTGTCTCTGCAAGAAATAACCGAAGGTCATTCGGGTATTCCTGTTGCCCCATACGCACATATTTCAGCGCATTTGATGAATCTTTATCCTGGCGATATACATCTGATAATGTAATATATAAGGCTTGCGATTTATAGTTTGCTTTTAATAATTTAAGATAATATTGCTTTGATGCCTCTTTTTCATTTGCCAGGGAAGCACAGGTTGCTGCATTTAATAGTCCTAAAGTATCAGAAACATTGGCGAGTTCCAGCACCTCTGCCCCATTGCCAAAGTTGTTCATGGCATCCTTGTACTGTTTGTTGTTGTAGTTCTCAACCGCCAGGTTGTAATAGTTGTTTCGCTGCCAATTCAATTTTGCCAGAATGTCATCGTAATATTCCTTTTTAGGATCAAATTCAATGGCCTTTCGATATGAATCCAATGCTTTGGTAAGTGGATCAGGATCCAAGGCCTTGTATTTTTCATCTTTGGAGTTGGAGATTTCGAGGTATACATTCCCACGGATAAACCAGGCTTTGGCATCCGTAGCGGTGCTGGGATCCAATACACACTGATTGATAGCTTCCATAGCTTTATCTAATTTTCCGTCTTTAAGATAATTAGATGCGGTCTGTCGAACACTTTTCTGTCCAAATGCAAGGGTAAAGGATGTCACCAGGACTAAAACTAAGGCAATTTTTTTCATCGTTTTGATTATTAAGATGATACTTCCGAGTTGATTTTTAGCCGGCAAATATAAAAAAAACCAGCTGATTATATGCTACTTAGGGGTGAATTAATTTTCAGTTTCAGGCGAATCTGTTTTATCATTCACAATTGGCCTTTCATCCTGATCTGTAAAACTATCTTCAAAACCCGGTTGGATTCCTGCATTCTCTTCGTCACCGGAAACCGTTGCCTCCTCCACATCGACTTTCGCAACGGCAGCGATGGAATCACCCTCATCAATTTTGATCAGGCGCACGCCCTGCGTGGCGCGACCGATTACACGCAGATTTGCAACCGCCATGCGGATGATAACGCCGGATCGGTTTATGATCATAAGGTCATCACTGTCGGTAACATCTTTCACTGCGATCACCGCACCGGTTTTATCAGTAATGTTCAATGTTTTCACACCTTTACCACCCCGGTTGGTGATTCGGTAGTCATCCAGGTCGGATCTCTTCCCATAACCCTTTTCAGAAACAACCAGGACCTCACATTTTTTATCCAGTGGAATGCAAATCATCCCAATAACTTCGTTGTCGGTACCAGTGAATGAAATCCCGCGAACGCCTGCAGCATTTCGTCCCATCGGCCTTACTGTTTTTTCATTAAACCTGATCGCCCGACCGGATTTTAATGCCATAACAACCTCATCGGTTCCCTGGGTTAACTTTGCCTCAAGCAACTGATCTCCTTCATTAATGGTAATGGCATTGATCCCATTCTGACGAGGACGCGAATAGGCCTCCAAAGAGGTTTTTTTGATCGTTCCCTTTTTTGTGGCCAGGATAATAAAATTGGACGTGATATAATCTTCGTCTTTAAGATTTTTAACATTAATGAAAGCCCTCACCTTATCATCCGGGTCAATATTTATCAGATTCTGAATGGCTCTTCCTTTAGAAGTTTTTCCACCTTCAGGGATTTCATAAACTCTCAGCCAGAAGCATTTACCCTTTTCAGTAAAGAACAGCAGGTAGTTGTGATTTGTGGCAACAAACAGATGTTCAAGAAAATCCTCATCCCTGATCTCAGTTCCTTTTACACCTCGTCCTCCCCTGTTCTGCACACGGTATTCAGTAAGCGGGGTCCGCTTGATATAGCCCATATGCGAAATCGTAATCACAACATTTTCATCAGGTATCGTATCTTCAATCCTGAAGTCAGAAGCAGCATAAACGATCTGCGACCTTGGCTCATCTCCGAATTTCTCCTTTATCTCCTTCAGTTCGTCTTTAATGATATTCATTCTCATTGATTCATCGGCCAATATACTGTTCAGAAAATCAATGAGCTTCATCAATTCAGCATACTCATCTTTTATTTTATCGCGCTCCAGTCCGGTCAACCGTTGCAAACGCATATCCAAAATGGCCTTGGCCTGGATCTCACTTAGGCCGAAGTTTGCCATTAATCCTGCCCTTGCTTCATCCGGCGTTTGCGACGCCCTGATCAGGGCGATAACTGCATCCAGGTTGTCGAGTGCAATAAGTAACCCTTCAAGAATATGAGCCCTTTTAAGCGCCTCTGAAAGGTCATGTTTTGTCCTCCGGATAACTACTTCATGGCGGTGTTCCACATAATGAACAATCATGTCCTTCAGATTCAGCGTCATTGGCCTCCCTTTGACCAGGGCTATGTTGTTAACATTAAACGAAGTCTGCAAGGCGGTCATCTGGTATAGCTTGTTCAGCACTACGTTTGTAATGGCTTCGCGCTTGAGTTCATAGACAATGCGCACACCGTTGCGGTCCGACTCATCACGTATATCGGATATGCCTTCTATCTTTTTATCATTAACAAGATCGGCGGTCTTCTTGATCATTTCAGCCTTGTTGACCTGATATGGCACAGAGTTCACAATAATACGCTCCCGACCATGGTCACCCTGCTCAATTTTCGTCTCCCCGCGGATAACAATCCTGCCCCGTCCGGTTTCAAACGCATCCTTTACGCCATCATATCCGTATATTATGCCCCCGGTCGGAAAATCCGGAGCTTTGATATATTGCATCAGTTCCGGGATCGTTATCGCCCTGTTGTCGATGTATGCAATTATTCCGTCAACGACCTCACTCAGGTTATGCGGCGCCATGTTTGTAGCCATTCCGACGGCAATTCCTGATGCCCCATTTATCAGCAGATTTGGAATGCGGGAAGGCATTACGGTTGGCTCCTTGAGGGTATCATCAAAATTCAACTGGTAGTCAACGGTATCTTTTTCGATATCGGCAACCATCTCTTCTGCGATTTTCTGAAGACGTGCCTCTGTATACCTCATGGCTGCCGGACTGTCCCCATCCATGGAGCCAAAGTTCCCCTGACCGTCGACAAGCGGATAACGTAAACTCCAGTCCTGCGCCATCCTGACCATGGCGTCATATACAGAGGTATCGCCATGAGGATGAAATTTTCCAAGCACCTCCCCTACGATCCTTGCCGATTTTTTATAGGCCCTGTTTGATAGAACGCCCAACTCATACATGCCAAACAAAACACGCCTGTGAACCGGTTTCAAACCGTCTCTGACATCTGGTAAAGCCCTTTGAACAATCACCGACATTGAATAATCAATGTAGGCAGTTTTCATCTGATTTTCAATACTAACCTGAACTATTTTTTCTCCTGATTCAGTTCCATCTATCTCCATAACGTATTTGTCTGATATTCAAATAAGTAAAATAATTTTAATTATGTTACGAAGATAACAAAAAACACGATTGCCCACACCAGGCAACCTCTATTTATTTTCGTGTCTTACTAACATGGAAATGTTAATAAATAATGATCATTTAGCACATATCTGGTGATACTAATCGTATTTTTGGATGTTTTGACAATTTTACCGTTTGCAAGAGTGGTTCGATTTTTGTCAATTACCAGAATTAATTTGAAATTGTCTGTTTTATGGAAGCAAAATTCTCTCAACGTGTTAAAGACGTTTTAATATATAGCCGGGAAGAGGCCCAGCGGCTGGGCAATGATTATATCGGCCTTGAGCATCTGTTACTTGGCATTATCAGGGAAGGTGAAGGTTTGGCAATCAGGATTCTGCGAAATCTTGGCGTTGACCTTTCTGAAGTCAGGAAAAAAGTTGAGCAGGCTGTTAAAAGTCATAAGGAAAAAAATCCCGGCGGTGAAAACCTGCCATTGATCAAGCAGGCAGAACGTGCCCTGAAAATAACCTACCTGGAAGCAAAACTGTTCAACAGCGAACTGATCGGCACGGAACATTTGTTGCTTGCCATTCTCAAAGATGAGAACAACCTTGTCACAAAGACCTTTCAGGGTTATGGCGTAAGTTACGACATGATTAAGGATGAACTGAAGGCAATCCTTACCCAGAAAAGCGATGAAACCCGGTTTGATCCCATGGATATCCTACCCAAGGATGAAGACGATGAAGATCCGGACGAAGGGGGGAAAAACTTTAGCACCAGCCAGAAAAAGCCCCAGGATTCAAAATCAAAGACGCCGGTCCTTGATAATTTTGGCCGCGATATTACCAAGGCTGCCGAAGAAGGCCGCCTCGACCCGATTGTCGGCCGCGAAAAAGAATTGCAGCGCATAGCGCAGATCCTTAGCCGGCGCAAGAAAAACAACCCGATATTAATCGGTGAGCCCGGAGTTGGAAAATCAGCCATCGCAGAGGGGCTGGCCCTCAGAATTGTGCAACGGAAAGTCGCCCGTTCACTTTTCAACAAACGTCTGGTATCTTTAGACCTCGCCTCGCTGGTTGCCGGCACCAAATACCGCGGCCAGTTTGAAGAGAGGATGAAAGCCGTCCTGAATGAACTGGAGAAGAATCCCAACATCATTGTCTTCATTGATGAGATACATACCATTGTGGGAGCGGGCAATGCCTCAGGGTCACTTGATGCATCAAACATGTTTAAGCCTGCGCTGGCCCGCGGTGACATACAATGCATAGGAGCAACCACGCTGGATGAATACCGGCAATACATAGAGAAAGACGGGGCTCTTGAACGCAGGTTCCAGAAAGTGCTGGTTGATCCGACATCACCGGAGGAAACGGTCGAAATCCTTCACAACATCAAGGAAAAATATGAGGATCATCACCTTGTAACCTATACCGACGATGCCATAAAGGCATGTGTCGCTTTGACAAACCGGTATATAACCGATCGCTATCTCCCTGACAAGGCCATTGATGCGCTGGATGAAGCCGGTGCCCGCGTCCATATTTCAAATATCAATGTCCCCCAGGAAATTATTGATGCTGAAAACCAGATCGAAGAGACCAGGAAGCAAAAAATGCTGGCAATCAACAGTCAAAAATTCGAGGAAGCCGCTGATTTACGCGATTCAGAGCGTAAACTGCAGGACAACCTTGAGCGAGAGAAAAAGCGTTGGGAGGAAAGTGCAAAACTGAACAGGCAAACTGTTGCAGAGGAAAATGTGGCAGAAGTTGTGGCCATGATGACCGGGATACCAGTTCAACGTATTGCGAAAAATGAGAGCGACCGCCTCGTTAATATGGAGGCCGAACTGGAAAATTCGGTGATCGGCCAGAATGAGGCCATCAAAAAGGTTGTTAAGGCAATCCGTCGCAACCGGGCGGGTTTGAAGGATCCCAATAAACCGATCGGTACATTTATCTTTCTTGGGCCTACCGGGGTTGGTAAAACACACCTTGCAAAAGTTTTGTCAAAATACTTGTTTGATACTGAGGATGCACTGGTGCGTGTTGACATGAGCGAATACATGGAGAAATTCGCTGTTTCACGTCTCATCGGAGCCCCTCCGGGATATGTTGGGTATGAGGAAGGCGGACAACTGACAGAAAAAATTCGCCGCCGCCCCTATTCTGTTGTTTTACTTGATGAAATTGAAAAAGCCCATCCCGATGTATTTCACCTGTTGCTTCAGGTTCTTGATGATGGAATGCTGACCGATAGTTTCGGGCGCCGCGTAGATTTTAAAAACACCATCGTGATCATGACATCCAATATTGGTTCTCGCCAGCTGAAGGATTTCGGTCAGGGTGTCGGGTTCGCCACATCAGCAAAACAGGCTGCCAGCAGCGAACATGCCCGGGGAGTGATTGAAAATGCGCTAAAGAAAGCATTCGCGCCTGAATTTATCAACCGGATCGATGATATTGTCATATTCGATTCACTGGAACGTGAGGATATTCACAAAATCATCGATATTGAACTTCAACATGTGTTTAAAAGAACAACTGACCTTGGTTATCACATTGTTATCACTGCAGCTGCGAAAGATTATATCGCTGAAAAAGGTTGGGATGCCCAGTTTGGCGCACGCCCACTAAAACGAGCAATTCAAAAATATGTGGAGGATACTCTTGCAGAGGAGATCATCAAAACAAAAATTGCTGAAAGTGACGTAATTACCATTGACTATATCCCTGAGAACGATGAAATTGCGGTTAGGGTTACAACCATTGATAAACCTGGATCTGAATTGATTTAAAGCAATATATCCTGCTTAAAATTTATAACGGTTCTCTTCAATCAGTTTGTCTGCAACCAGGCGACGGGCATCTTTAACATTGACAGCAGAAACATTTGTCAATGTCTCAATGGCCTTTTTCCATGACTCCGCCAAACCAGGTGGAACAAACGAATTTATCGCATCGCAGGCAGGTTTCCTGATTTTATCAGCTGCATCATAAACGAACACATCAAGCATCGCGCGATAAATCCCCGAAGGATCAACTCCCCTGATCGATTCCATTTTCTGGGTCCTTAATACCATGGATTCACCGATGTACACTTCCATGATCATATCGGCAAGATTGTTCAGCACCTCTTGTTCAAGGATCAGCTTTTTATCAAAATGTTTTGATGAGCCATTGATAACGATTAAAACCAGGTTTTTAAAATTCTTGACAAATCTGAGTTTTTCTTCGAAATAAGACTCCCCTTCCGGTTGGTTTTCAGCGATATTTCCCATGGCGGAAGCAAGTGCTTCGGCTTTTCCGAAAAGATCAAAATCACCTTTCATGGCTCTCTTCATCGCAGTGTCAACAACCAGCAGTCTGTTGATCTCATTGGTTCCTTCGAAAATCCTGTTGATCCGCGAATCGCGGTAACTCCGTTCTACTGCCATTTCGGCTGAGTATCCCATTCCGCCATGTATCTGAACAGCTTCATCGATCACAAAATCAAGAACTTCAGATCCATAAACTTTTAAGATGGCAGCTTCTACAGCATAATGGCTGATCCCTTCCACGGATGCCTTCCCTTTGTCCATGCCGGCGGCCTTATTGGTTTCAATCTGATCATCAATGTCTTTGCTTAAGCGATAAATGGCACATTCAAGGGCAAAGGTTTTAATTACCTGCTCAGCCAACTTATGCTTGATGGCGCCGAAAGTGGAAATCAAAACATTAAACTGTTTGCGCTCATTGGCATATTTCACAGAGTCGGAAATGGCCTTTTTAGCAGCACCCAATACATTGGCTCCAAGTTTTATCCTGCCCATATGCAGGATGCTCAAGGCGATTCTGAAGCCCTCACCACGGCAGCCGATTAGGTTTTCAACCGGTACTTTTACATCGTTGTAGAAAATTTGTGCCGTCGATGAACCCTTTATACCCATCTTATGCTCATCAGGATTGATCACGACCCCTGGAAAACTCTTTTCCACGATGAAGGCACTCATTACCCTGTCCTTGTCAATCTTTGCAAATACTACCTGTGTGTCGGCAAATCCTGCATTGGTGATCCACATCTTCTGGCCATTGAGGATATAGTGCTTTCCGTCTTCGGACAATATGGCAGATGTTTTGCCAGAATTGGCATCACTCCCTGCACCGGGTTCGGTTAAGCAATACGCCCCAATCAGATCACCTGTGGCGAGACGGGTAACATAACGCTGGCGCTGATCTTCATTTCCATAATACATGATCGGCAAGGTGCCGATGCCTGTGTGTGCCATAAAGGCAACTGAGAACGAATGACCCGCGCCAATTGTTTCTGCGGCCAGCATTTGGGTAATAAATGATTGCCCGAAGCCACCGTACTCCTCAGGAATTGAAATTCCCATCAGTCCCAACTCACCGGCCTTTTTAAGCGTGCGCTGCATCAGATTGATATCAGGGGAGTCAATTTGCTCGATGTTCGGATAAAGTTCAGTATCCAGGAAATCCTGAACGGTCTGCGCAATCATCCTTTGCTCTTCATCAAATTGTTCCGGAATAAAAATATCGTTGGCTTGAATTTCGTCAACCAGGAACTCGCCGCTTTTCAGCACTTTTCTTTTCTCCATTTGAAAGGGTTTATAAACACTTTATATATTTAACGATTGAACAATCAATTCAGCTATATCAAGATTTCTGATCTCACCTTCCCTGTTTTTGTATTTCAGGCCATCGGTAAGCATCGTCATGCAGAATGGGCAAGCAGTTGCAATCACCTTGGCAGTTGTCCTCAATGCTTCTTCCGTTCGTTCAATAAAAACCTCCTTGTCTCCTTTTTCAGCCTCTTTGAACATTTGAGCGCCACCCGCCCCGCAACACAATGCATAACTTTTATTCCGTTCCATTTCAATCAGGTTCGTTGTCAGCTTTTTCAAAATCGAGCGGGGCTCAAAATAAATATCATTTGCACGGCCCAGGTAACAGGGGTCGTGGTATGTAATGCTTATATTTGACAATGCATCCTGATCAATTTGCAACTTTCCGGATGATATGCACCGGTCAATAAACTGCAGGTAGTTAATCACTTCAAGTTTGGCGCCAAGATCGGGATATTCATTTTTAAAGATGTTGTAACAATGGGGGCAAATAGTAATTATTTTGTTTATACAATAGGTTTTAAAAATCTCAATATTCTGGAGCGCCTGCATCTGGTATAACATTTCATTGCCAGCACGACGTGCAGGATCTCCTGTACAGGACTCCTCTTTCCCCAGTACAGCATAGTTTACATCAAGAAATGAGAGTATTTTTACAAATGCCCTGGTCACTTTTTGATACCGGTCGTCGAATGCTCCGGCGCAGCCCACCCAAAAAAGGTATTCAGGCGACTCTCCCCGCGCATGCAGGTCGGCCATTACCGGAACTTTAACATTTCTGATTTCCATAACTGATCAGGTGGTTAATGAATCTGTAATTCGATATTATGTGCCCAGAGCAAACGATCTTCAGCTGAGTATTGCCATGGAGCTCCGTTATTTTCAATGTTACTGAAAACAGCTTTAATTCCGCCAGGAGCCGAAGCCTCTTCCATGACAAGGTACCTGCGCATATCAACAATCAGCGTAGGATGGTTGATATTGATCGGACACTCTTTGGCACAGGCATTGCATGTTGTACAGGCCCATAGCTCTTCCTCTGAGATGTAATTTCTCAGCAGATATTTATCATCTGAATAGCCTTTTCCGTTGCGAACCAATCCCGGCCCTTTTTCTTTCATTCTTGCCCTAACATCCATGATGATTTTCCTGGGGGATAATCGCTTTCCGGTAATGTTGGCGGGGCACACAGAAGTGCATCTGCCACATTCGGTACAAGCCAGGGAATCAAAATAATTTTTCCACGAAACATCTTCTGCATCCTTGACGCCAAACCGTTCAGCAGGTTCATCAGAAGCAGGTGCATACGTGGCATTCGGATCAAGCATCAGTTTCACTTCCCGTGTAATATTATCCATATTCGGCAATTTTCCAAGGGGTTCCAACCGCGATAAAAAAACGTTTGGAACCGACATAAACACATGGAAATGCTTTGAATAGGGCAAAATATTTGCGAAGACAAATATCAGCAGGATGTGTGACCACCAGCAGATATCATAAATCAATTTGATTTGCGTTTCAGAGAAGTGTGTAAAAATTCCAGCGAGAAAAGCACTTACAGGATACACACCTGTCATAACCTCACCTTGGGCGACGGTGCCCGCACAATAAGCCATATTCATTCCCAGCAGGGAGATCATCAGCACCAGGATCATGGAAAGGGCAAGATTTGCATCCATATGAGAAACGGATTTCATTTCTATGCCTTCAAACCGTTTGATGTGGAAAAACAGCCTGCGTGCTAAGAAGATGACAATGCAGATCCCGACAACAAGCCCGAAAATATCCCCGGATGCAGTGATTACCTTATAAAAAGGGCCGAGAAATGTAAGGCAATGTTCAGTGCCGAACAGGCCATCAATGATCATTTCAATACTGCCAAAGGCAATGACACAAAACCCCCAGAAAACCAATGCGTGAAAAAATCCGATAACCGGCCGGCGGAATATTTTTGTTTGCCCGATGGCTACATCAAACATCACCCTAAAGCGCATGCCGAAATCACGGACAGGGAATGCCGGCCTGGTTAATTTAAAGAAACTGATGATTCGCCTGATGGTAAAACTAAACACGCCGATCGTAACAAGCAGGGTGATCGCGAAAACGATTTGTTTGACCATGGCAGCGCTATTTCCCTTTAACTTCTTTGACTGCCTCCACTAGTTTAGGAAGAATCTTGCTTGCATCACCAATTATGCCATACTGGGCTGCAGAAAAAATCGGAGCATCCTTATCAGTATTGATTGCCACGATGAATTTGGATGAACTCACGCCAGCCAGGTGTTGCGTAGCGCCGGAAATCCCGATTGCAAAGTAAAGGTTGGGAGCGATAATTTTCCCGGTCTGTCCGGTATGCTCTTCGTGGGGCCTCCATCCTTCGTCTGAAACAGGTCGGGAACATGCAGTTGCAGCGCCAAGAAGGTCGGCAAGCTCAACGATAGGGGCCCAATTATCAGGGGATTTCATCCCTCTTCCTCCTGAAACGACAATTTCAGCATCAGTCAGCAGGATTTTGCCTTCCTGCTTCTGCACGTCGAGAACCCGGGTTTTAACAGTTTCGCTATTCCACTCAATGGCAACATCATTTATTACAGCATTTTTACGGTCCTCGATCAATTCAAACGAGTTCTGAGCCAAGGTCAGAATTTTGATGTCAGTTTTAATTATCAGGTTGCTGAAGGCATTGCCAGAATAGACCTTTTTATACACAGTAAAAGGAGCGGTACTCAGCGGTAATTTGCTGACACCAGCACCAAGGCCGGCTTTCAACCTCACTGATAAGCGCGGTGCGACAGCTTTCCCGGTATTGTTATTGGAAAGCACCACCACTATTGCCTGCTCTTGTTTTGCAAATCCTGCAATAATTGAAGTATAGACCTGGCTATCAAATATTTTGATATTGTCATTCACTGCGCTGATGATCCTGGTTGCGCCATAATTGCCAAGCTTTTTCAATTCACTTGCTTCCACCTTGCCAATTGAAAGTGCAACAACTTCGGTATTCAGCATTTCTGCTAATTTTGCACCATAGGAAATAAGTTCAAAACTCAATTTCTTGAACTTCCCATCCCAATTTTCTACAAAAATTAAAACTGACATATTTCGATTTTGGTTTTATCTGAACAGATTAAATAATCTTTGCTTCATTTTGCAGCAATTCAATTAGTTGTTTAGGGTTTTCAGGATCCACGAATTTGCATGCGGTGCGTGGTTTCGGTATTTCGTAACCGACAACTTCAGTATATGCATCCACTGTGAGAGGCTCAACGATCTTTAGTGGCTTTGTACGGGCCATCATGATGCCGCGCATGGCCGCAATACGAGGTTCTTTTGCAATCCCCTTTTGAACAATCGCAACCAGAGGAGTCGTGACTGCGACAATCTCTTTACCTCCGTCGATTTCACGGGTAATGATGACCTCCCCATTTTCAATTTTAACGCCAGAGACAGATGATACAGACGGAAGTTCTAACAATTCTGCAAGCATCCCTCCTACTGTGGAACCATTGAAATCGCTTGATTCAATGCCGCAAAAGATCAGGTCAAAGGATTCGCTTTTCAATACGCCAGCTAACTGAGCTGCAGTATAATAGGCATCAGAAGGGTCGGCATTTACCCTGATTGCATCGTCGGCACCTATTGCCAGGGCTTTACGAATGGTAGGTTCAGAACCGACGAGGCCAACATGTGCAACTGTCACGGTTTGAATCGTATTTGAAGCATCGTCTTTCAATTCAAGCGCCCGTGTAAGTGATAATTCGTCCCATGGATTGATAACCCATTGTACCCCTGTGGTATCCAACTTTGTAAACGCGTCGACGAATTTGACTTTTGTTGTTGTATCCGGAACATTGCTAATGCAAACAAGTATCTTCATTGAATGATGGGGTTAATAAATAATAGTGATTTTTTGGGAAGCAAAGATAAAAAAAAGGGGATCAAGAATGGCTATAAATTATCATCCTCATCCAGGCATTTATTATATTGCGTCATGGCTTTCAGGCTCATGGCCATGCTGGAAAAACCGCCGTCATGGTATATATTTTGCATCGTGACCTTCCTTGATAAATCCGAGAAAAGCACGATGGAAAAATCAGCACACTCTTCGGCAGTGGCATTTCCGAGTGGCGACATTCGTTCAGTGAAATCAAGTAGTCCGTCGATTCCCTTAATGCCGCTTCCTGCCGTAGTTCGTGTTGGGGATTGACTTATCGTATTGATTCGGATACGTTTCTCCCTGCCGTATATATAGCCAAAACTCCTGGCGATCGACTCAAGCAGGGCTTTTGCATCGGCCATGTCATTATATCCCACCAGTGTTCTCTGGGCTGCGATATATGACAGGGCTAAAACAGAACCCCATTCATTTATTGCATCCAGTTTCTTTGCTACGTGGAGCATCTTGTGAAAAGAGAGCGCAGAGATATCTATGGTTTTCTGAAAATACTCATAATCAAGATCATCGTAATCCCGTTGCTTTCTCACATTCAAGGACATGCCAATTGAATGAAGTACAAAATCGATCTTTCCGCCAAGCACTTCCATCGATCGGGTAAAAACATTCTCAAGGTCTTTAACACTGGTCGCATCAGCCGCAATTATTTCTGCATTACATATTTCAGCCAACTGGTTTATCTCCCCAAACCGCAAGGCGATCGGAGTGTTGGACAATGTGAAAATGGCGCCCTCTTCATGGGCGCGGGCGGCTATTTTCCATGCGATGGATTTGTTGTCAAGTGCCCCGAAAATTATTCCTTTTTTCCCAACGAGTAAGTTATGTGACATATGGTATTACTTAAATTATATATTTAAATAATTATTATAATTAACTATTAAGCAATTCATTGGCCATTATAAAAGCTGAGTCAGTTACCACATCATTACTCAGCATCTTCGCAATTTCAGTAGCACGTTCAGTTGCAGATAACTGTTTTATATAGGTAGTGGCAACCTGTTTATTCTCCGATTTATAGACCCAGTAATGACGGTCGCCTTTTGCAGCAATCTGTGGCAGATGCGTAATGGCAATGACCTGCATTTGCGCGCCCATCCGCTTTAATATACCGCCAACCTTACCGGCGACTTCCCCTGAAACCCCATTATCAATTTCATCAAAAATGATTGTCGGAAGCAGATTTTTCTGGCTGATCATGGATTTGATGGCAAGCATAAGCCTTGACAGTTCCCCGCCAGATGCAGTATTGGAAAGTTCTTTAGGTTCAATCCCTTTGTTTGCGCTGAACAGGAATTTCACCTTGTCAACGCCATCCTTGGAAATCAATTCAGAACTGAAAAATTCAACATTAAACCTGGCTACGACTATTCCGAGTTTTGCAAGGATTTCAATGATCTCCTTTTCAAATTCACTGATCGCTTTATGCCGATTAAGGGACAGTGTTCCTGCGTTGGCATACAGGTCGGTTTCCAGGCGGGCTATGTCATTACGCAAAGTGATCGCCTGCTCTTCCATGCCAGCCTCATAAGTAAGCCTGTTTTCGATCTCCAGTTTGATGGACAACAAATCTTCAACAGTTGCAACCTGGTGCTTCTTCATCAGGCGATACAACAAATCGTTTCGCTGCGTAAGCATTTCAATGCGGGGAGGGTCAACAAAAATCTGGTCGCCTATGATAACCAGTTCCTTCGATATGTCTTTTATATCAATATAATTTGTTTCAACTCTATCTGCCAAACTGCTTAGCTCCGGTTTGTATTTTGAAACGTTGGTTATAATATGCCGGGCGTCGGAGAGCTGTGCTAAAATATTTGAATCAGCCTCTGAAATCAACTGGTTGGCCTTATAGAGACCGTTCCTTATCTCTTCGGCATGCGTGAGCATGACAAGCTGTTCAGTAATTTCCTGGAATTCTCCGGCAGTCAACCTGGCCTCGTTCAATTCGTTTAGTAAAAAAGAAAAATAACCCTTTTCGCCAGCTGCTTTTGCATCTTTTTCTTCAATTTCAAATAGTTGCCTTCTAAGCTCCAGAAGCTTGTAATACCCAGCCCTGTATAGTGAAACTTCTGCCTGGTTGCCTGCATAGCTATCAATTACTGCCAGCTGAAAATTTGAATTATTCAGGGTAGTAATGGAATTCTGGGAATGAACATTAACCAGTCTGTCACCCAAATCCTTTAGCAGAGACAGGTTTACCGGTGTGTCATTTATAAAGGCACGCGATTTTCCACCCTGGTTAATCTCCCTGCGCATGATGATCGTATCCTCAAAATCCAGCTCATGATCATTGAAAAAATCTTCAAGATGATAACCTTTGATCCGAAAAAGACCTTCAATAATGCATTTTTTTGATTTATCCAGCAGTATTCCTGAATCAGTTCTTTGCCCTAGGATCAGTGAAAGAGCGCCCAGAAGTATGGATTTACCGGCACCGGTTTCACCTGTAATCACGGAAAAGCCCTCCGAGAAATCTATCTCAAGGTCATGAATCAAAATATAGTTTTTAATAGATAATTTCAAGAGCATCGGTTACCCCTTTTGTTAACCTTTTTTCGCCGCCATATTTTATTTTGAATCAAGGATGGCCTGGTATTTCGAGCTGTTGGCAGGGTCTGTTTCCTTCAAAATATTGGTGATGTTGGTTTTTTCCATGGGCGGTACCCGTTGATCGGCATAAATGTTTATCAATTCATCCCGTTTGGCATCAAAAATAAGCTGCAATGCATACAGATTGGGTTTTGCATTGTATATTTTTTGCAAAATTTCCACGCATTCAGTAATCGCACTCCTGCCCTGGTCAACTTTATCATACATCTGGTCAAGGCCCATCCGATGGTAGCGGAAGGCGAACTCCCTTAAGCCGGAATTAGCCGCATTCAGATAGTTGTTAACAACCCAATACCGGTTTTTATCGCTGTCATAAGCTTTCCATCCGGGGTTTGATGTGTTTTGCGCCGCATTGACAACTTCCTGGGCTTTTTCAAAATAGGGAGTGCCTCCACTGGGAGAGAATGAATCGAGATAAAATCCCAGGATGGTATAGGAATAATAGGCAAGAAGGGAAGTAAGGTTTGAAGTGAAGGTGCCATCAGCATAATCGAGGGGCTGAAATTCAACATATTTGAATTGAATGTACTTATCTATCGTATTTACCAACGGTGAATTATAGGAGGTGTTCAACACCGGCCTGCGGATGACCACATTCATAGTGCCTCGAAACTCTTCTGCACTCATGCGTTCATTGATCGTAATCATCATGGTGCATTCAATTCGTTCTTCCTGCTTAAACTTAAAATTGGACCACTTGCGGGTATTTACAAATTCATACATGGCTTGCTGCAATGTCTGGAACATCTTTTTATCAGTTCCTTCCAGTTTCTGTGTATTGATGCTGATCATGCAATTGAGTTCCTGCGCATGCAAGCCCGCAAAGGATACCAAACACAGAAAGGTTACCAGAAAAACTTTTATTCTTGTCATAGCTGAGTTGTTCTGTTTTTTACAAGAAAATCTATAATCTCTGCTGCAACTGCAGGCTTATCCTTTAATGTTCCTTGTTGCATAGTGCCGGAACTGTCAATGATGGTGATTTGATTGGTATCAAGACCAAAACCAGCACCTTTGTCATTCAGTGAATTGAGTACAATAACATCAAGGTTTTTTGATTTCAGTTTGCTTACAGCATGTTCAAGCTCATGGTCGGTTTCAAGGGCAAATCCGACAAGTATTTGATTTTGCTTTTTTTGTCGTCCGAGTTCCAGCAGGATGTCTCTTGTAGGGGTGAGTTCAAGGTTGAACGACTCCCCGCTCTTTTTCAACTTGAGCGACGACACATGCTTACAGCTATAATCGGCAACAGCTGCAGCCATCATCACGATATCAGCCATGGCTGATTCATGCATGCATGCCTTGTACATTTCCTCTGCCGATTCAACGTCAATCCTGTTGATCCCCGGCTGGGTCGTCACCATGTGTGTCGGTCCTGTTATTAGTGTTACGGTTCCTCCCCTTCTGGCAGCTTCATCTGCCAGTGAAAATCCCATTTTGCCCGTGGAATAATTCCCGATAAACCTCACCGGGTCAATTTTCTCGTGCGTGGGGCCTGCTGTTACCAGGATTTTTTTTTTACCCAGGTCGAGTTTCCCGGTGAAGTGATCCCGGATAATTGCCATGATTTTATCAGGTTCCTCAAGTCTTCCCGGACCTGACAGTCCACTCGCCAGTTCCCCGACCTGTGGCTCAATAATGATATTTCCGTAAGTCCTGAGAATGTTGATATTATTCTGCGTCGAAGCATGGGCATACATGTCCAGGTCCATAGCCGGGGCAATATATACAGGGCACTTGGCGGACAAATACGCTGTAACCACGAAATTATCGGCAATCCCATGTGCCATTTTCCCCAACGTATTGGCAGTAACAGGAGCAAAAATCATCAAATCAGCCCATTGCCCGAGTTCGACATGATTATTCCACTCGCCATTTCCGGTTTTGTAAGGTTCAATGATGACAGGATGTTGAGAGAGGGTGGACAGGGTAAGCGGGGTGACAAAATCTACCGCAGCAGGAGTCATGATGATACGAACTTCTGCACCTTCCCTAACAAATAGCCGGACAAGGAGGGGGATTTTGTAGGCTGCAATGCTGCCGGTAATTCCGACAACAATTTTTCTTCCCTTCAACATGATTTGAAAAGTTAACTTTAAAAATCCTCAGGCCGCTCTTTGTGAGGGTTGCGAAAGTAAACCTCATCATGCAGATATTCGTGAATGGCGATCAAAGTAGGCTTCGGAAGATGTTCATAATATTTTGCGATCTCAATCTGCTCACGATTCTCAAAAACCTCTTCCAGGTTATCCGTAGTGGTAGCAAATTCAGACAATTTCTGGTTCAACTCTTCCTTGATTTCCAACCCGATCTGGTTTGCACGTTTTGAAAGCACAGCAACAGTTTCATACATGTTATTGGTACCTGTTGTAAAGTCCTCAATGTTGCGGGTTACTGCGTGAACATCCGTTCTTACCTTTTTATAATCCATGGTTATTTTTTTGGTTTATATAATTGAATACCTGAACTCTCCTGGCTCGCTTTTTTCTGATCATTCGAATAAATGGCCTCCAGTTGCTTCCTGGATCGTTCTTTTAATTCGCCTGCTTCTGCAATAAATTTACTTTCAGGATATTGCGCCACAAAATCATTGTAAGCAACGATTGTTTTAAGGTGCCTGTCCTTTTGTTTTTCAAAAATACTTTGTTTGGCAAAATTGTGATAAGATTTAATCACCAGGAAGAGAATTTCTTCTTTATGGGGAGTCTCCGGGTAATCCTTGAGAATGTTATTTAAAACGGTAATTGATGCTACATAGTCTGCCATCCTGTAATACATTTTGGCCATCTTATAATCTTTCATTTCAAGCTTCAGCCTGAGTTTATCGATTAAATCGTTGCACTCCGACACCCTTTTACTGGTTGGGTAAGTGTTGGTAAATAACTGCAAATCTTTCATAGCTTCGTAAGTAACCGTTTGATCCAGGCTATATTCAGGAGAGCTCAGAAAATTGCAGTAAGCGCTCATGAACAAACATTCTTCAGCTTCGTCCGTCGACGGATAGCTGGTAGTATAGCGCTTAAAATAGTAGGAAGCAAGTGTATAGTCTTTTTGGTTGTAATAACAATAAGCGACAAAATAGGCAATTTTCTGCGCTTTGTCGGTGGCACGCATGGCTCCGGTTAATTGATCAAAAAGTTGAAGTGCCCTGGAATAATCCTTCTCGTTATATAATTTCACAGCTTGCTCATATTTCTCATCTGCCGATCCATGCTTCAGGATTTTTTGAAATTTGCAGGAGGAAAATATGAGGAGCAGGCTGAAAGCAACTAAGAAAAT
The DNA here is from genome assembly GCA_038212325.1 of Bacteroidales bacterium. Classification (GTDB taxonomy): domain Bacteria; phylum Bacteroidota; class Bacteroidia; order Bacteroidales; family FEN-979; genus CAIVAT01. The sequence continues at coordinate 20,740 of JBBQUQ010000055.1, forward strand.
GGCCTTATACTTCATGGTGCAAAATTACAACTTTTGGTCGAAAAATCATAATTTAAACAGTAACTAACGGTTCCCGCTTTGAAAAAGTATTTGTTTTTTGGTACTTTTGCAGCCGAATTGCATGATCATTAATCTTAAATTAGCAGCAACGTGGATATTTTTGACAAGGTAGCCGGCAACATGGGGCCGCTTGGCCAATACGCCGATCAGGGTTTTGGCTATTTTTCTTTTCCGAAACTGGAAGGAGATATTTCAAACCGGATGTATTTCAGAGGGAAACCGGTTTTAGTCTGGAGCCTGAACAATTATCTCGGTTTGGCCAATCATCCGGAAATCAGGCAAGCCGACACAGAGGCCTCTGCACAATTCGGGCTTGCCGCCCCAATGGGTGCGCGCATGATGTCGGGCCAAACAAAATACCACCAGCAACTGGAACAGGAACTGGCTGCGTTTGAAAATAAGGAGGCCGCCTACCTGCTCAATTTCGGGTACATGGGCATGGTATCGATCATCGATGCAATGCTCGACCGTCACGATGTAGTTGTATATGATTCGGAATCACATGCCTGTATCCTTGATGGACTGAGGCTGCATATTGGCAAACGGTTCGTATTCCCGCACAATGATCTTGAGAAATTCGAAAGCCAGATTATTCATGCCAGAAAGGTTGCTGATGCCACAGGAGGAGGGATCCTCGTTATAACCGAAGGTGTATTCGGAATGCCCGGTGACCTTGGAAATCTGAAAGGAATCCTTCAGTTCAAAGACAAATATGGCTTCAGGCTTCTGGTTGATGATGCTCATGGGTTTGGCACGATGGGAGTTACCGGAGCCGGCACAAGCCAGGAGCAGGATGTTATGGATGGCGTTGATGTTTATTTTGGAACCTTCGCCAAAGCAATGGCTGGCATCGGGGCTTTTGTGGCAAGTGAAAAACGAATTATCAAAGCCCTTACGTTTAATATGAGGTCGCAGATTTATGCAAAATCACTTCCCCTGCCAATGGTTGTAGGTTCATTGAAGCGCCTCGATATGATCCGCACACACCCTGAATTACGGGAAACACTCTGGACGATCGTTACCGCATTGCAAACCGGGTTACGTACACAGGGTTTTGATATCGGCAAAACGCAATCTCCTGTTACTCCTGTATTTTTAAAGGGTGGTCCTGTGGAAGCAACACAGGTTATTGCCGACCTTCGTGAAAATTTCGGAATATTCTGCTCAGGGGTCATTTATCCGGTGGTGCCCAAGGGGATTATTATGTTAAGACTGATCCCCACTGCATCTCATACCCTGGAAGATGTTAGGATTACAATCGATGCTTTCGCACAAGTTCGCAAAAACCTCGACGATGGCAAGTACGCTTCAGGATCTATTCCTGCCCTTGCTGATAAATTCTGATCATGCTGAGACAACCTCGTTCCGAAAGAAACAGGTTCTATTCCGCTTACCGTAAACTCCGCTTTCTTGCGAAAAGAGGCTCGCTGTTACCGATGCCTAAACAACAGGCGGCCAGCAGTTTGGTCATCCCCTTCGGCACATTTAAACTGATCACGCTCAACTCCCTGATGCTCTTTCTCACAGCATATCTCATCATCTATGTGCTGAATCTATTCATCACCGGCTTTGCTGCACTGCTATTCGATATCCCTGTTGTTATTTATTACAATGATGTTGATTACCTGATCAGGGGAATTGACTGGACTCCCGACTCGGTATCTGGCGTCTTTAGCAGCGGTCCGATTGCCATGTTTGTACTGTCTCTGTTTTTGCTTATCCTTTACAAGTCCGTTGAAACGGAAACCGGCATTCTGAGATTGCTTGTTCTATGGATGATCTTTCATGCACTTACCCGTTTTTTTGGCGAAGTGCTTGTTGGCGCAATATTTAATAAAGGATTTGGATTTGTGATCCTGTATATGTTTGTAATGGATACCGGGAAAGTTGTTCTGACCATCATGGGATTCGTGGCCATGTTCACAACGGGACTATTCCTGACACGGTTTTCATTATATACGGCCAACATCTATTTTAACGATCTGATCAAGGCTTACCGCACTAAATTTTTAACGAGCCAGTTCATCCTTCCTTTTGTTATTGGAAATATATTGATTCTGCTTGTTAAAATACCGGATATCAATTACTTTGATATTGTGTTAAATGCGTCAATGATCCTTTTCCTGGTTCCGGTCCTGTTGAGGAGCGTTGGCCTGGAGGACTTTTATTTTGACGAAGAGCCCAGGAAGATCAGGATGATGACAATTCTCCCCTTAACAACGGTTCTGCTAATGATAGCGTTCAGACTGATCTTAGGAATGGGGATAAGGTTATAGCCGTAAACTTACTTTTGGATCATCAGTTTATCCAGGTAA
>JBBQUQ010000056.1:0-22973 GCA_038212325.1 Bacteroidales bacterium
CGGTGGCAAAAAGAGAAACCTAAAAGTGAACGACCAGAAGATTTTCCTCAATGGATACAAAAAAGAAATCAGACAAATTATTATCAGTGGCCACGGGCGTGAAAAACCTGCATTGATCATCACCAATGATTTTAATCTCAAATGCGAGAATGTCGTCGTAAAATATTGCCATCGCTGGCTAATCGAAAAATCAATTTCAGAGCAAATCGAGTTTTTTCATCTCAATCGCCTTTCATCCTCGATGGTCATTAAAGTTGATTTTGATCTTACCATAAGCATTCTTGCATACAACCTCTATCGTTTATTTGCCCGTGAAACTGAAAAATACTCCTCTCTCACAGCGCCGAAGATTTTTGACAAGTTGATCTCAAACAGCGGGACCATTAAAGTGAACGAAGGCACTATTGAAGTGATCTTGAAAAAGAAAAGAAGTATGCCGGTTCTGTTAGATTTGTTAAAGAAATATGAACATCAAAAATATCCCTGGATCCATGACAAACAACTACGCTTCCGGGGTGCAACCATTCTATGATAAAATTATAGGTAATTTACACTGTGAAAATCCGTGATAATTGGGAAGGAATAGGTCTGGAATGAGTTGACGGCTTCAGGCATGCCACCAATAAAATAATAATGACGGAGATGCCCGATCAACTTTGATTTATAGTTCAAAAGGCTTCCTGTTCTTTGAACTCTTCCATTTCTTTAAGTCTGTCAATGCGAATCGTTCCATACCGAAATTTTTTTCAGGCATTTTGCTAATGCATTGATAATCATTGCTGTAAATAAATGGCGAAATATTTGTTAAGAATGTGTTATATTATTGTATATCTGTATCATAGCTAATTGGAAAAACCGAGATTCCTGACCATCTGGCGAAGATTTAAATTGACTGTTTTATTATTCTGATAATAATTCATTTAGGATGAACTGTTTCCATTGGGAAATAAGGTAAAATCGATGAAGTCGGGGATCAGATAACAGACCCGGTCAGGTATAAGTATCAATCCACACTTTTTATTGCTGAAGGGAGTTAATATGTGGCGGTTACTTTCCCACGCAGAACCTGCTGAAAATCGCCCCCAATATTTCATCTGTCGTTATTTCTCCCGTAATTTCGCCTAAATGGTACAGTGCCTTGTGGATATCAACCGTGACCAGGTCGGGGGAAATGCCTGCATTCAGGCCGTCGCGGACACAGATGATTGATTCAAGGGCACCCTGCAATGCTTCGTAGTGTCTCGAATTCGACACGATGGTTTTATCGGTTGTTTTTGCTTTAGCCACCACTTCCACCAGGTGTTCCGCAATCAGGTGAATGTTCTCTTTGCGCTTGCCTGAAACGAAGATCGTCTCGTATTCAACAAACTCTTTAAATCCTTTTGGTAATCGTTTCAGTTTGTCGGTTTTATTTCCGACCAGGACAAGATTTAATGGTCGATCATCGGAAGGCCGTCTGAGTTCGGATATCGCTTCGTTAACATCCGCGAACGATTGTTCTGTAACATCAAACACATATAAAATGATGCTTGCTTCGCCAATCTTTTCCCAGGTCCGTTCAATACCGATGGATTCGATCGCGTCTTCCGAGGTGCGCAGCCCGGCGGTGTCGATGAACCTGAAACTGTAACCGCCGATCGCGATGGTATCTTCGATTGCATCGCGGGTTGTGCCGGGTATTTCTGAAACGATGGCTTTTTCTTCATTCAGGATGGCGTTCAGCAGGGTTGATTTTCCCACATTCGGTTTCCCGATGATGGCTACGGGAATGCCGTTTTTGATGACATTCCCGAGGCTGAAGGAACTGATAAGCTGTGAAAGTTCCGATTCGATGTGTTCAAGCAGCGTGTGCAGGTCGGCCCGGTCGGCAAAGATCATGTGCTCCTCACTGAAATCAAGTTCAAGTTCGATCAGCGACGTAAATTCGATCAGCGATTTCCTCAGGGCGCCGATCTTTTTTGAAAATCCGCCGCGCATCTGCTGAAGAGCCAGGTCGTGGGATGTACCCGAATGGGATGCGATGAGATCGGCCACAGCTTCGGCCTGCGAGAGGTCGAACTTTTTATTCATGAACGCCCTGAAGGTGAATTCTCCGGGTTTCGCATGCCGTAACCCCATGGAAAACATCAATTCCAGTATCTTCTGCTGGATGTAAACTGATCCGTGGCAGGAAATTTCAATTACATCCTCGCCGGTGTAAGAGTGAGGAGCCCTGAAGCAGCTGACAAGGACTTCATCAACCATCGCCGACCCACTTCCGATCAATCCCAGGTGAATGGTGTGCGATTTCACCGAAGATATCTCAAGATTTTTTTCTGCTGGCTTGAAAATCCGCCTGATCGTTTCAAACGAAGCAGGTCCCGAAAGCCTGATCACCGCAATGGCCCCCATACCCGGGGCGGTCGAAAGCGCACAGATGGTGTCGTCCAGGTGAAAAATTCCCATGGTAATTGTTTTTGGGGGTGGATATGAGGTTCAAAGATACACCATTATCGAATGACGAATATGCGAATGACGATTATGCGAATAGGTGGGGGAGAGTAACGCATATTTTTGATTATTTACTTTTCAATTTTATAAAAGAGAGTATCTTTGAACTGTCATTCGTATATTCGTAATTCGTAAATAACCTATGAGCATCTTAGTTGACAAAAATTCCATTGTAATCGTACAGGGCATTACCGGCCATGAAGGCTCGTTTCATGCAGGCCAGATGATTGAGTACGGCACAAACATCGCAGGCGGGGTTACTCCCGGCAAGGGCGGTATGATTCACCTCGACAGGCCGGTATTCAACACTGTTGCAGAGGCCGTAAAAGCAACAGGGGCGAATGTCTCCGTAATCTTCGTGCCACCTCCGATGGCAGCCGACGCCATCCTCGAAGCGGCCGATGCAGGGATTGCTCTGATCGTGTGCATCACCGAAGGAATCCCTGTTAAAGACATGATTCCCGTAAAGGAATACCTCACCGGTCGAGGCGTAAGGATGATCGGTCCCAATTGCCCGGGCATCATTACGCCACCCCATACCAAAATCGGTATCATGCCCGGGTTCATCCACAAGCCCGGTTCAATCGGCATCGTTTCGCGTTCAGGCACATTGTCCTATGAGGCCGTTGACCAGATCACCAAAGTGGGACTGGGCCAAACCACCATGATTGGCGTAGGAGGGGACCCCATCCCGGGTACCACCATCCTGGAAGCGGTGCAGTTGTTTATGGAAGATCCTGCAACCGAAGGGATTATCTTGATAGGTGAGATCGGGGGAAACATGGAAACCGATGCAGGATACTGGATTCAGCAACACGGAACCAAGCCCGTCGTCAGCTTCATCGCCGGGGCCACTGCGCCCAAGGGCCGCACCATGGGCCACGCCGGCGCCATCGTTGGCGGAGCATCAGATACAGCAGAGTCAAAAAAGGAGATTCTCAGGCAATGCGGGATTCACGTTGTTGATTCACCAGCCGATCTGGGCGAAGCGATGCTGAAAGCGCTCTTCTAACTTTTTACCTGTTTTTTACATACTCATACGCCCCCAAGGCAGGTTCCTGGCCGCGCATGTTCCCCCTTATATCCAAAGGTACTCCGATTTCTTTCCCGGCTTTGATTGCCGGTGAGATGCTGTCGATCTGGTAATTCATCGCCGATTCATCGACAAACCGGGGGTCGTTATTGATTATGCAGTTGATGTAACTTAAAGGGTTGGTGGTTTTGAGCTGGGTTTTAAGAATGGCATGATCGAACTTGTATCTGAACTCTTCGATAGTAGTTGTCGAATCCAGCCCGATCTCATCCTCATTCGATCCGTAAATGATCGTATTGATGAAATTTGCCGCTGACAAGGGTTTGTGTATGATGACACCTTCATCATTAAAGCTGTAGTTGCTTAGATAGATTGATGGTGTGTTTCGTACAGAGGCATACCAGTAATTTCCGACAGTCAGGTATTTGAAATAATACTCCCCGCCGTAGTTCACCGACAGGCAGTTCCTGCCACAATCGCCGATCACGCAGTTGATGGCGCTTATTGACGCCCCATAAGCATAGATTCCGTAATTTGACATGTTCTGGATGATAGAATTCGTGAGGGTAAGCATGGGTGCTGTTTGGGATCCCAGCGAATCGACCGCCAGCCCGAACATGCCATTTTTAATATAGGTGTAGTTCAGTACATGATCAAAACTGCCTTTTTCGAGGTAAATGCCTGCCCATTGCCCGGGCAGGTCCTTGTAATAGGGATCCATCCGGTCGCCCTGGAAGCGCACCGGGTGTTCGAGGGTTCCCGGTATTTTCAACGAGGAGCCATACGACAGGGCCATGGAGGCATTCATATGGAAATAGACCTTCGTTCCGGGCAGGATGATGAGGGATGCATTGGTGTCAATCCTCAGCATGCCGTAAATCACATGCGCCTTGAGGCTGTCCCAGGTGAGGTTGCCTTGCAGGGAAGCGTTGCGGTGAAAAACAGCATCTTTCCCCCACGAAACCAGTTTCACCTGCTGAAGGTTGGTGTTTGTAATGAATTCAATCGAATCGGCAATCACATAAGGAGTGCTTTGATCCTGGGGGTTAACGGTCACCCGGACAAATATGTAGATGCTGTCCTCTCCGGGTATTTCAACATCATTGACACTTGCAGCAAACGTGCCATTGATGTTGAGCCGGTAGCTCGACGATTCACCTCCTGAGAGGCGGATGGTGGAAATGCGCACTTTGTTTTTGTCCTGGTTATAAACCACAAGACGCTGGGTGATTGAGCCAACCGTTGCGAAAACCGTATCGAAAAAAACTGTATCCGTCGAAAATACGAGCGTCAGATCGGGACTGGTGTTGATTTTGTCATTTTTCCTGCAGGCAAGCAACCCGGCAGCTACCAGGATGGCCATAAAGTAAAAAAATATCAACCTTGAAATTCGCATGGTCAGGTTTCTTTTAGGCGCCAAAATTAAACAAATATTAACTTTTATTAAGACTAACGATAAAAGCACGGAAAATTGTACCTTTGCAAACCGATTTTTATTAACCTACATTTGAAAGATTGTAAGGAAAATTTAACAAAATGAGTTACATCAATTTTGAGAAAAGCCAGCTGGTAAACCTTGAGTACTCTTTGAACCGGGAACTTCTGAGGTCGAACCGTGCAGGGTCGTATGCCAATTCAACCATTCCAAATTGCAACACCCGCAGGTACCACGGATTGCTTGTTACTCCGCAACCCGGCATTGACAATGAAAATCATGTTTTATTGTCTTCACTGGATGAAACGGTCATCCAGATGGATGCCGAATTCAACCTGGGCCTTCATAAATACCCTGGAAACATTTATAATCCCAAAGGGCATAAGTACCTCCGTGACTTTGTAACTGAACCCTATCCAAAAATGACCTACCGGGTAGGCGGCGTGATCCTTACCAAAGAGATGGTGTTTACGACCCGCGAAGACCGGATGATCATCAAATACACGCTGGTTGATGCACACTCGCCGACAAAGCTTCGGCTCAAGCCGTTTCTTGCGTTCCGGAATATCCATGCGCTGAGCAAAGAGAATATTTTTGCAGATAAAAAGTATGATGAGGTGCCGAATGGCATAAAAGTCAGGATGTACCAGGGGTACACCGACCTTTACATGCAAATTTCAAAGGGTAACGAATACACCCATGTTCCTGATTGGTATTACAATATCGAATACCAGGAAGAGATGGCACGGGGCTATGAATACCAGGAAGATCTCTACATCCCGGGTTTCTTTGAATTTGACATCAAAAAGGGCGAAAGCGTCTTTTTTGCCGCAGGCACCAGGGAGTTGAACCCCTCGCTGATGAAGCGAAATTTTGAAGCGGAGCTTGAAAGGCGCATTCCCAGGAATAACTTCGTCAATTGCCTTACGAATTCAGCGCAGCAGTTCATCATTAAAAGAGGAAAAGGCACCGAGATACTTGCTGGTTTTCCATGGTTCGGCAGGGAAGGGCGGAGTACTTTTGTGTCACTTCCCGGCCTGACCCTGGTGAATGGTGATGCTGAAACGTGTAAAGCGGTCATCGACACCATGGTTTCCGAAATGAAAGGACCTTTGTTCCCGGTCTTCGGAAGCGGCAGCAACGCTACCTATCATTCTGCCGACACTTCGTTATGGTTTTTCTGGACCCTGCAGCAATACGCTGAATTTACGAAGGATACGAAGGAGATATGGAAAAATTACGGCCGGAAGATGAAAGTCATCCTGGAAGGTTTCCGCAATGGCACGGAGTTTAACATTCACATGGATTCTGACGGGTTGATCGAGGCAGGCCAGCATGGTATTGCACTGACCTGGATGGATGCCATTGCCAACGGCAAGCCGGTCACCCCGCGAATGGGTAAAACGGTCGAAATTAATGCACTATGGTACAATGCAGTCTGCTTTGCCATGGAGGTTGCCTCGACATGCGGCGACAAGGCCTTCTGTAAAGAGTGGAAGGAGATCGCAGATCAGATCCCCGCATCTTTTACCAAGGCATTCTGGAGCCCGGAACGACATTACCTGGCCGATTACATTGATGGAGCCTACAAGGACTGGGCAGTAAGGCCCAACATGGTATTGGCGACATCATTGCCTTATAGCCCGGTTTCTGAGGAGATAAGAAAAGAGGTGCTGAGCAGGGTGAGGCAGGAACTACTAACCACACGTGGTTTGCGAACCCTCACCCCAAAGAGTCCCATCTACAAAGGATCGTATTCAGGCAACCAGGCTGAGCGGGAAGCTGCATACCACCAGGGGTCTGTATCTCCCTGGCTTCTTGGTCATTTCGTTGAAGGTTACCTTAAAATTCACGGAAAAAGTGGCATGTCACTGATCAAATCAATCTATGAGGGATTTGAGCCCGTGATGACCGAACATGGCATTGGTACCATTTCCGAACTCTATGACGGGGATCCGCCACATGTTGGCAGGGGAGCAATTTCCCAGGCATCGTCTGTTGCCGAGCTGCTCCGTATCAGTTACCTGATTAAAAAATATAGTTAGTGCTTTACGTTGGCCCTGCCATTCGTAATTCGTCATTTGTAAATTATAAATTGAAATGCGTGTTTTAATGTTCGGGTGGGAATTCCCCCCACATATCACAGGAGGTTTAGGGACAGCTTGTTTCGGCCTGACCAAAGGTCTCGTAAAGCATGGTGTCGAAGTTATCTTCGTGGTCCCCAAAGCTTATGGCGACGAAACGAAAGATGGCTTCCGCCTGGTGAATGCAAGCGACGTAGTTCTGGATTTCAGCAATGTCGACACCCGGGAATACCTGAGCAGGATCCAGTTCATGGAAATCGGGTCAAACCTGGTTCCCTATCTTGATCCTGAAGAGTTTGAGAGGATGGTGTCCCAAGAGCAGGTTACAGACAAGACCGAAACCCACAGTGTCTTTTCGAAACAGTATACTTTCTCGGGAAAATACGGACCCAACCTGATGCAGGAGGTGTCGCGGTACGCACTGGTTGCTTCGTCGATTGCTACAAATAACACGTTCGATGTCATCCATGCTCACGACTGGCTTACCTATCCTGCCGGAATTGCCGCCAAGAAAATTTCAGGCAAGCCGCTCGTCGTGCATGTTCATGCTACCGAATTCGACCGATCGGGTGAAAATGTCAACCAACCTGTTTACGACATTGAACGCCAGGGCATGACAGAAGCCGACCTCGTTATTACCGTGAGCAACCTTACGCGGCAAATCGTCATTGAGAAGTATGGGGTTCCGCCTGAAAAGGTGATCACGGTGCACAATGCGGTAGAACCGGTTGACCACCCCGAACTTGACGGCGTTACCAAACATGTTAAAGAAAAAGTGGTCACTTTCCTGGGCCGGGTTACCTATCAAAAAGGGCCTGATTACTTTGTAGAAGCCGCTTATAAGGTGCTGCAACGAGATTCCAATGTCCGATTTGTGATGGCTGGCTCCGGAGACCTTCTGAACCGGATGATCCGAAGGGTGGCGCAACTGAAAATTGCCACCAAATTTCACTTTACGGGTTTTCTTGCAGGGCCTGAAGTGGACACGATGTTCGCCATGAGCGATGTTTACGTAATGCCTTCTGTTTCAGAACCATTTGGGATTTCGCCTCTGGAGGCCATGCGGTCGAACGTGCCTGTGGTTATTTCAAAGCAATCGGGTGTGGCAGAGGTTCTGCAGCATGCTTTGAAAGTTGATTTCTGGGATATCGACGCCTTGGCCGACGCCATATACGGAATACTCCATTATGACGGGTTGAGCAAAATGTTCATCCGCTACGGCAAAGCAGAAGTCGACAACCTGATTTGGGAAAATGCTGCCGTAAATATTTTAGACGTTTATAATAAAGCTGTAATCAATTGATCATATGAGATCCATCTGTTTGTATTTCCAGGTCCATCAGCCGTATCGGCTTAGGACTTACAGGTTTTTTAACATCGGGCAAGATCACCATTATTATGATGATTATCAAAACCGGCATATAATAAAGCGGGTTGCGGAAAAATCGTACCTGCCTGCCAATAACCTGATGCTTGAGTTAATCAAAGAGTACGGGACTGCTTTTAAAGTAAGTTATTCCATTTCAGGAACCGCGCTGGATCAGTTTGAAAAGCATGTTCCTGATGTGATCAGGAGTTTCAGACAACTTGCGGATACCGGCCAGGTTGAATTCCTGGCTGAAACTTACGCGCATTCCCTCTCATCACTGGGCAGCAGGGACGAATTTGTGCGGCAGGTTGAACTGCATGCATCCAGGGTGGAAGAGTTGTTCGGCAAAAGGCCGGTTACTTTCCGGAACAGTGAATTAATTTACTCCGACCGGATCGGGGAAATTGTTGCCGACATGGGTTTCCATACGATGCTGACCGAAGGGGCCAAACATGTGCTGGGATGGAAGAGTCCCAACTATATGTATTGCAATAATATCAACCCGAAACTGAAGGTGCTGCTGCGTAATTTTCGTCTCAGCGATGACCTTACATTCCGATTCTCCAACCAGGAGTGGTCAGAATGGCCTCTTACGACCGAAAAATTTGTAAAATGGCTCAATAACGTTGAAAAAAAGGAGGAGGTGGTGAACCTGTTCCTGGATTATGAAACCATAGGGGAGCATCAGTGGGCGGAGACCGGGATTTTTGATTTCTTCAGGCACCTTCCTGCAGCCGTTTTCTCCAAATCAAATTACACCTTCAAAACCCCGGAACAATTGTATCATGAGCTCCAGCCTGTTTCGGCCATCTCAGTCCCGCATCCCATCTCGTGGGCTGATGAAGAGCGCGACCTTACTGCCTGGCTGGGCAATGAATTGCAGGATGAAGCGTTTGGTAAGCTGAATTCGTATGAATCAAAGGTGAAAAATTGCAATGATCCGGACATTCAAAAAGACTGGCTTTATCTTCAAACCAGCAACCATTTCTATTACATGTGCACAAAATGGTTCTCCTCCGGGGAGGTTCATAAGTATTTCAATCCCTATGGTTCTCCTTATGAAGCCTTTATAAATTACATGAATGTACTATCCGATTTTATGATCAGGGTGGATGAATGTTGTGCTGCGGGATCACCGGTTATTATCAGCGAGGGAAAACCCAGGAAACCTTTATCAAAAGAGACAAAGACCGGCGTAAAAACTGTGGAAGTATTAAAAACCAAAACTGAATTACCTGTTGCAGTCAAGAAGGTAACAAAAAAAGCGGCAATAAAAACAAATGAACTGCCGGCAAAAGGTGTAAGAAAAAGAAAGTAAACATGGCAATGAAGGATAAACAATTGATGGTTCCCGATTACCTTTTTGAGACCTGTTGGGAAGTTTGCAACAAAGTGGGAGGAATTTACACCGCAATTGCATCAAAAGTACAAATTTTAGCAGAGGAATTTAAGGATAATTACATACTTATCGGACCGGACGTATGGAAAGAGACCCATCAGAATCCGGAATTTATTGAAGACAAGTTTTTATTTAAAGCCTGGCGCGAAGTTGCCGAAGCCGAAGGGTTGAGGATTAAAGTAGGAAGATGGAACATCCCGGGGAAACCGGCAGTTATCCTGGTTGACTTTACACCATATTTCTCAGAGAAAGATAAAATATTTGCCCATTTCTGGGAACGGTATAAACTAGATTCCCTTTCGGGCGACTGGGCATACATTGAACCCGCATTTTTTGGCTATGCTGCCGGCAAGATCATTGAAAGTTTTTATAATTTCAACAATTCACATCTTGATAAAATTATCGCCCAGTTTCATGAATGGATGACCGGGACTGGCATCTTATACCTGAAAGAACATGTACCCCAGGTTGGAACTGTGTTTACTGCCCACGCAACTGTGGTCGGACGAAGCATTGCCTCCAATGGTTTGCCGTTATATAAAAACCTTGAAAATTACAACGCTGAGGCCATCGCCCGGCAGTTTGGCGTAATGGCTAAATTTTCGCTGGAAAAGCTGGCTGCCCATGAGGCAGACTATTTTACCACCCAATCGCAGATCACCAACAATGAGTGCAGGCATTTCCTTGAAAAGGAGGCAGACCTGCTGACCCCCAACGGGTTTGACGATTCATGGGTTCCTGTAAAGGAGGAATATGCCGAAAAACGCAGGCGTTCGCGTGAGAAACTGTTGGATGTAGCTGGCGTATTAACCGGCATGGAATATTCCAAAGACACCATCCTCCTGTTGAATAGCGGCAGGTATGAAATCAGGAACAAAGGTATCGATATCTTCATCGACTCGATGGGGCTGCTTAACAAACAACCCAACCTGCCGAAAACTGTGATCGCCGTAATTGCGGTATCTTCAGGTCAAAATGTTCCCAGGAAGGATCTTCTGGACAGGTTGAATAAAAAGGATTTTGGAAATGCAAAACAGCCAGAATTTTACACGCATGGCCTTTCTGACCCCGAAAATGACCTCATACTGCGCCGAATAAAGGCAAACGGACTGCTGAACCGCCCCGAAGACAAAGTGAAGGTTGTATACATCCCGACCTACCTGAACGGTACCGACGGAATTTTCAATTTGAATTATTATGACCTGCTCATCGGCTTCGATGGAACAGTTTTCCCATCCTATTATGAACCCTGGGGATACTCCGCCCTCGAAAGTCTTTCATTCCATATACCAACTATCACGACATCGGTTTCCGGTTTCGGAAAATGGATCAAGACATTTTTCCCAACCCTGATAGAATGTACCACTGTCATTGAACGGAATGATGACAATGACAATGAGGTGGTTGAAAATATTGTAAAGCATGTTTTCAGCTGTTCCGTCAAACCTGAAAAAGAGATTATTAAGGCCAGGATCAATGCGTATGAAATATCACGTACTGCCTTATGGAAGAATTTGATCACGAACTTTAAGGAGGCATATTCCGATACCCTTGATGAAACCGCGGCCAGGGCCGAATTATATGCTGCCAAACAACCGCAGATGATTGCCCCATCACCCAAAAGCATGGTGGAGAAGCCTGAGTGGAGAAAAGTACTTATTCAGCAGCGGATTCCCGAAAACCTCACCGCCATCGAGCGGCTGGCAAAAAACTTATGGTGGTCGTGGAACTATGAGGGGTCTGAGTTGTTTGAATTGATCAACAAGGAACGATGGAATGAAGTGAAATATAACCCTATCGCACTAATTGAATCATTATCATACAACGAACTCCAGGACCTGAGCGCCAATGAGAAATTTGTAGCCAAACTGACCAGGGTCACCGAGGCCTTTGATGCGTATATGTCGAAGGCATCTGAGAAACCAAAAGAACAGGTAGCCTATTTCAGCATGGAGTACGGGCTGCATGATACCATCAAAATATTTTCAGGCGGCCTTGGGATGCTAGCAGGAGATTACCTGAAAGAGGCAAGCGATTCAAATTTCAATATCATCGGAATTGGCCTGTTATATCGCTATGGATACTTTACACAGAGCCTGTCGGTGTTTGGCGACCAAATCGCAATTTATACTCCCCAAAAATTCACTCATCTTCCTTTGATCCCCGTCAGGGATATTGATGGGAATTGGTTGAAAATAACATTTGCCCTTCCTGGCCGTACGATGTATGCAAAAATCTGGAGATGTGACGTTGGGCGTGTTCCTTTGTTCCTGATGGATACGGATATCGAGGAGAATGAAGAAGCCGATCGCAATATCACGCATCAGCTTTATGGGGGGGACCTTGAAAACCGACTCAGGCAGGAGTTGCTTCTCGGAATAGGAGGGATCCGGATGCTTTCTGAAATGGACCTTAAACCCGATGTATATCACAGCAATGAAGGTCATTCTGCTTTTATAGGGCTTGAAAGGCTGAGAAGGCTTATTCAGAATGAAAAACTGACCTTTCCCCAGGCAGTTGAAATTGTGCGCTCATCTACGTTATTCACAACGCATACACCTGTTCCGGCCGGCCACGATACGTTCCCTGAGGATCTCATGCGCCGCTACCTGTCGCATTACCCGGAGCATATGAACCTCAAGTGGGAACAATTCATGAACCTCGGCCGAATGATTGACAATGATGTGAACGAGAAGTTTTCAATGAGTGTTCTCGCTGCAAAGCTGTCGCAGGAGATCAATGGGGTGAGTAAAATCCATGGCAAAGTTACCAGGGAGATGTTCATTAAACTCTACCCTGGATATTATCCTGAAGAGCTGCATATCGGGTATGTCACCAATGGCGTTCATTTGCCAACATGGACTGCAAAATCATGGCTGCAGCTCTACAATAAGGAATTCGGTGAAGGATTTTTCAGCGATCAGTCAAATCCGGAATACTGGAAAAACATCCATAAAGTGGAGCCCGGAGTTATCTGGAACATGAAACTAAAGCAGAAGGGGCAAATGACTGAATACCTACTGCAGCACCTTTACGCTGATATGACCCGACGCCACGAGAATCCGAAATTAATATTCAAGATAAAAGATGCTGTAAATCCGAAGGCGCTCACCATCGGCTTTGCCAGGAGGTTCGCAACTTATAAGAGAGCTCATCTTCTCTTCAGCAACCTCGACCGGCTGTCGAAGATTGTCAATAACAAGGAGGAGCCTGTTCAATTTATGTTTGCAGGCAAAGCCCATCCGAATGACAAAGCAGGGCAGGATCTTATAAAACGAATTTATGAAATTTCTCACATGCCTGAGTTTGTCGGTAAAATTTTCTTCTTTGAGAATTACGACATGGAGGTGGCCAAATACCTGATAAGGGGTGTTGACATCTGGCTGAATACACCCACACGGCCACTGGAGGCTTCAGGCACAAGCGGGGAGAAAGCTGTGATGAACGGAGTGGTGAACTTCAGTGTGCTCGACGGATGGTGGGCTGAAGGCTACCGGCCAAACGCTGGATGGGCGCTCCAGGAAGAGCCAACCTACAACAATCCGCAGTTCCAGGATGACCTGGACGCCGAAACCATCTATTCTATCCTGGAGGAAGAAATAATACCGATTTATTTCGACGTTGATGCACAAAAAGTTCCGGTGAAATGGGTCTCTTATATAAAAAATACGATCGCTGAGATCGCTCCTCACTTTACCATGAAAAGGCAATTGGACGATTATATCAGGCAGTATTACAACCCCTTGTTCAAACGGTCGAGGATGATGTCGGCGAAGAATTATGAGATGGCCCGGCAATTCGCCAACTGGAAACGAAAAGTGATGAGAGGATGGGAAAGCAGCGAAATCGTTTCGGTCAAAACACCCGATTCGAATGTAAAGCCACTCTCACTGGGTGAATCATTTAAAGCTGAGATCGTCCTCGATTTGAACGAACTGTCGGGAACCGACATTGGCATCGAAGTCCTCTTCGGGAAAAAGATCAATGATGAAGTGAAGGAACCAAGCTTCATTGAAGAGATGAGTCTGGTTAAATCAGACAAAAACCTCGTTACCTATGCATGTGATATCACGATAAACCAGGCGGGTGTGTATGATTATATCTTCAGGATTTTCCCAAAGAGCCCGCTGATGCCTCACAGGCAGGATTTTAATTTGGTTAAGTGGGTTTAACAAGGTGACAAGGTGATTACATTAATAATTTTATAAAAACAATATGAAATTACTTGAAGGAAAAACTGCTTTAATTACCGGTGCAAACCGCGGCATCGGGAAATCAATAGCTATAAAATTTGCAGAACATGGCGCAAACATCGCCTTTTCAGATATCCAATACAACGATGATTCAAAGCAACTGGAAGAAGTACTGGCTGCATTTGGCATAAAGGCGAAAGGATATGCTTCCGACGCCAGTTCGTTTGCCGACAGCGAAGAACTGATAACCAGCATCACAGCGGACTTTACAACAATTGATATCCTGGTAAACAACGCCGGGATTACACGCGACAACCTGCTGCTCAGGATGACCGAACAGGACTGGGACCGTGTGATCAATGTAAACCTCAAATCTGTTTTCAACCTCACCAAGGCGATCCAGAAGGTTATGATCAGGCAGAGGTTTGGCTCGATCATCAACATGAGTTCTGTTGTTGGCGTGGAAGGGAACAGCGGACAGTCAAATTATGCTGCCTCAAAAGCAGGAATAATAGGTTTCAGCAAATCGATTGCACAGGAACTTGGCTCGAGAAATATTCGTTGCAATGCGATCGCACCTGGCTACATCGAAACGGAGATGACGGCAAAATTGCCCCAGGAATTCCGCGATAAATGGATACAGGATATACCGATGAAGCGTGCAGGAACCCCTGATGATGTTGCAAACCTGGCCCTTTTCCTGGCTTGCGACCTCAGTTCATATATTACAGGGCAGGCGATTCCTGTTTGTGGCGGTTTACATACATAGTTTTTTGTGGGACTTGTAACTGAATACCCTGCCGGATTTTTAATTTTATGCCTCCTCCTCGGAGCCGGGTATTCCTTTTTCCTGTATTACCAGGATATTAAAAAGGGTCTGAATTCGGGGATCCATCGGGTGATGCTTATTTTCAGGTTCCTTTCAGTTTCCCTGATCTCATTTCTGCTTTTAGGACCCTTGATTAAGCAGACCGACAAACTGGTCGAAAAGCCCATCATTATCCTGGGTGTCGATAACTCCAGGTCGATGGTGCTGACAGGCGATTCGGCATATTACAAATCTGAATTTCCTAAATCAATTGCCGCGCTGACCGAAGCTTTGCAAAAAAAATGCGAGGTTAAAACCTATTCGTTCGGCGACAAGCTCACCCAGGGGTTTGATGCATCCTATGCTGGCCTGAAAACCGATATTTCATCTGTGTTTAACGAAGTGGACACCCGGTTTTCAAACCGGAATACCGCTGCACTGATACTGGCATCCGATGGCATTTACAACGACGGAACAGACCCGTTTTATGCTGCGCGCAAAGTCTCCTACCCGATTTATACCATTGCCCTTGGGGATACATTGTTGAAAAAAGATATCCTGATCCGTAAAGTTCTTGTGAATAAAACAGCCTACAAGGGTGATAAATTCCCGGTTGAAGTGCTGATAGAAATGAATAAATGTGCCGGCGCTGCGGCAAAGCTGACGCTTTCGCAGGGTTCACGCCTGCTGGAAACCAAGGAGATCAGGGCGAACAGTGACCACACCCTCCAAAAGGTTGTATTTATGCTTGAAGCAAAGGAGAAGGGTATCGCCAGGTATTCCCTGCAACTCAGCCAATTGGAAGGCGAAGGCAGCAAAATCAACAATAATGCAAGCTTCATTGTCGAAATACTTGATGCACGCCAAAAAATCGCACTTATTTTCGACTCCCCCCACCCTGATATCACAGCTATTCAAAAGGGACTTGAAGGCTCTTCACATTTTGAAATTGAACTCATCAATACCAACAACCTGCCAAAAGCGTATGAAAAGTACGACCTGGTTATTCTCAATCAGCTTCCAACAGTCACCAATATAGCAGACCTTGGCGAATTATTCAGGTCCAAGGTCTCCCTCCTGATTATTATCGGTTCGCAAACCGATATCAATTCGCTGAATAATCTGAAGACCGGCCTGATCATCAGTGCAGCCAGGTATTCCTATACCGAATCACAACCGGTTGTCAATGAGGAATTCTCCTTGTTTTCAATGGATAAAAAGGATATAGCGGTTTTCAGGGAATATCCACCCCTGCAATCTCCCTTTGGTATTTACCAGTTCAGCCCAATGGCCGATATGCTGTTTTATCAGAAAATCGGAAATGTGACCACTCGAACACCCATGATCATGTTCACCCGTGTTGGTGAAAAGAAAGTTGGATTCATTGCCGGAGAAAATATCTGGCGTTGGCGGATATCTGACTATATACAGCAATCCAACCACGAAGCTTTCGACCTGATGATTGATAAGATAGCTCAGTACCTGACGACAAAAGATGATAAAAGCTTTTTCAGGGTTCATTTAAACAGCAGGATTTCAGAAAACCATCCTGTTGATATGGATGCTGAAGTGTTTAATGCCAGCTATGAACTGATCAACGATCCCGATGTCAGCATCACAATTACGGATGCCCAGAATAAAACCTACCCCTTTGTCTTTAGCAAAACATCAAAAGCATATTATCTGAATGCCGGGCTCTTTCCGATCGGGGAGTATTCCTATAACGCTTCGGTAAAAGTAGGGGCGGAAACTTTTCAGAAAACAGGAAAATTTTTCGTAGAGCAGGTGAACGTTGAGAGTTCAAATCTTGTTGCCGATCACAACCTCCTTTTCAGAATTGCCTCCTCTCATGATGGCGAAATGATCAGCCCTGCTGATATGGATAAACTTGCTGAGAAAATCCTCGCCCGCGAAGATATCCGAAACGTATCCATCTTCCAGCAGCGAATGTCGGACCTCATTGGAAACCCATGGCTGTTTGTTCTTATAATTGCTCTGCTTTCTGCTGAATGGGTGATCAGAAAGCGTGAAGGAATTTAGTAATCCTCCAGAATTAAAGATCCTTCCTTTGCATCACCCAATATACAATTCCGATCATGATCGCAGCATAGCCCAGCGGGATAAGGCAGGTAGATAGAGCCACCGACTCCTGGAGTTTCAGCCCCATGAATTTATTCAAAACCTGGAGCGAGGGATATTCCGTTACCCTGAGCACAGCATTTACCGGTAAATAAGGTGATATATTGTTTGTGAAAACAATCGGACTTTTCAGGAAATAATAGAGAATAGGCTCAACAATGAAAAGGTAAAGCGTAAACAAGGCGATAGACAGGCCGGTATTTCTCAGCAGGAAACCAAAAAAGAGTGCATAAACCTGGAGTGTGAGCATGGTAATAAAAAATCCGGCGATAAAGGAGGATTTTTCAAGAATCATTGAAAACGTCAGTTCCGAGGTATGTGCCATGCCGATGATGAGGGTGCCGAGTGTTAGCAATATCGTCATGACAATTGAAATAAGCAGAATAATCAGCAACTTTGAAGAAAGAAATTCGGCCTTGCTCATACCATTGATAAAATTCTGCCTGATTGTTTTAAAGGTAAATTCATTGGTGATCAGGATGATGATAACAATTGCCGGAAAGATCAGCACATACCTGATGGTGGCAAAAAAGGTCATGTTCTGCCAAATCCATGGGAAAAAGTAAATGGTAACATGCGGAAACGGGATAGGCATGCGGCTGTTGATGCTGTCGATCTGCTTATTGATCATAAACTCAGCCATCAACAGGCCAACAGACAGAAAAAGAAAATAAAGTCCGGTCAGTATCCAGAAAATCTTGTAGGTCAGAATTTTTTTGAATTCAATTCTCAGTAGCTTGATCATTTGTTGTTGTCTAATAATTCGAGAAAATGTTGTTCAAGACTGCGTTTCCGCTCAGTCAAATGGGTGAGGGTAACTCCGGCCTGAAATACATATTGGTTCAATTCTCCCGGGTTAATGTTGTCTTTAAAGTAAACTTGTATTTTATCAATTCCGGGAACTACGGACAGACATGCCGGATGAGACTTTACAGTAGCGATGAGGAGATCAATGTTGGTTGCTGAAAGTTCAAACGAGTCTGAGATCGCCAGAACTTCGCTGACCTTGCCGTCATAAAGCTTTTTACCCTTATTTAACACTGCCACATGGCTGCAGATTTTCTGAACTTCATCAAGCAGATGTGAAGCAATAATGATCGTTGTTCCCTGGCCAGCGATGAGCAGGATCAGTTCCCGGATATGGGCAATACCTTGCGGATCGAGTCCGTTGGTTGGCTCATCAAGGATCAATACATCCGGATTGCCCAACAGGGCCGAAGCAACAGCGAGCCGTTGTTTCATTCCGAACGAGAAGGTACTGAACCTGGTATTCCTTCGCTCAAACAGTCCGGTCAGGGTAAGAACCCGATCAATGTCCTTATAGTCAAGGTCTTTGATGTCGGCAACAATCTTCAGGTTGACGACCGGGCTCAGGTAAGGGAAGAAGTTAGGATTTTCAATGACGCTCCCGATGCGTTTCCGGCTCTCTTTGCAAGGCTTGTTGCCGAACCATTGAAAACTGCCGGAATTGGCTTTGATCAGTTCAAGTATCACACTGAGGGTAGTGGTTTTACCGCTGCCGTTCGGACCGAGAATCCCGAATACCTGGCCTTTATTAACCTCAATGGAAAGGTCGCTAACCGCCTGGATCTTGCCATATCGTTTCGAGATGCTGTTGATGGACAAAACAGTTTCCAATGTCTGAGATGTATTAAATGTGAAAGAATATGCTTATGACGACAATAGCATCGTATTGTTACAACGAATAAATCCTTCATCACATCATCGGTACAACAGGAATATCGTCGGTTTTTTATGTATGTCAGGCTTCTGCCGGTGCCAGTCGGCAATCGTCTGTGATTTAATCGTCTCATGCGCTCCTGATATATCCGTTGCCAGGCATAGCGATGTTTGCGGGTTGCATGCTTTGACCAGCGACTCGAAAAGCTGAAGGTTGCGGTATGGGGTTTCAATAAACACCTGGGTCTGGTCTTTTTCCTGTATCGTCATTTCAAGTTCCCTGATCTTCCTTTCCCGCAGCATCTTATCTGCGGGAAGATACCCAATGAATGCAAAATTTTGACCATTAAATCCCGAGGCCATCAGGGCAAGCAGGATGGAGGAGGGACCGGTGAGGGGAACAACCATGATGCCCATTTCATGAGCTGTCCTGACAATTTGAGATCCCGGGTCGGCAACACATGGCACACCTGCTTCGGAAAGAAGGCCGGTATCGGTGCCATGTAACGCAGCAGAAAGGTATTCATGCAGGTCGATATCCTTTGAATGCTCATTAAACACCAGGAAATTCAGGTCATCAACATGGCTTTGAATTCCTGCTTTGATAAGAAATCTTCGCGCAGTGCGAACTTCCTCAACAATAAAAAACTTCAGTCTTCGGATAACGGAAAGTGTCCCTTCCGGAAGAACTGATTCTGGTGTGCCATCGGCCAGCAGGGCAGGGAGCAGGTATAAGGTTCCTTTAGACATTTTTTATCCAGGGTAAATTGTCCAGGTCAACATTTCCACCGGAGATGATCAGGCCAACCTTTTTACCGGCAATATCAATTTTGCCCTCCATCAGCGCTGCAAAAGGGACTGCAGACGAGGGTTCCACCATGATTTTCATCCGTTCCCATAAGAAGCGCATCGACTTCACAATGCTCGCTTCGCTTACAGTGACGATTTGATGTACATGCTCAAGTATAATTGGAAAAGTGATGGACCCCAGGGAGGTACGCAATCCGTCGGCAATTGTATCAGGATTTAGCGAAGGAATAAATTTTCGGCTGGTAAACGATAAAAAAGCGTCATTCGCCATTTCCGGTTCCGCGGCAATCACTTGCCCTCCGGGGAGGAAGTAATGCACCGACAGGGAGGTTCCGCTGAGCAAACCGCCGCCTCCCACAGGCGCTATGACGATATCAAGATGGCTGACCTCATTGATTAATTCCAGCGCTGCAGTGGCCTGGCCCGCAATGATGGTTACATCGTTGTAAGGATGGATCTCAGTTGCGCCGGTTTGTTGAAGAATTCCGGCCAGTGTGGTTTCTCTCGCCTCAAGGGTTGGTTCACAAAAAGTGATGAGGCCTCCATACTCTCTGACTGCTTCAACTTTTACCTTTGACGAATTGCTTGGCATAACGATATAGGCCTTTGCGTTCACCAGCGATGCTGCCCGGGAAAGCGCCTGGGCGTGGTTGCCCGAAGAATGCGTGGCAACTCCGCGCAGCAGCTTGCTTGCTTCCAGTGAAAGAACAGCATTGGTCGCGCCACGGGACTTGAAGGCTCCCACCTTCTGTAAGTTTTCACATTTAAAGTAAACATTGCTGTTCAATAACCGGTTTACGGTATGTGAGGTAAGTACCGGTGTGTGGTTAATAAAAGGTGCAATCCGTTTGGCAGCATCCAAAATGTTAAACGGCTGTATTTGAATGGCATCGTTCATTTTTTCGGAGGTGTTGCACAAAATTTATCAACAATTGCGTCACACGCCTCATCCAATTGAAGAAACACCCGCTCAAATGCTTTAAGGTCGTGATACCACGGATCCTGAACGCCAAGGTTCATGCCAGAATTGAGCACATTCAGCATATAATCAACCTTCGAATTGTCGGAATCATTACGGCTAAGTTTGGTGATATTATGATAATGCGTGGAGTCCATGGCATATATGAAGTCAAACCGGTCGAAATCACGGGGGGTAAATAACCTTGCTCTATGCTGTGACAGATCGATCCCTCTTTTTCGGGCGACTTCCTGCGCGCGCGGATCAGGAGCGTCACCTACATGAAATGATTCAAAACCGCATGAATCAACAACAGCGGGAATCCTGTGTTTCATGAATTTGTCACGGAGAATGCCTTCTGCAAGTGGAGATCGGCAGATATTGCCGGTACATACAAAAAGTATTTTTATCAAAGCCTTTGCAGGTTCAGTTAAAGTTTAATCCGTTTGTCCAGTTCTTCAACAAACTGCCTGAATTCCTTGTCCGTTTCAACCAGGTTGTTAACGGTTCGGCATGCATGCAATACCGTGGCATGGTCCTTATTGCCGCAATGCAATCCAATGCTGGCCAGTGATGATTTTGTATGCTTCTTTGAAAAATACATGGAAAGCTGTCGTGCCTGAACGATTTCCCGTTTTCTTGTTTTTGAATTGATCATTTCCACCGGGATGTTGAAAAACGCACAAACAACCTTTTGTATATAATCAATGGAGATTTCACGGGATGTATTCCTGACAAACTTATCAATCATCTGTTTGGCAAGCTCGAGGGTGATAGTCTTCTTATTTAAGGAAGACTGGGCCAGCAATGAGATGAGGGCTCCTTCAAGTTCCCTGACATTTGTATTGATGTTATAAGCCAGGTATTCAATAACTTCAGGGGGGATCTGGATGCCGTCGTTGTATAATTTCTTGTAGAGAATGGCAATGCGTGTTTCCAGGTCCGGAACCTGCAGATCGGCCGATAATCCCCACTTGAAACGAGATAAGAGGCGCGGTTCAATGCCTTTCATCTCAACAGGCGGCTTGTCGGAGGTGAGGATGATCTGGTTGCTTTTTTGATGGAGGTGGTTGAAAATATGAAAAAACACATCCTGCGTTTTTTCCTTGCCAGCCAGGTTATGAATATCGTCCAGGATCAGCACGTCGATCATCTGGTAAAAATGAATAAAATCATTTTGGTTGTTATTCCTGACCGAATCAATGAATTGATTTGTGAACTGGTCCGTGGTGACGTAAAGAACGGTTTTTTCAGGAAAGTTGTTCTTCACCTGCAGACCTATGGCATGCGACAGGTGGGTCTTGCCCAACCCGGTGGTGCTGTATAAAAAGAGCGGGTTAAATGCTGTTTTTCCGGGGTTGCCGGCAACAGCCATGCCGGCCGATCTGGCCAAACGGTTGCAATCACCTTCAATGAAGTTCTCAAAAGAATAACTCTCGATCAATTGGGAATTGATTTTGATCTTCTTGAGTCCCGGAATAATGAAGGGATTCGGAATTTCTTTGGAAGTGCCTCTGTTTAAATCGATCGGCATAGACACGGGTTGATTTAAGGTTGCTTTCTTCTCGCCTGTAGGTACTTTGATCGTATATGGGCCTGGTTCCGTGTCGGTATTGTCGACAATGATGCTGTATTCGAGCCGGCCTTCATTTCCCAGTTCCTTCCGGATGGTCTTCTTTAATAAACCAATGTAATGTTCCTCCAGCCATTCGTAAAAAAACTGGCTGGGAACCTGAATTGTTAAAACCTGGTCCGTTAACTTCACTGCATTGATTGGAAGAAACCAGGTTTTAAAGCTTTGGTAGTTGATATTATCTTTAATGACTTTTAGGCAATTTTCCCAAACTTCAACTGCGTTCTTTTCCATTAATAAATTACCATGAATGATTAATTGCTTCGTTTTGATTATTCTATTGTATATCAATGTGTTAAGAATTGTCCGCAAGTCAATTTCCACATTCGGATGGCCACATGATTTAATTAACAAATGTTGATAAAAAAAGTGGAAAAAAAAAATATTTTATCCTTGATTATTGAAAAAAAAGTATTTCAATCCTGGTACATGATTTAATGTTTGAGTTTGCTTAATCAAGCCTATTTACCCTTGCCTCAGTAAATTGATCAACAAATTTTCATCCCTTAACGGAATAATTAAGAATCAATATAAACAATAGGGTGCTTATCTCTCAATTAGTTAGAAAATTCAACCATTTCATAAAAATTATTTAGACTTAATATTGCTGAAAAGGAGAGATTTTTTTCTATTTAATTGTCAATGATACGTTTCTGATCCTGCTGATCCGGCTTTCCACTTTTTCACGGTGGCTTTGACGGACCTGAAAACCAATTTCACATTGATCCAACGCTGCCTGGTGATTGATTTTAACACCCTCTTCTTTCAGAATCCGCATGATTTCATTCATCAGAGGGTAATCAAATGTGACTTTAAATTCAACCTGGATGGTTTTCTCAATGATTACTGCTTGTACAAGCGCCTCCCGTGCACAGGTCCGGTATGCATGGATCAAACCTGGTATGCCAAGTTTTGTACCCCCGAAATACCTGATAACCACCA
>JBBQUQ010000057.1:0-22312 GCA_038212325.1 Bacteroidales bacterium
GGAGGCATACCAGCATCGCATTAATCCAGAATGGCTTGGCATTCCGCCTCCGCCCATCACAATGATGTAATCGGGCGGACGGTGAATTCCCGCCTTTTTCACACCCAGGCCATACCAAAGCCAGAAAGGCGCTGTGGTAAAGGCCAGGATGATCATTATGGCAGCCGCACTTCCGATTGTGATCAGCAAATATTTCAGCCCGGCCTTTAGCTTGGTCAACATGTTTTCATCCCCGAAATTAAACACCGCCCAGTCACGCGTCACGCGTCAATTGTCACCATCTTCCCCCTTACAACAGCCGGAATCCGGTCAATTGGAATGCGCTCCTGCAACATGGTATCCCGGTCGCGGATGGTGACGGTATTGTCTTCGAGGGTCTGGTGGTCGATGGTGATGCAATATGGGGTTCCCAGTGCGTCCATACGGCGGTAACGACGGCCGATGGTGTCTTTTTCCTCGTAATAACAGCGGTAATCCTGCTTCATCACATCCATGATCTCGCGCGCCTTTTCAGGCAGGCCGTCCTTTTTGGTGAGGGGAAGCACAGCCAGTTTGACCGGCGCCAGTTTTGCGGGGATGCCCAGCACAACCCGTTCGCTGCCGTCTTCGAGTTTCTCTTCGCGGTAGGCATGGCTCAGGATGGCCAGAAACGTACGGTCAAGCCCGATGGAGGTCTCAACCACATAGGGCACATAACTTTCGTTGGTTTCGGTATCAAAATACTGGAGTTTTTTTCCGGAATATTGCTGATGGGCCCCGAGGTCAAAATCGGTACGGCTGTGAATTCCTTCCAGCTCCTTGAAACCGATCGGGAATTCGAATTCGATGTCGGCTGCGGCGTTGGCGTAATGGGCAAGCTTATCGTGGTTGTGAAAGCGGTATTTGGATGCAGGAATTCCGAGGGAAAGATGCCATTTCATGCGCTCTGCCTTCCAGAATTCGTACCATTTCAGCTCTTCGCCGGGTTTGACGAAGTACTGCATCTCCATCTGCTCAAACTCACGCATGCGGAACAGAAACTGGCGCGCCACGATCTCATTTCGGAAGGCCTTCCCGATCTGCGCAATGCCAAATGGAATCTTCATGCGTGCCGATTTCTGCACATTCAGGAAGTTGACAAAGATACCCTGCGCTGTTTCCGGACGAAGGTAAACCACCGAGGTGTCATCATTCACCGAGCCCATCTGGGTCGAGAACATGAGGTTGAACTGGCGCACATCGGTCCAGTTTTTTGTACCGCTGATGGGACAGACAATACCGGCTTCCTCGATCAGCAGTTTGACGTCGGCAAGATCCTCCTTTCCAAGGGCGGCATAAAACCGTATTTTGATGTCATCGATCTTGTCCTGGTATTCCTTCACGCGGGGGTTGGTTTCCCGGTACATTTTCTCATCAAAGGTCTCCCCAAAACGGCCGCGCGCTTTTTCAACCTCCTTCCGGATCTTATCCTCGATCTTCTGAAGATGGTCTTCCACCAGCACATCGGCCCGGTAACGCTTTTTCGAATCGCGGTTATCGATCATCGGGTCGCTGAAGGCATCCACGTGGCCCGAAGCTTTCCAAACGGTCGGGTGCATGAAGATGGCACAGTCGAGCCCCACGATGTTTTCGTGAAGCTGGGTCATCCAGCGCCACCAGTATTCCTTGATGTTGTTTTTGAGTTCAACGCCGAAGGGACCGTAGTCGTAAACGGCGCTCAGTCCGTCGTAAATTTCACTTGAGGGGAACACAAAGCCGTATTCCTTGGCGTGGGATATGATTTTTTTGAATAATTCTTCGTTGTTTGCCATGCGGCAAAGTTACAAGGAAAAATGAAAAGTGAAAAGCCTGCGTTTTGAATTCTGCAGAATGAGGGGAGCTGTTAAAATTTTATTCCAAACCAGATCTCATATTGTCTTATATTGCTGTTTGATGAGTCTGCATAGCCCGGTATATATCTTGCTTCCATATCATCAATTCCAAATCCTTTGATAATCCTGACAATTTCATCTGCTTCGCTGTTCTCACTCTTACGGAAATACCTGAGCTGACTGTTTTTTGGTGCTTTTTTCCCTACATTTTCAATCCCAGGCATGATATATCCCATTTTTTGCAATTTATCTGCAATTTGTCCTGCACTCTCCCGCTGCAATTCCTTCTGGATATGAATATAAATACGCGGGAACACCTTAGATGCGCCCGGATCATTTGCGATGGTTTTATCAATGGCCTCTTTGGCGATATCAGGGTTTTGACAAGAAAAATGAACCCATGATCAACACCATGCCCATGGCAATGATCCCAAATGCAATCAGCAGGTAGCACTTAATTGCTTTTTGCTGGTTGACGATAAACAGGTCTAAATACTCTTTACATTCGACAGAGGTCATCCTTATATAAGACTTGACATCATTACAATAATCGGTTCAAACATCCAGTAAATAAATTGACTTTTACATCCATTTTGTAAAAATACTCGAAAAATGGTTAAACACAATCAATAAAAATAATCACAAAACTCAAAAACGAATGGAAATCGCAAGGAATCCAGGATGTTATAAATGAAAATTAAGCCATCCTGACCTTTAGGTTTTTCGAGGTCCTGAAGTCGAACTTAACCTTCCCTGTCCTGATCGAGATTATTTCATTGTGTTGTTCCAGGGTGATTTCCATGTGCCGCCATTTTGCGACATTCACCAGGGTGATGGCTTTTTCAATTCCATCGCCGCGCATGAAATTGACCACCTCATCGGGAAGGGCCAGCCGGTTGCCGTCGTAAATAGATTCGTTGGGCCACGATTGCAGTTCCTGGTGTATTTCAGAGAGATCCTTGTCGCGGAAACGCTCAATGGATACCGGGTTGCGTTCGAACGCAGCCTTAAAAAATGGTTTCCAATCACAGGATTCCATGTAGCGGCCGGCGTAGAAGGCGAGGTCGACGATTGATCCGTGGCTGAAATGTGATGCGGAATTCGTGACGCGTGACGCGTGACGCGTGACAAGCGATGGGGATCCTGTATTCCGAATTCCGCTTAAATAGTTGATAATTTCTTCACGGCTCTGACCCGGGGAAATCAAGATCGGGAGGGTAGGGATGAACTCTTTTTTCGTTGAAGGCAGCAGGGGCACTGTATGAACAAATTTCTTCAGGTCGGTAAAAAATTCAGGATGATTTTCCAGCCCGGGAAAATTTTGTTTCAGGCTTGCGATAAAAGCAGGGTAAGGCTTCAGGTCGAATAGTTCATCTTCGTGGTATATCCTGAACCGATGGTCGATGGGCTGCAGGTAGAGGTCCTCTTCATCCATTTCACAGTAGAGTTTACGCCCGGTTGTATCCCCCAGGCGGTTCTTGCTGCCATGTTCATATCCATAGGCCTTTTCGAGCTGGATGTAGCGATGGGAGCCCTGGCACTGGAAGCAAAGCTGGAAGAGTTTCTGGTGACGGCTGTAGTCGCGCAGAAAATTCATAAAAATTTCGAAATCGACCGGTGTTTCCAGGAATTTTGAGAGCTTATCCCTGAATATGCCGTAGGCAGTTGGATCGATGGTCGCCTCGGGATACATGGAATGGATCCACCCCGTATTGTGTGCGACATAGGTGACCTGTTCGTGTTCCAGCGCGCGGCGGGCGAGGGCAGAGAGCTCTGTGCCATTGTACCACATCGACTTGGTGACGATGCGGCGGTTGTTGGTCAGCACCCCTTCATCAACCATCACAAAATTCTGTGAATGGAGCGCGGTTCCCATCAGGAATATTTTCTCGAGCGGCACTTCGGCAACAATAAACAGGGCTGCTGCATACAGGCAGGCCAGCGACACACATTCGCCGGCGCCGGCTTCGTGGTTTGGCTTGAAGCGAAAAGCATTCATTGCCTCCACCGTTTCTGTTTTCCAGTAAGGAATGATGTCGGAATCGAATTTATCCAGTCCGAAATGGCGGCGGATATCCATGTCGAAATAGTACTTGTCGCCCTCATAGCCAAAAAGGGCGTTGGACTTCGAAAGCATTTCGAGGTCGACAAATTCGCTGAAGCGGGTAATCTCCGTCTGCTTGTCGGTAAGTCCCCATGTTTCAAGGTCGAGGTTGAAGTTGTAGTGGTCCATTACGTACTGCTTCACCCGGTGGATCTTTTTCAGCGGCCCCATCTTTTTTATCCCTTCAAACCATGGATCTTCCCTCCATTTCCAGATTTCGGGCGACATGATATTGGCCAGCACCAGAGCATACAAAAGATCGGGAAAGATGAAGATCTCCATGTCGCTGAGGGTGAAGGCAGAGCTGTATTTTTCGAGGTTTTTCTTGTCCATTTTATTTCTTGAAAATTTTTCTCACAGATTTGCACAGAAAAGGGCGCAGATTTGCGCGGATTATTGTAATTCAGTGCATACGATTATTTACGATATTATTCCTGTGTGAATCTGCGAAACCTTATTTACTGCAAAGATATGAAAAACGCCTGGAGGGAATCCCCGGGCGTTTCTTATTGCTTATTCGCAAGGCAAGGTTTATTGAACCACAAGCTTGATCACCTGGCGTTCATTCTGTGAGCGCTGCTCCAGCTCATGCTCAACGAAGTGCCGCTCGGATAGAGGGCGCCTGCCGTCGCCGGAAGAAGTTCCCAGGAATAGGTGCTGGCATTCGAGGCCCGGTTGTTGCATAGGTCGTGCTGCCCGGGTTCATGCAGAGCGGTGTCGGCCCCGCCGGTGTCGCAGCCTGTCCCGCTGCCGCCGATAAAAATATCTCCGTTATGGTTTTAAACCACAGCCACGCTGCAGCCTGCCGCAATGAGATCGTCGGCACCCATGGCAGCACCCGGGCAATATGTGCACCAGGTACCGGTACCGATTTCCAGGATGACCATACTTCACTGAACGGCTTGGGAAAAGGCTAAAACAAAAACAAATACTGCTAAAACAGTGAGTAATGTTTTTTTATGAATCGGAAGATTTGGTGGGAATAAGTGAAATATCATGGCGAAAATAACAATTATTCAGGATGTTAGGTTGGCTTCCCGTGCTTTTTGTTATCTTTTTCACAAATATTCACGGGATCCATCTGTTAACAGTCCAGGCATCTTAAATTTTTGTTACTTTTGCTAAACAAAAAATGATGCCATGTATTATTCCGGACAAGAAATCGTAGAAATCGCCGTGAGAATCGAAGAAAACGGGAATGAATTTTATACTTCTGCCGCTGAAATGGTGGCCGATCATAACGACATAAAGGGATTGTTTTACGACCTTGCTGAGAAAGAAATTCTTCACATTTCAATTTTCCAGAAATTGGCAGAGAAATTTGATGCCGAGAGCTTTGATTTCACCTCCGAAGAGGCTTCCGAATACATCAACCACCTGGCCAATTCCCACATATTCGGCAAACCGGATTCCGGGAAAAACCTGGCAAAAACGCTTAAAACGCCAAAAGAGGGACTTGAAGCTGCCTATAAATTTGAGAACGACAGCGTGGCCTTTTACACCGAACTGCTGAAATACACCCGCAGCGACTCAAAGAAGTTGGTGCAGCAAATCATCGATGAGGAGAAGGAGCATGCGGAGGATATCAGGAAGTTTCTTTAAAGAATTCCCACCAGCAAAAACGGCAGCACGCCGATGAGAATGATCAAAATTGTCATGAATAGGAGCGTTACCTTATAGGGTGTTTCTACGTTGAGTTTCACACCATTTGATTCTTTCAGATACATTGCCATGATGGGCTTAAAATAATAGGCCACACTGATGGCCGATCCGGCAACCGCAATAAGTACCAGCCATACCAGCCCTTTTTCCAATGCCGTGGTGAAGATATAATATTTTGCCATAAAGCCTGCCAGTGGCGGAATTCCCGCAAGTGAGAGCATTGAAACCGCAAGGCAGAAGGCTTCAAGCGGATTGCTTTTTGCCATTCCGTTGAGGGAGCTGAAGTAGTCATTCCCGTGGGCCTCCCTGATGAGGATCAGGATGCCAAACGCCGAAATGGTGGCGATGGAATATGAAAGCGTATAAAGCAGCAACGCATTGTCGGACATGGCGCTGAAGGCCACCACAGCCAGCAGCATGTAGCCCGAATGGCTGATGGAAGAATAGGCCAGCATGCGCTTGAGGTTGGGCTGATATACCCCGGTGAGGTTGCCTAGCAGGATGGTGAACGCCGCCATGACCCAGATGGTCGTTTCCCACACCCCGTGGATCCCGTGGAAGGTATGGGTGAAAAAGCGGAACATGGCAACGATGGAGGCTGTTTTCACAACTGTGGCCATGAATGCAGTGAGCAGCGTCGGGGTGCCCTCATATACATCAGGCGCCCAGAAATGGAAGGGCACGATGGCTATTTTAAAGGCCAGCCCGATGATGAGCAGGAACAAGCCTGCAAGGAACATCGGCGGATATATCCCGGCACACGAGTCGACGAATTCCGAAATTGTATGAAGATCGAATGATCCGCTTGAACCATAGATCAGGGCAATGCCGAACAGCAGGAACCCTGAGAGGAATGATCCCAGCAGGAAATACTTCAGGGTTGCTTCATTGGAGGTGATCGCCTCCTTATGGCTTCCGGCGAGCACATAAAGGGCTATGGAGAGGGTTTCGATCCCCAGGAACAGCATGATCAGGTTTCCGTAGGAGGTCATCATCACGGCACCGGTGAGCGCAAAGATCATCACGCCGTAAATGTCGTCGAGCGGCCGTTGAACCCCACGGTAATAATGAGCTGCCAGCGAAAATATCAGGAACGCCGAGAAGATGAGCACGGTGCTGAAGGCAGTCGACACATTGTCGACAATGATCATCTCATGATACCACGACCGGGGGTTGTTCCAATCCATGACTGTCAGCGTCATCGTTACAGCTAATCCCATCAGGATCATCGGCAAAAGCCATGTTTGCTTCTTCATGATCCCCAGGAAGAGGACCAGCACACCAAGGATTATCAGGGAGATTATTGTCGTCATTACCTGGTAAAATTTAATATCTGTAACACATCCGGCAAAGCGACATCGAGGAAGAGCCCCGGGAAAAGCCCGATCCAGAAGATCATGATCACGAGTGGAATAAGGGCGGCCATCTCATGCCATGACAGATCTGCAACCTGTTCGGTGATCCCATTGGTATTTCCAAGCATCGCGCGCTGATACATCCAAAGCATGTAAACGGCGCTGAAAATGATGGTCAGTCCGGCAATGGCCGCAAAAACCATGGAATATTCAAATAACCCCAAAAGCAGCAGGAATTCGCCGATAAACCCATTGGTGAGCGGCAGTGCGATGGAGCCCAGCAGCATGATCATGAAAAAGATTGCAAGTCGGGGAGCCTTCTGTGCAATGCCGCCGAGTTCGCCGATGATTCGGGTGCCTGTACGCTGTTCGATGAGGTCGATCACGATAAACAGGCCGACAATGTTGATGCCGTGAGAAACCATCTGGATCACAGCTCCCTCCATGGCATGCGGGGTGAGGGCAAACACCCCGGCGGCAATCAGCCCGACGTGCGCGATGGACGAATAAGCAACCAGGCGCTTCATGTCGCGTTGCCGGATGGCAATTATGGAGGCGTACACGATGCCGGTAACGGCAAGGATCATCATGAAAGGTGTATATTGCTGAACCGCATCGGGGCAGATTGGAATCAGCCACCGGATCATCCCGTAGATCCCCATTTTCAGCATGATACCGGCAAGCAGCATACTTCCCGCGGCCGGCGCTCCGGCATACGTGTCAGGCTGCCAGGTATGCAGCGGGAACAGCGGTATTTTGATGGCAAAAGCAACGAAGAACGCTGCAAATATCCATGTTTGCTCAGCCGGGGTGAGGGTGACTGCGTAAAGCGATTGAAAGTCAAAGGAATGGGGCAATGGTGTCTTGAAATAGAGCCAGATCAGCGCCACCAGCATGAACAGGCTTCCTATAAAAGTGTAAATGAAGAACTTGAAGGTGATCCGGATGCGGTCGTTGCCTCCCCATACTGCACAGATAAAGTATGCGGGGATCAGGGCCAGCTCCCAGAAAATATAGAACATCAATCCGTCGAAGGCTGTGAAGACACCTACCAGGGCCATCTCCATGAGCATGACCAGGCTGTAGAATGCTGCAGGTTTGTTGTACGGGCGGTTGAAGGAGGCCAGGATAATGACCGGAACCAGGAAGGTGGTCAGCATCACCAGCAAAAGGCTGATGCCATCCATGCCAAATTTGAGGCTCACGCCAAGTGTGGAGAGCCAGTCGGCGGCAAACAGCAGGTTGCAGTGGCAGGATGTTTTGTACTGGATGAAGGCTGCTACGGCCACACCAAATTCAACGATCGAACCAGCCAGCGCGAATTGCCGGATGGCTTTTTCCTGCTTCATCGGCAGAAGCAACAGCGCTACAGCCAGGGGCAACAATATGAGTATGACGGTCAGCATCGGTCAGATCAGGATATTAAGGAACAGGATCAAAATGATCCCCAAAATCATAATGAACATGTAAAAACCAACATTCCCGGTCTGGATGTAGCGAACGGTATTGCCGGTCCACACAACCATGCTGCCCAAACCGTTCACGATGCGGTCGATGAAGCGAAGTTCAACAACCTCATGCAGGATCCGGGACGTCCACAGAAGCGGCTTTACAATGATGAAATCGTAAAGTTCATCAATGTAATACTTTTTAGACATCAGTTGCACGGGGAATGAACGCCTGGCATCATCTGCAGTCAGCCCTTTTTCAAGTTTTACATAACGCTGCCAGGCCCAAAGGATCATCACCAGGCTCCCTGCCAGGGTGGCCCCCATCAGCAGCCATTCGGTGGCATGGGATACCGGCACCGGTAATACTGCAACAGCCTTTGCATCTGCAAAGACCGGAGACAGGAAGCCGGAAAGCCAGCTGTTGCCAACGAATACTTCGGGGATGTTGAGCAATCCACCGGCGGCGGCCAGCAGCGCGAGCATGATCAGCGGGAGGGTCATGGCGGCGGGTGATTCATGCAGGTGGTGCAATTGTTCTGCCGTTCCACGGAACTGCCTGAAAAAAGTAAGATACAGCAGGCGGAACATGTAAAATACGGTCATGAGTGAGCCGATAACGGCGATGGCCCACATCGATCCTGAATGGCCATACAGGTGGAGCAGGATTTCATCCTTGGAGAAGAATCCGGATAATGGCGGAATTCCGGCAATGGCAATTGTTCCGATGAGGAATGTCCAGTATGTTTTGGGCAGTTTGTTCCGAAGTCCCCCCATGTTGCGGATATCCTGCTCCCCGCCCAGCGCGTGGATCACGCTGCCGGCGCCCAGGAAGAGGAGCGCCTTGAAAAACGCGTGGGTGGTGAGGTGAAACATCGCCCCGGTAAAGGCGCCCACGCTCAAACCGACAAACATATACCCCAGCTGGCTGATGGTTGAATAGGCAAGTATTTTCTTGATGTCGTTCTGAAAAATCGCGATGGAGGCAGCAAACAAGGCCGTGGTTAGCCCGGTGAAACCTATGACGGTCATGGTTGCGGGGGCCAGCACATAGAGGATGTTCGAGCGGGCAATCATGTAAACTCCTGCCGTGACCATCGTGGCGGCATGGATAAGCGCCGAAACAGGCGTAGGCCCGGCCATGGCATCGGGAAGCCAGGTGTACAGCGGGATTTGTGCACTCTTGCCAACGGCCCCGACAAACAGCAGCAGGGTAATGGCGACCAGGGCAGGGCTGCCGGCGGGCATTGACTTGGCCTGGGCAAAGACCTGGCCGAACGACAAGGAGCCGAATGTTGTGAAGATCATGAACATGCCCAACAGAAATCCCAGGTCGCCGATGCGGTTCATGATAAAGGCCTTTTTGGCGGCATTGTTATATTCCTGGTTTTTGAACCAGAAGCCTATCAGGAGATAAGAACAAAGCCCAACCCCTTCCCAGCCAATGAACATAATGGGGTAATTGGCACCCATCACCAACAGCAGCATCGAGAAAACAAAGAGATTCATGTAAGCAAAAAACCGGTTGAACCCCGGATCATCTTTCATGTATCCAACCGAATAGACATGGATGAGAAAGCCAACTCCAGTAACCACCAGCAGCATCAGGACAGACAGCGGGTCGATGAGGAAGGCGAAGGGGATGTCGAGCGGGCCGAGGTGGATCCAGTCGAAGAAATGGTGGAATGGCGAAATGGTGAAATGGTGAAAATTGAAAAAAAGGACGAGGGAGAAGAGAAATGAGAGTAAAATACTACCAGGACCAATGAATAATGTCAATTTCCAGGGAATTGAACGATAACCCATGCCCAAGATCATGAATCCCAGGAGCGGGAAAAGTGGAATTAATATTAAAATCGTATCCATCATTAACTACTCAATTTTTTCATCATTTTACCATTTTACCATTTTACCATTTTAATTTATTCAGCACATTAATATCAATCGAATGTGTCGTTCGGTAAATGAGCACGACAATTGCAAGCCCGATCGCCACTTCAGCCGCCGCCACGACCATGATGAAGAACACGAAAATTTGTCCTGCCGGATCGTTGGTGTAGGCCGAAAATGCTGCCAGTAAAAGGTTTATGGAATTGATCATCAGTTCAATCGACATCAAAATCACCAGGGCATTGCGCTTGATGAGCACGCCGACCACACCGATACTGAACAATATTGAACAGAAGACAAGGTAATAGTGAATCGGGATTGATTGTATGGTTGTCATTAATCGTGTTGTTTATGAATATCGAATATTTCTTTTAAATCTGTTCCTTCTTCCCCAAAAGCACCGCCCCGACCATTGCGGTAAGGAACAGTATGGATGAGAGTTCAAACGGTATGAGATAATCGTGGTAAAGGATCTTGCCAAGGTTTTTCACCAACCCGATCTGGGTGGTCATAGGGTCCTGCAGCGATTTGATGTCATACCCGCGAAAAACGCCTATCAGGGTGAGCATCAGCATTCCTCCGGCAATAAAGGCGATGATGTTGACCCACATTGGCTTTGGCGAGCGCTCATCTTTGTTGAGGTTCAGCAGCATCACGGTAAACAGGAAGAGCACCATGATGGCGCCGGCGTAAACGATCACATGCACAACTGCAAGGAACTGTGCATTCAGCAATACATAATGGCCGGCAATGGCGAAAAAAGTCAGCGTCAGAAAAAGTACCGAATGGATCGGTTTTTTCGACGCCAGGACCATTACCGCTGAAAAGAGGGCCATGATGGAGAGGAAGTGGAATATATATTGTGTGAACATGATTAAAAGAATTCATTTATTGTGTTTATAACGTTTATCTTTCTTGAATTCAATCACTTCCGGCGTTTGCCGCTTTGAAATATCAACCCTTTGTGCGGGGTCAAGGGGTTCAACGAGTACATCTTTTCCATAGATGAATTTATCGCGGTCATACTCAGACTTTACGGTTTCCGCGGTGAGGAAGATCGCCTCTTTCGGACAGGCCTCCTCGCAATCGCCGCAAAAAATGCATCGAAGCATGTTGATCTCAAAAACCACAGCATATTTCTCTTCGCGGTAGAGATGCTCCTCACCCGGCTTACGTTCTGCCGCCACCATGGTAATCGCCTCCGCCGGGCATGCCACTGCACAGAGCCCGCAGGCGGTGCACCGTTCACGTCCTTCATCATCGCGTTTCAGCACATGCTTCCCGCGATAAATATCTGAAAATTCGCGGTGTGCCTCCGGGTATTGTACCGTCGTCTTCCGGCGGAACAGATGGCTGAACGTAATGCGCATCCCGTTCAGGATTGCAGGAAAATAGATCCTTTCCCAGAAAGTCATCTGTTTATTCGTAACTATTTTGGATCTATTGGTAAGGGCTTTCATGGTTTAAAATTCAAATGGCAAAATGCAAAATGCAAAATTTTTGTGCTTATTAAGCCGCTCCCATCGTTTTGAAATTTGCTCTTTGCACTTTGCATTTTTATTGATTTAACAGGATAACAACTCCGGTGATCACCACATTTAAAATTGCCAGCGGGATGAGGCTTTTCCAACCGAGCCTCATCAGCTGATCGTAGCGGAAACGCGGGAGAGTCCAGCGGATCCACATGTAGATGAAGCCGAAAAAGGTAATCTTTGCAAAGAGCACCATGAAACTGACAAATGCGAAAACATTCGGAGAAAGACCGAGTTTATCCAGCCCGGGGAAATGGTAGCCGCCCAAAAACAGCGTAGCCATCACGGCGCCGGAGATGAACATGTTGATGTATTCGGCAAAAAGGTAGAAGCCGAGTTTCATGCTGCTGTATTCAGTATGGTACCCTCCCACCAGTTCGGTTTCGCATTCGGGCAGGTCGAACGGAGCCCGGTTGGTTTCGGCAAATGCACAAATGAGGAAGATCAGGAATCCAAGTGGCTGATAGAAGATATTCCAGTTGAATCCCTGCTGCTGGGCTACGATTTCGCGCATGCTGAGCGACCCGGTCATCATCACTATGGTGATGATCGACAAACTCATGGCCAGCTCGTAGCTGATCATCTGCGATGAGGCCCGCACCGCGCCAAGCAAAGCGTATTTGTTATTGGATGCCCATCCTCCGATCATGATGCCGTATACGCCGATGGAGAGGATGGCAAATATGTAGAGGACCCCGATGTTTACGTCAGCCATCTGCAGCGGATAGGCCACCCCGCCGATCACCAGGTCGGGTCCCCAGGGAATGACGGCACTGGTGAGCAGTGCGATGAACATGGTGAGCGAAGGACCGAGGATGTAAAGGAATTTATCGGCCGAATTGGGCATGAACTCCTCCTTGAAAAAAAGTTTTACGCCATCGGCCAGCGGTTGCAGCAGTCCCCACGGACCGGTGCGGTTTGGCCCATGACGGTCCTGAAACCAGCCGGCAACCTTGCGTTCGATGAGCGTGGAGTACATCGCAACAAGCAGGCTCATGACAAGGATAAAGCTGGCTAACAGGGTTTTGTATATGATTTGGGTCAACATTGTTTTCAATTCAAAATGCAAAATGCAAAATGCAAAATGCAAAATTTTTGTTCTTAGTCAGCGATTTCCATATTTTTGATATTTGCACTTTGCACTTTGCATTTAACCCTATTCTGGTTTTTCCATGGTTCCTTCAATCGGTTTAATGATCGATTGTTTCTTCATGTCTTCATAGTGATTGGATGCAATGACCGACTGCCGCTTGATATGGCGCGGGCCTTCGATCACCCAATCATTGATGTCTTTCTTTTCGAACCGGCATTCGTTGCAGATGAACTCTTCCACTTCACCAAACTGATCTTTGCGGCCGGTAATGCGGTATATTTCGTTGCCGAACATCCAGGCGGCCACCTTCCCTGAGCACCTGGAGCATTCGCGATGGGCATTCACCGGTTTGAGGAACCAGACACGGCTTTTAAAGCGAAAGGTTTTATCGGTGAGCGCCCCAACCGGGCATACATCGATCATATTTCCTGAAAATTCGTTCGTGACGGCATTGCTGATAAAAGTGCTGATTTCCGACACATCCCCCCGGTACAGAACTCCATGCAGGCGTTTATCCGTCAGCTGATCGGCCACATAAACACAGCGGTAACAAAGGATACAGCGATTCATATGCAACTGGATCTTGTCGCCGATGTCGATCACCGGGAATTCGCGCCGCTCATCCTCTGTGTTAGTTTCCTCCATGCCGTAACCAAAACTGAGGTCCTGGAGGTCGCACTCGCCTGCCTGGTCGCATACCGGGCAGGCGAGCGGATGGTTGATCAGCAGGAATTCCACAACACCCTTCCTAGCCTCGATGACTTCGGGAGAGGTGAGGTTCTGAACGACCATGCCATCCTGTACGGGTGTGCTGCACGATGCAACCAGTTTGGCCATGGGACGGGGGTCCTTGGTTGATGATTGCGAAACCTTCACGAGGCATGTGCGGCATTTCCCACCGGTGCCTTGCAGCTTGGAGTAGTAGCACATGGCCGGCGGAACAACCTTGCCGCCGATCAGCCGGGCCGCATGAAGAATGGTTGTGCCATCTTCAACTTCGATCAAAACATTATCTATCGTGACTTTCATCATTGTTTTACCAATACTTTAAACCTGTTCCCGAATCCGGAATCAACGATTCCTCTTCGAATTTCAGCGCCCCATGACGGATATTTTTAACCACCTCCGGATGCTTTACATGATATTCAAACTCCTTTCGGAAATGCCTGATGGCGCTGGCAACCGGCCAGGCAGCAGCATCGCCGAGCGGGCAAATCGTCGTGCCTTCAATATTCTTGGCCACGCGCACCAGCAGGTCGATATCCGACATTTTACCCTGTGCGTGCTCAAGGCGGTACAGCACCTTCTCCATCCAACCGGTTCCTTCGCGGCAGGGCGAACATTGCCCGCACGATTCGTGCCGGTAAAACCGTGACAGGTTCCAGGTATTGCGAACGATGCAGGCATCTTCGTCGTACACGATGAATCCTCCCGAGCCAAGCATTGTTCCGCTTTCAAAGTCGCCATCGGCCAGCGATTCGTAGGTCATCAGGCGTTTTTCGCCTTTGGCTGTGTTCAGCATTAAATCGGCCGGAAGAATCGGCACAGAAGATCCGCCGGGGATTACGGCTTTCAAATATTTACCATTGGTGATGCCGCCGCAATATTCAGGTGAATATATAAAATCCTCCACAGATATTCCCATCTCAATCTCATACACGCCCGGATTGTTGATGTTCCCGCAGGCCGAGATCAGTTTGGTGCCGGTACTCTTACCCCGCCCGGTTTTTGAGTAGGCCTCTCCGCCCATGTTGATGATGGGGCCGACGGCTGCCAGGGTCTCCACATTGTTAACCACGGTGGGGCAGCCATACAATCCCTTGAATGCCGGGAAAGGCGGCTTGATGCGCGGATTTCCGCGTTTGCCTTCCAGCGATTCAAGCAGGGCTGTCTCTTCCCCGCAGATATAGGCGCCCGCACCCGGATGGACATAAATATTCAGTGAAAATTCGGTTCCCAGGATTCGCTCTCCAAGAAAACCATGCTGGCGGGCCTCCCTGATGGCATGTTCAAGGATGCCGACCAGGTATTTGAATTCTCCGCGAATGTAAATGTAGCATGTATTTACGCCAAGGGCGTAACTGGAAATGATCAGTCCTTCTACCAGCAGGTGCGGCAAATGGTGCATCAGGTAGCGATCTTTGAAGGTTCCCGGTTCACTTTCATCGGCATTGCACACCAGGTAGCGTGGCTTATCCGATTTCCGGTCGAGGAAACTCCACTTGAGACCCGTCGGGAAACCTGCACCTCCCCTGCCCCGCAAACCTGAACGGTTCACCTCGTAGCTCACCTGCGAAGCCGACATCTCCTGCACTGCCTTTTCCACGGCAGCATAGCCGCCATGGGCACGGTAAACGTCGAATTCCCGGATGCCCGGAACCTCAATGTTGGCTAGCAGAATTTTTCCACCCATGTCGAATCGCCAGGTTTATCGTTGTTTGCGTATTCCCTCATTTCTTCGAGGATTTTATCCACCTTGCCCAGCGTCAGCTTCTCAAAATATTCGGTGTTGACCTGCATCACCGGGCCGGTGCCACAGGAGCCCAGGCACTCCACCTCTTTCAGGGAGAAAAGCCCGTCGGGAGTAGTTTCCCCGGGTTTGATCTCCAGCACATCCTGCAGATACGCCAGTATTTGCTCGCCTCCCGAGATGGCGCATGGGCCGGTATGGCAGACTTCTATGACATATGTTCCCATTTTGTTGAGATAAAACATTGAATAAAAGGTGGCTACTTCATACACCTCTATCGGTTGGATGCCGAGCAGGCAAGCCACATAATCCATAATATCAACTGAGAGATAACCTCCCAGTTCTTCCTGTGCAATGTGTAAAACAGGTAGTAACGCCGATTTTTGCTGACCTTCGGGGTAGCGACGCATCAGCTCCTGCACCTTCTTCAGCACTTCGTGCGAGAAGGCAACCGGGAGGCCTGTCCTTGTGAACTGAGGGTGGTTAACTATATTTGACTTTGCATTTTGCATTTTGATTTTTGCATTTTAATTTCCTATGCATCAAGTTCCCCGGCAATTACGTTCATGCTGCTCATCGTCAGGATTGCATCAGACAATACGCCACCTCGGATCATCTCAGGGTAGGCCTGGTAATAGATAAATCCCGGCCGGCGGAAATGCAGGCGGTACGGGGTTCTTCCCCCATCGCTCACCAGGTAAAAACCCAGTTCGCCATTGCCGCCTTCCACCGAATGATATACTTCCCCTGCCGGCACTTCAATTTCTCCCATCACAATTTTAAAATGCCAGATCAGCGCTTCCATTTTTGAATAGACGGCCTCCTTGGGCGGCAGGTAAAATTGCGGAACATCTACGTGAAAATTACCTTCCGGAAGGTTTTCAAGGGCATTGCGCACCAGCTTAATGCTTTCCCATACCTCCTGCTGCCTTACACAAAACCGGTCGTAGGTATCGCCCTGGGTTCCAACAGGGATGATAAATTCAAAATCGTCGTAGCTGCTATAGGGCGACATCACACGCACATCGTAATCAACGCCGGCTGCACGCAGGTTTGGACCGGTAAAGCCATAGTTGAGGGCACGTTCGCCGCTGATGGGCCCAACCCCGATGGTACGGTCCATAAAAATGCGGTTGCGCATGAGCAGTTTTTCAAACTCATGAAGGACTTTGGGCAGGTGATCAATGAATTCCCTGATTTTTTTAACCGCCTTGACCGACAAATCGCGTTCGAATCCGCCGATGCGGCCCATATTGGTGGTAAGCCGCGCACCGGAGACTTCTTCATAGATTTCATATACTTTTTCGCGCTCCTGGAAAACATATAGGAAGCCGGTGAGGGCTCCGCTGTCGACACCGATCACGCTGTTGCATACAAGGTGGTCGGTGATTCGCGCCAGTTCCATCAGGATGATGCGCATGTAATCGACACGTTTCGAAGTCTTAACTCCCAGCAGTTTCTCAACAGTCATGTGCCATCCGAGGTTGTTGATGGGAGAGGAACAGTAGTTAAGGCGGTCGGTGAGGGGGGTTATCTGGTAGAAAGGGCGGTGTTCGGCAATCTTTTCAAAGGCACGGTGAATGTACCCGATGGTTTGCTCAGCATCAATGATCTGTTCGCCGTCAAGCGTCAGCACATTCTGGAAAATGCCGTGCGTGGCCGGATGGGTGGGGCCGAGGTTGAGGGTGGTATATTGCTTATCTTCCAAAATAGCGGTCGTCTTTATCTTCGCGGGTAGGATCTTCAAGCGGGTATTCCTTTCGCATGGGGAAAAAATCCATGTATTCCACGTTTAATATGCGTTTCAGGTTGGGATGTCCGTCAAAGAGTATCCCGTAAAAATCATAAGTCTCCCGCTCCATCCAGTTGGCAGATGAAAACAGGTCGGTAACGGTTTGTATGTTCGGTTCATTCAGTGTAACGAATGTTTTGATACGGACGCGCTTATTTTCAGCCAGGTTGTGCAAGTGGTAAACCACCCCCAGCGGCAGGCCGCGGTCGGGATAATGAATGCCGCACAAGTCGGTAAGGAAGGTGAAATTCATGTTTTCATCCTCTTTCAGGAAGCGGATCACCTCGTGAATCACCGGGCTTGCGACGGTAAAGGATAAAATATCCGAACGGGTATCCATTTTCAGAATATCCTGCCCGAATACCTTGTACAACCTATCTATGATAAATGAATTGTCCATTTCACCATTTCACCATTTCACCATTTATGTCTGTATCCCATAACTTGCCAGCAATTCCTTATACTCCTCCGAATATCTCCTTCTCAAAGGTTCATTTGCCACCAAATCCTGCACCTTCATAAAACCATCGATGATCTGTTCGGGACGGGGCGGGCAACCAGGAACATACACATCCACCGGAATCACGCGATCGATGCCCTGCAACACACTGTAGGAGTCGAAAATCCCACCGCTTGCTGCGCAGGCTCCGACGGCAAGCACCCATCGGGGTTCGGCCATCTGGATATAGACCTGCTGAATGACCGGAGCCATTTTTTTGGCAATCGTTCCCATCACCATCAGCAGGTCGGCCTGCCGCGGACTGAAACTAAGCCGTTCGGCGCCGAACCTTCCGAGATCATAGTGCGCACCCATGGTCGCCATAAACTCTATTCCGCAACAAGAGGTAGCAAATGGCAATGGCCATATCGAGTTCTTCCTGGCCATGCCGATCACCTTGTCGAAGGTGGTGGCAAAAATGCCCGGGGCGGTGTATCCGTCGGGCGGGTCGACTTTGTTATATTTTGGTATGGTTGTGTCCATGTATTTGAATTCCAAATGCAAATATCAAAATGCAAATATCAAAATGCAAATATCAAAACGATGAGCTTCGTTGGTCATGTCCTAATTTTGCACTTTGCACTTTGCACTTTGCATTTTGCACTTTGCATTTTACATTTTGCATTTTACATTTTTTTAGTCTTCCCAATTTAACGCTCCTTTCTTGATAATGTACCAGAACCCGAATAAAAGGAATCCCAGGAACAAAAGCATTTTCCAGAATCCATCCCAGCCAAACTCTTTGAAATTAACGGCCCAGGGATAGAAAAAGATGATTTCCACGTCGAAGAGTACAAACAGGATGGCAATCAGGAAGTATTTTACCGAAAACGGAAAGCGTGCGTTGCCCTTTACCTCGATGCCGCATTCAAAATTCTGATCCTTGCGCAGGGTGTGGAACTTCTTGTGCTTTCCGCCGATATAGTGGGTTGCAAACATGGTAGCCGCTACGAAGCCAAGGGCCACAAACGACTGGACCAATACCGGGATATAATCTGAAGGAAAAAAAGTTCCGTCCATTATTTAGAATTATTCTTGACAAAGGTAAATAAAAAAACGAAATGCCGTTATAATCTTCACAAAGAAAATACAGAGAAGCTGCGGTGGGTTATTTTCACAGGGCACAATTCCACCTGACTGATTCCACTGACATGCCAGTTCGAAACGATTACAGCCAGGTCAATGCAAGGAATTCAAAAGGACAACGAAAAGCAGACAACATGTTGTGCTTATTTTGAAATTATTCTTGTACTTTTGATTGTAATTGTTAACCAAAGGATGAAAATCAAAGCCATTATTTGCTTGTTTTGCCTAATTCCAATTCTTGGTTTTTCCCAGAAAGAATTTAATAATTGGTACTTCGGCAGTTATGCGGGTCTTACGTTCAATTCCGGATCACCTGTTTTATTACCAGGAAACCCATATAATTCCGGAGGCTGGAAGATGGAAGCCAGTGTATCTGATTCTAACGGGAATCTTTTGTTTTTTTCAGCCGGGATTAAAGTCTTTGACCGCAATCTGGCGGTGATGCCCAATGGGGATGGATTACTGGGAGGAGAGTTTGAGGGGGAAGGTCAGTTTATAATGGTCGTTCCTTTTCTGAATGACAAAAACAAATACTATCTTTTCACAGTTGG
Organism: Bacteroidales bacterium; assembly: GCA_038212325.1. Classification (GTDB taxonomy): domain Bacteria; phylum Bacteroidota; class Bacteroidia; order Bacteroidales; family FEN-979; genus CAIVAT01. The sequence continues at coordinate 19,333 of JBBQUQ010000057.1, forward strand.
TTATCATGAATGGCCACCATCTCTTCCTGTGATTGGCATGGGCGACAGCGCCCTTGATCAACTGACCGCAATCCGGCATCATAATAACAAGGATGTATGGGTGGTTGCCAAAAGACATGGACTGAACGGAGCCGACTACCTGGCCTATCTGGTCACTTCTGCCGGGGTAGATACTACCCCTATCGTAAGTCAAAGTAGCATACACCGTCCTTACTGGGGCAATGCCATTATAACAAATAAGGATGATCATCTTAGGATTTCCCCTGATGGGAAGTTCCTTATTAGCCGTGATTCGCTGATTGAGGTTTGTCAGTTCAATTCTTCAACAGGCAAAGTGAAACCAAAATTTACATTTGCAGCAAATGATAGTGGTTCAATGGGAGGTTTTGAATTTTCAATAGATTCCAGGTATCTTTATTCCAGCGGATCAACTATTGAGGATTCTGCAAATTTCTTTTACCTGGTACAATATGATATGAACAATCAGGATTCTCTGTCATTTGTACAAAACCGGTTTGTAGTTGGTGATAGTTCAGGTTATAGTATTCAAATGGCTCCCGATGGGAAAATATATCTTAATAACCTTTCGTGGGACCAAAAGTCCCTTAATGTAATAAATTATCCCTCCCAGCCTGGCTTATCCTGCGGGTATCAAAAAAATATCCTTTATATGCCCGGGCAGGTGTGGAAAATGTATTATCAATCTCTTTGCACTTTTCTTCAAAGATACAAAGGCTATGTCCACCATTCGGGATATCTGGCCTCCACCCGACAGCATTCACTGGAATTTTGATGATCCTGGTTCCGGATCGTCAAATTATTCCAACCTGGCAAATCCTGTTCATCTGTTCTCCGGTCCCGGAACTTATACCGTTGAACTCTGGGTGCGACATAATGATAAACGAACCGACACCACCTGGGTGACCATTGAGTTCCCAAATCCTCATTTAGGCCCCGACAGAACTATCTGTACGGGTGAATCAGCCACCTTTGATGCCGGGTTTTGCGCGGGATGCACCTACCTGTGGCGAAATCTCCTGACAGGTCTTCCTGTTGGAACCGGTCAGACATATACTGCTAATGCCACTGGTGCCTTTGAAGTTGCAGTCACCAATACCAATGAGTGTATCGGAAGAGATACAGTTCAGTTAAGTATAACTCCCATTCCGATAGTAACGAACACTCCCGCGGCTAAAACAATCTGTACCGGAGATTCAACTTATATTGTGCTTACCTCAAATGCACCGTTGGCGAATTTTTACTGGACAGCAACATTAACTTCAGGTTTCGTCACCGGATTTTCTCCGGATTCAGGGCTGATTATTAATCAAACACTGTTCAACACAGGTGCAATTCCCGGTATTGTTACGTACCACATCACCCCCAAAGCGGGAAGTTGCATTGGGTCACCGGTTGATTACCAGGTAACCGTTACTCCTGGGATCCCGGTGATGGTATCGATTGTAGCATCTACAAACAATATTTGCGCGGGTACCCCGGTCACCTTTACGGCAACTCCGACAAACGGCGGCACAACACCTCTCTACCATTGGAAGGTTAATGGGAGCAATGTCGGAGCAGGTAACCCGACTTATACTTATAATCCGGCATCCGGCGATCAGGTTTCCTGTGTTTTGACTTCATCCAATACTATTTGCATTTCCAACAATCCGGCCACCTCCAACATCATTTCGATGATTGTCTATCCTAATTTGCCTGTCGGTGTGTTGGTTTCACCTTCAGGTAATCCAGTTTGTACCGGAACATCCGTTACGTTTACAGCATCGCCGGCCAATGGTGGCACAACTCCGGTTTATCAATGGAAGGTCAATGGAATCAATGCAGGAAGTAATTTGCCGGTTTATAACTATACTCCTGTCAATGGAGATATAGTAACCTGTGTTTTGACCTCCAGTGTAACCTGCCCGGCAGGGAATCCTGCCACTTCGGTCCCGATCACGATGCTTGTAAATCCTTTGTTACCGGTAAGCGTTTCCGTGTCAGCTTCATCGAATCCGTTCTGCCTGGGTAATTCAGTGACATTTACAGCGACACCGGTAAACGGCGGTACAACCCCTGATTATCAATGGAAAGTCAATGCAATCAATGTAAACAATGCAATCAATGCATCCTTTACTTACGTTCCGGCTGGTGGAGATGTTGTGACCTGCCAACTGACTTCATCCGTTACCTGTCCGACCGGCAACCCTGCAATTTCCAATTCGATCATCATGAGCGGTACGCTGGCACCCAACGTCGTTTTCTCATCCTGTTTCGATACATTGACCACCATCAACGCCAAACCCTACAAACTAAAAGGAGGCCTGCCGCTGGGAGGAACCTATTCGGGACCGGGTGTCAATTCCATAACCGGAACGTTCACCCCATCCATTGCAGGAATCGGGTTGAAGACCATTGTTTACACTTACACAAATGTGTCTCTTTGCAGTGCAAACAAGACAAGAACGATCATGGTTCAGGCCAACCCTGCATTTACCTGTGGTAATAACCTCACAGATATCCGGGATAACAAGCTCTATCCAACGATTCAGATAGGTTCACAATGCTGGATGCAAACAAATTTAGATTATGGCGTTACGATTTCCGATATAACGCACCAAACGGACAATTGTATTCCCGAAAAATACGACCATTGGTCATTGTTCACTAATCATTCCTCATTCTACCAGTGGAACGAAATCATGAAATACGACGACACTCATGCTGGCCAGGGATTGTGTCCGCCCGGGTGGCATGTACCCACGGAAAGCGAATGGACAACCCTGATGGATTTTTACGCTGGTAATTCCCGGGCAGGCATTCCTCTCCAGGATCCGTACCTCAATGGATTCATAGCGCTGCCGCAAGGGGTTCGTTATCTGAATTCAACCTGGAGCTTTGCGGATTTCGCCACGCTTTTCTGGTCATCCACCTCATTGGGATCGACAAAAGCGATTTCACACGGGATGAATATTTACAA
>JBBQUQ010000058.1:0-22270 GCA_038212325.1 Bacteroidales bacterium
GATGAGCTTATGCATAAGGTATCCTGGCCCAGCTGGTCTGAATTACAGGGCAGCGCTATTGTAGTTTCAGTCGCCTCACTGATCATTGCTGTGATTGTTTTTGCGATGGACGAAGTTTTTCGGAACATCCTTACTCAATTCTACAAACTCTTCTAAACCCTGCGGGGTTTATTTATCTAAGGTTAAACCAATAAATCGAGTATCAATCTCATTATCAGCATGACTGAAGTAACCAAAAAATGGTACGTTGTGAGGGCTATCTCCGGGAATGAGAAAAAGGTTAAGCAATATCTCGAAAGTGAAATTGTGAATCACCATCTCGAAGAATTTGTTTCACAGGTACTTATTCCTACTGAAAAGGTCTACCTCATCAGGAATGGAAAGAAAGTAAGCAAAGAGCGGACCTACTTTCCCGGTTACGTTTTAATTGAAGCCACACTGGTAGGCGAAGTGCCGCATATAATCAGAAACATCCCCGGAGTTCTTGGGTTCCTTGGGGCAAAAGGCGGAGCAGATCCGCTTCGTCCATCTGAGGTAAAAAGGATTCTTGGTAAATTCGACGAACTGCAGGAACAGGGTGAAGAGGTCAATATCCCGTTTATCGTCGGAGAGACCGTTACCGTTGTTGACGGACCTTTTAACAGTTTCAGCGGTGTAATTGAAGAGATCAATGAAGAGAAGAAAAAATTGAAGGTGATGGTCAAAATCTTCGGACGGAAGACCCCCCTTGAATTGAGTTTCATGCAAGTTCAAAAAGAATAGAAGAGCCGCACCCCGGTGAGGCTCCGGAATATTTAATTAAAATTAGGATCGCATTGCGGTGCGGTTCAACCAATCAAAAGCAAAATGGCAAAAGAAGTTAGCGGAATAATCAAATTACAGATCAAGGGAGCGGCTGCGAACCCATCACCACCGATTGGACCTGCATTGGGTGCCAAGGGTGTGAACATCATGGAGTTTTGCAAACAATTTAATGCCCGTACACAGGATAAGGCCGGCAAGGTCATCCCTGTAATTATTACCGTTTATCGGGATAAATCGTTTGACTTTATCGTCAAAACCCCACCGGTGGCTGTTCAGTTGTTGGAAGTTTCGAAAATCCAAAAGGGTTCTCCTGAGCCAAACCGGAACAAAGTTGCTTCCGTTTCCTGGGAACAGGTGCAAAAAATTGCGGAAGATAAAATGCCCGACCTGAATGCGTTCACCCTTGAATCGGCCACGAGAATGGTTGCAGGGACCGCGCGCAGCATGGGAATAACCGTTACGGGCACCGCACCCTTTAAACGTTAGATTAAGCAAATAACCAGTTGTTTAAAAGACCTCATTAACAACAATTTAAAAACAATAAAATGATAAAGCTGACAAAAAAGAGGAAGGTGGCCTTGTCGAAAATTGACAAGGATGCCGTTTATTCGTTGGCGGATGCTGCTGCGCTCGTAAAAGAGATCAGCAATACCAAGTTTGACTCATCCGTCGATATTGACGTTCGTCTGGGGGTTGACCCCCGTAAAGCCAACCAAATGGTGCGTGGCATCGTGACGCTTCCTCACGGTACCGGGAAAACCATTCGCGTGCTTGTTCTCTGTACTCCCGATAAGGAGGAAGAGGCCATGCAGGCTGGTGCTGATTTTGTAGGGTTGGATGATTATGTTGAAAAAATCAAAGGCGGCTGGACGGATGTTGATGTTATTATCACCATGCCCAGTGTTATGGCTAAGGTTGGTGCACTTGGCAGAATCCTCGGACCACGGGGACTGATGCCCAACCCAAAAACGGGGACTGTTACCATGGAGGTTGGAAAAGCCGTAAAAGAAGTAAAAGCAGGTAAGATCGATTTCAAGGTTGACAAGTTCGGCATTATTCACGCATCGGTGGCAAAGGTCTCCTTTGACAGGGATAAAATTGTGGAAAATGCCAGGGAACTGATAAACACGATCGTCAAACTGAAACCATCATCCGCGAAAGGTACGTATGTGAAGAGTATTTACATGTCGAGTACCATGAGCCCGAGCGTTCAGGTTGAACCCAAATCGGTTACCGCTTAATTACAGAAACCTGAGAGACAATTATCATGAAAAAAGAAGAAAAGACCCAGCTTATTGAATCCCTGGCCGAACAGCTTAAAAGTGCAAACTCCTTCTATCTGACCGATACTTCTACCCTGAATGCGGCAACGACAAGCAGGCTGAGAAGAACTTGCTTTAAAAAGAATGTTCAGTTGCAGGTGGTTAAGAATACCTTGTTGCAGAAAGCCATGGAACGTTCCGGAAAATCGTTTGAAGAATTTTTCCCGGTGCTTACAGGTCCGACCTCGATCATGTTTTCAGAGGTTGCCAACGATCCGGCAAAACTCATCAAGGAATTCCGTAAAAACGCCCTGATACCAAGTCTGAAAGGCGCTTATGTTGAAGAGTGTATCTACCTTGGCGACAATCAACTGGATGTTCTGATTAATGTCAAATCGAAGTACGAGTTGATCGGCGACCTGATCGGCCTCCTGCAATCACCCGCAAAGAATGTTATTTCGGCGTTACAGTCGGGAGGAAACACGCTTTCAGGTATTGTTAAGACCTTGTCGGAAAAGCCGGAGTAATAAAATGTTAACGAAAGAGTAATTTTAGTAATAACCGTTCCGAAAAATTGGAACACAAATAGTAATAAAAATGGCAGATTTAAAAGCTTTTGCAGAACAGTTAGTTAATTTGACAGTAAAAGAGGTTAACGAATTAGCAAAGATTCTGAAGGATGAGTATGGTATCGAACCAGCAGCAGCAGCTGTAGCTGTGGCAGCAGGTCCTGCCGCTTCCGCCGCACCCGAAGCCGAAGAAAAGAGCACATTTGATGTGATCCTTAAATCAGCTGGACAGGCTAAGTTGGCCGTTGTGAAATTAGTCAAAGAACTGACCAGCCTTGGTTTGAAAGAGGCTAAGGAATTAGTTGATGCTGCACCGAAAGCTATTAAAGAAGGTGTTTCGAAAGACGAAGCTAACGCTTTAATGATTCAATTGAAGGAGGCTGGTGCAGAGGTTGAAATTAAGTAAGACGACGTTTCTTATACTTTAATAAAATCATAGATCTCTTCCGGTGGAAGAGGTCTATGATTTATTTATAAAAATTAATTTCAAACCTTCCCGCTTGTCGGGAATTAAATGTACCGACCTTGGCTTCAAAAAAAACCGAAAGAATTCGCTTTGGATCGACCAGGATCAAAGCTGACTATCCTGATTTTCTTGACATTCAGGTAAAATCCTTTCAGGATTTTTTCCAACTGGAGACAAATCCCGAGAACAGGGTTAACGAAGGGTTGTACAAAGTTTTCACTGAAAATTTCCCGATTTCCGACGCACGGAACAATTTCGTGCTCGAGTTTCTGGATTATTTTGTCGACCCGCCGCGTTACGCCATCGAAGAATGTATTGAACGCGGTTTGACCTACAGCGTTCCCTTAAAAGCCAAATTGAAGCTGTATTGTACCGATCCGGAACATGAGGATTTTGAAACGATCATCCAGGATGTTTATCTTGGCATGATCCCTTACATGACCCCTCGCGGCACCTTTGTGGTTAACGGCGCTGAACGGGTTGTTGTTTCGCAGCTACACCGGTCGCCGGGGGTGTTCTTCAGTACCAGTTTCCATGCAAACGGATCTCAGTTGTATTCAGCCAGGATCATTCCTTTCAAAGGGTCGTGGATTGAATTTACAACCGATATCAACAATGTGATGTATGCTTACATCGACCGGAAAAAGAAATTGCCGGTGACAACATTGCTGCGTGCCATCGGATTTGAAACTGACAAGGATATCCTGGAAATTTTCGGACTTGCCCAGGAGATCAAGGTGAGCCGGGCGGCACTGAAAAGAGTAGTTGGTTCAAAACTTGCCGCCAGGGTTGTACGTGCATGGATCGAAGATTTTGTGGACGAGGATACTGGGGAAGTTGTTTCGATCGAACGCACGGAAGTTATCATCGAGCGTGAAACGGTGCTGGAAAATGACCACATCGACCAGATTCTTGATGCTGGCATCAAGGCAATACTTGTTCACAGGGAAGAGGCGCTTGCAACCGATTATTCGATCATTTTTAATACCCTGCAGAAGGACCCGGCAAACTCTGAAAAAGAGGCTGTCGAATTTATTTACAGGCAGCTGCGTAATGCTGAACCTCCCGATGAAGAGACCGCACGCGGAATTATTGATAAATTATTCTTTTCCGATAAGCGCTACGACCTTGGTGATGTTGGCCGTTACAGGATCAACAGGAAGCTGAACCTGACCACCCCGGTTGAAACCAAGGTTCTGACCAAAGAAGACATCATCTCCATTATAAAGTACCTGATCGAGCTGGTCAATGCCAAAGCAGATGTCGACGATATCGACCACCTTAGCAACCGTCGTGTCAGGACCGTTGGAGAGCAGTTGTTCAATCAATTCGGCGTTGGACTGTCAAGGATGGCCCGCACGATCCGCGAACGTATGAATGTTCGTGACAATGAAGTGTTTACTCCGATGGACCTGATCAATGCCAAAACATTGTCGTCGGTCATCAATACGTTCTTTGGCACCAACCAGCTTTCACAGTTCATGGACCAGACCAACCCTTTGTCGGAGCTCACGCACAAGCGTCGTATCTCTGCCCTCGGGCCCGGCGGTCTATCGCGTGAGCGCGCAGGGTTTGAAGTGCGCGACGTCCACTATACCCACTATGGCCGTTTGTGTACCATTGAAACACCCGAAGGCCCGAATATCGGGTTGATCTCCTCCCTTTGCGTATATGCAAAAATCGATAAGTTAGGGTTCATTGAAACCCCCTATCATAAAGTAGTTAACGGAAGGGTTACGTTGGAAGAACAACCAACTTACCTTACAGCTGAAGAAGAAGAGCACAAGATCATCGGGCAGGCAACCACCCCGATGGATGAGAAGGGAAATTTCAGCGAGGACAAGGTAAAAGTTCGTTATCTTGCGGATTATCCGATTATTGAAAAGACCAAGGTTGACCTTGTAGATATCGCTCCAAACCAGATTGCATCTATTGCGGCCTCATTGATTCCATTCCTGGAGCACGATGATGCCAACAGGGCCCTCATGGGATCCAACATGATGCGGCAGGCTGTTCCGTTGTTAAACCCGGAAGCGGCACTGGTGGGAACAGGCATTGAGGATGATGTGGCACACGATTCACGGGTGCTGATCAATGCCGAAGGCGATGGAACAGTCGAGTATGTCGATGCGAATGAAATCATTATCAAGTACATCCGCGATGAAAAAGAGCGGCTGGTCAGTTTTGATGAGGATTCAAAAAGCTATAAACTTACCAAATTCGCCAGGACCAATCAGAATACCTGCGTGAACCTTCGCCCGATTGTGAGAAAAGGCGACAAAGTCACAAAGGGCCAGGTGCTTTGCGAAGGATACGCAACCAAAGATGGTTCCCTTGCGCTTGGACGTAACCTCATGGTTGCATTTATGCCCTGGAAAGGCTATAATTTCGAGGATGCTATTGTGATCTCTGAAAAGGTGTTGAAAGAAGATATTTTCACCTCCATTCATATCGAAGAGTTTACGCTTGAGGTCCGCGATACGAAGCGAGGCGTTGAAGAACTGACGAATGATATCCCGAACGTGAGCGCCGAAGCTACGAAAGACCTTGATGAAAACGGGTTGATCAGAATCGGTGCTGAAGTTAGCGAAGGTGATATCCTGATCGGCAAGATCACTCCCAAAGGAGAAAGTGACCCGACGCCGGAAGAAAAGCTGCTCCGTGCCATTTTTGGCGACAAGGCCGGCGATGTGAAGGATGCTTCACTGAAGGCGCCTCCTTCCATGAAGGGTGTCGTGATTGATAAAAAGCTCTTTTCAAGGATTGTCAAGGACCGCAAGGCCAAGGCCCGTGAAAAGGATGACATGAAGAAGCTCGACGATGAATACCACAAGGAAGTGGATAAGCTCAGGGTGAAGCTTGTTGAGAAGCTCAATGTGCTTGTGAGTGGCAAAGTATCCCAGGGCGTTTATAACAACTTCAAGCAGGAGATCATCGCCAAAGGTGCAAAGTTCCAGACCAAAGGGTTGATGGATATCGACTACATCAATATCAACCCGAACAAATGGACCACCGATAAGGACAAGAATGAGATGATCAAGAGCCTCATTCATAATTTCATCATTAAGTACAAAGAGGTGCTGGGTGTTCACAACCGCAAGAAATTTGTCGCGGTTGTTGGCGATGATCTGCCCGCTGGCATCGTGCAAATGGCGAAAGTTTATATCGCTAAAAAACGTAAGTTAAAGGTCGGTGACAAAATGGCGGGCCGCCATGGAAACAAGGGTATCGTAGCCCGCATCCAGCGCGAAGAAGATATGCCGTTTCTCATTGATGGCACGCCGGTTGACGTGGTATTGAACCCACTGGGCGTTCCTTCACGTATGAACCTTGGCCAGATTTACGAAACCATCCTCGGCTGGGCAGGTAAAAAGCTTGGCCTTCGTTTCAATACACCGATTTTTGACGGTGCAACGATCGACCAGATCAACGAGTACCTCGACAAGGCTGGCTTGCCCCGGAACGGGAAAGTCTACCTTCATGACGGGTTATCGGGTGAACGGTTTGATCAGCCCACTACGGTTGGATTCATCTACATGCTAAAGCTCCATCACATGGTTGATGACAAGATGCACGCCCGTTCCATCGGCCCCTATTCACTGATAACCCAGCAACCGCTTGGCGGAAAGGCTCAATTCGGCGGTCAGCGTTTCGGAGAAATGGAAGTATGGGCACTTGAAGCCTTCGGCGCTGCCAATATCCTGCTGGAAATTCAAACGGTCAAGTCCGACGATGTGATCGGTCGCGCCAAAGCCTATGAAACCATTGTCAAAGGAGAATCCATGCCTACCCCGGGTATTCCTGAATCATTCAACGTATTGGTTCATGAATTGCGCGGTTTGGGATTGAACCTTACCTTTGATTGATGATCCCGGCGACAAGTCGCCAGCTATGTGTGTGTGAATTTTCTGTTTTTGGTTTTCAATCGAAATATAAATTAATATGGCTTACAGAAAAGAGGGTCAGGTAAACAGCAGCTTTTCAAAGATTACTATCAGCCTTGCTTCGCCCGAAAAGATCCTGGAGATGTCGAGTGGCGAGGTTTTGAAGCCTGAAACCATCAACTACAGGACATACAAACCTGAACGCGACGGATTGTTCTGCGAACGCATATTCGGCCCTGTAAAGGACTGGGAATGCCATTGCGGCAAGTACAAACGCATCCGTTATAAAGGGATTGTTTGCGACCGCTGCGGAGTAGAAGTAACTGAGAAAAAGGTGCGGCGCGAGCGGATGGGCCATATTCAGCTTGTTGTTCCCGTAGCCCATATCTGGTTTTTCAGGTCGCTTCCGAACAAGATAGGTTCTTTGCTGGGCCTGCCCACCAAGAAGCTTGAGGCAATTATCTACTACGAAAAGTATGTGGTCATCAACCCTGGCGTAAAGCAGGTCGACGGCATCAATTACCTTGATTTTCTTTCGGAAGAGGAGTATTTCGACATCATGGATAAGCTTCCCCAGGAGAATCAGTATCTCGATGAATCGGATCCGAATAAGTTCGTCGCAAAGATGGGCGCAGATGCGCTGTGCGAATTGCTGGCACGTCTCGACCTTGACAAGGAATCCTATGATCTGCGTGTTAAAGCCAATACCGAGACCTCTCAGCAGCGCAAGGCAGAAGCCCTGAAGCGTCTGCAGGTTTTTGAATCTTTCCGCGACGGCCAGAAACGTTTGGAGAACCGTCCGGAATGGATGATCGTAAAGGTAGTGCCGGTTATTCCTCCTGAATTGAGGCCGCTGGTGCCACTGGATGGCGGCCGTTTTGCCACCTCCGACCTTAACGACCTTTACCGTCGCGTGATCATTCGCAACAACCGGCTGAAGAGATTGATTGAAATAAAGGCGCCTGATGTGATCCTCCGCAATGAAAAGCGGATGCTCCAGGAGGCAGTCGATTCCTTATTTGATAATTCCCGCAAAGCCAGCGCGGTTAAGACTGAATCAAACCGGGCGCTGAAATCCTTGTCCGACAGTTTGAAAGGCAAGCAGGGCAGGTTCCGTCAGAATTTGCTTGGCAAGCGCGTTGACTATTCGGGCCGTTCGGTTATCGTCGTGGGACCTGAATTGAAACTTAGTGAATGCGGACTGCCCAAGGAGATGGCGTCGGAGTTGTATAAGCCGTTCATCATCCGTAAAATGCTGGAGCGCGGGATTGTAAAAACCGTGAAATCAGCGAAGAAGATCGTTGACCGCAAGGATCCGGTAGTATGGGATATCCTTGAAAATATCCTGAAAGGCCACCCGGTGATGCTCAATCGTGCACCCACGCTTCACCGCCTCGGTATCCAGGCGTTTCAGCCCAAACTGATTGAAGGCAAGGCCATCCAACTGCACCCGCTTGTTTGTACGGCTTTTAATGCCGACTTCGACGGTGACCAGATGGCTGTGCACGTTCCCCTTGGAAATGCCGCCATCCTTGAAGCCCAGCTGCTGATGCTCGCTTCGCACAATATCCTTAATCCTGCAAACGGGGCACCTGTCACTGTTCCTTCACAGGACATGGTACTTGGGTTATATTACATGACCAAAGCCCGTAAAAGCGACAGCGTTTTAAAAATGAAAGGGGAGGGAATGACTTTCTATTCCCCCGAAGAAGTTATCATCGCCTACAATGAAAAGAAGGTTGACCTTCATGCAATTATAAAAGTCAGGCACGCTTTCTACGAAGGTGATGAAAAAGTTACGCGCATCATTGAAACAACGGTCGGCCGAATCCTTTTCAACCAGGTTGTTCCTGAGGAATACGGTTATATCAACGCATTGCTGACCAAAAAATCATTGCGTGACATTATCGGGCAAATCCTGAAAAAGACAGGCACAGCCAAAACGGCCAAGTTCCTGGACGACATCAAAGACCTTGGGTTCAAAATGGCCTTCCAGGGAGGTTTGTCCTTCAATCTGGATGACGTCATTGTTCCGGCTATCAAGGAATCGCTTGTTGCAGATGCCCGGGTGGAAGTTGAAGAGGTGGTGAATAACTACAACATGGGTTTCATCACAAACAACGAACGCTACAACCAGATCATTGATATCTGGACCCACGCCAACTCCCAGCTAACGGTTTCGCTCATGAACCAGCTGATCAATGACAAGCAGGGGTTCAACTCTGTTTACATGATGCTTGATTCAGGCGCCCGTGGTTCTAAAGAGCAGATCAGGCAGTTATCCGGCATGCGCGGACTGATGGCCAAGCCTCAGAAATCGGGCGCAGGCGGTGGTGAAATTATTGAAAACCCCATTCTTTCGAACTTCAAGGAAGGTTTGTCGGTACTTGAGTACTTCATTTCTACCCACGGCGCCCGCAAGGGTCTGGCAGATACCGCGTTGAAGACTGCGGATGCCGGTTACCTTACCCGTCGTCTGGTTGACGTGTCGCAGGATGTGATTATATCCGAAGAGGATTGCGGCACCCTGCGCGGTTTGACCATAACCTCCCTGAAGAAAGCTGAAGAGATTGTTGAATCACTCTATGACCGCATCCTCGGCAGGGTGTCCCTGCATGACATTCATCATCCGCAAACCGGCGACCTGATCATCACTGCCGGCTCAGAAATTACGGAAGAACTTGCACATACCATTGACAGCTCACCTCTTGAAGGCGTTGAAATCCGTTCGGTGCTGACCTGCGAATCGAAAAAAGGTGTTTGTGCCAAATGCTACGGCCGTAACCTTGCGACGGGAAGCATGGTTCAGCGTGGAGAAGCTGTAGGGGTAATCGCTGCCCAGAGTATCGGGGAGCCGGGCACCCAGCTTACACTTCGTACCTTCCACGTTGGGGGTGTGGCTGGTGTAAACATTGCCAGCGCATCACGCATCGAAGCCAAATATGAAGGTATCCTTGAAATTGATGAACTCAGGTCTGTCAATTATACCAGTGAAGCGGGCGAGAAATACGAAATCGTCATCGGCCGTTCTGCCGAAATGAGGATCGTTGACCGCAATACGCGTATCGCCCTCACATCTGCACACATCCCGTACGGAGCCAAATTGTATTTCCTTGATGGTGATACCGTGAAAAAGGGACAATTGATCAGTGACTGGGATCCTTACAATGCCGTTATCCTCTCAGAAGTTCCCGGGAAGGTCAATTTTGAAAGTATTATTGAAAATGTCACTTTCCGCGTTGAATCAGATGAGCAAACAGGATACCACGAGAAAGTTGTCATAGAGTCGCGACAGAAAGCCAAAAATCCGGCCATCAATATTTTGTCGCCTTCAGGTGAAGTCATCAAAATATATGATATTCCGGTAGGATCTCACATCAACATCGAAGATGGGGTGAAGATCAAGGCAGGGGAGATACTGGTTAAGATTCCGCGTGCCATCGGTAAAGCCGGCGACATCACGGGAGGTTTGCCCCGTGTTACGGAATTGTTCGAAGCCCGCAACCCGTCAGATCCTGCAGTCGTGTCTGAAATTGACGGAGTCGTATCATTTGCGAAGAAACTCAAAAGAGGAAACCGTGAAGTTATCATCACCTCAAAAACCGGTGAAGAGAAGCGGTACCTCGTTCCTACCTCGAAGCAGATCCTGGCCCAGGAAAATGATTATGTTCGTGCAGGTACCGCCCTTTCCGACGGTGCACTTACCCCAAGCGACATCCTTGCGATCAAAGGCCCGATGAAGGTTCAGGAGTATATTGTCAATGAAATACAGGAAGTTTACCGCTTGCAGGGTGTGAAGATCAACGACAAGCATTTTGAAACGATCGTTCGCCAGATGATGCGCAAGGTAGAAGTTGAAGACCCCGGAGATTCACGGTTCCTTGAAGGCGAACTGATCAATAAAATCGACTTCCAGGAAGAAAATGACTGGATCTATGGCAAAAAGGTGGTCGAGGATCCGAGTGATTCTGCAACACTGAAAGCCGGGCAGATCATCAGCGCCCGCAAATTACGGGATGAAATATCCATGCTCAAGCGCAAGGACAAAAAACTGGTTGATGCCCGTGATGCTAAACCGGCCACGGCATTTCAGATCCTCCAGGGGATTACCCGCGCTTCGCTGCAGACCAAGAGCTGGATTTCGGCTGCGTCGTTCCAGGAAACTACCAAAGTGCTCACCATGGCCGCAATCAATGCACGTCAGGACGACTTGATGGGCTTGAAGGAAAATGTAATTGTGGGGCATCTGATCCCGGCTGGTACCGGCTTACGCGAATATGAGAATCTCATCGTTGGCAGCAAGGAGGAATATGAAATCCTGCTGGCTTCAAAAGAAGAATAAAAATAAGTTATTATGCAAGACAATAAGACTCCACTCAACCAGATCAACATTGAAATTTCTGATGAAGTTGGCGAAGGCATTTATTCAAACCTTGCCATCATCACACATTCACCGGCCGAGTTTATCATTGATTTTGTCAAGATGATGCCCGGTGTTCCAAAGGCTAAGGTAAAGTCGCGGATCATCCTTACACCGCAGCATGCCAAGCGTCTTTTTAAAGCGCTGAAGGAGAATGTGGCAAAGTTTGAAGCCATGCATGGCGAGATTAAAGATGCTGAAGGGGAGCTCCCCTTCAACTTCCCGATGCCCACGGCACAGGCGTAGGTTATTCCTGGAACTTTTTGAGGTTGGCTTCGTATTCAGTCAGATCAGCCTTTTCCTGTTTGGCAAGATCAATGGCAATTTTTTCATATATTATTGCCTCCTCCTTTTTCCCCAGTTTGAACATGAGATTGGCATATGTGTCATTGTTTTCAGGGGTGCTTTTCAGCGAGATCGATTTTATGGCCCATCCTGCAGCCGTTTCGAGATTTTTTGGGTCGGTGGTTACCTGGAAAAAATACCAGGCCATGCGGTTCAGCATCGCATAATCTCCGCCGTAATACTTGTTGAGCCCTGAAACTGCCAGCGCAGTGAATTTATCCTGTTCCGATTTCATCTGGTAAAGGTTGAGGTCGCCGGAGAAAATTACTTTTTCGGCGTCGGAATAGCCTGAATCCCTGATCTTTTGCTTCAGTTTGTCGTAGCTTTCGGTCGTAAATGTCCTGCCCCTGCTTATGGTTGTCAGCGCTTGCATGTACACGGTGAATATTTTTGAACTGACCGAGTCGCGGGTGTACCGTTTGGCATATTCGCCCTGGTGTTTCAGCAGGTATCCGAATTCAGGCGAATCCATGTCATTCACAAAAAGGTTGATCATCTTCCAATTATCGCGGTTCAGTAAATCAGCCTCATTCTGTGATGCAAAATATTGTTTAAGCGGTTCATTGATGGGCATATAGGCTCCCTGGAGCCGTTCAAGATATTTCATCATGAACCCCGGATCGCGATCTCCTTCGCGGTATTTTTCCTGGTATTCGGTAAAGCGTTCTCCCGGGGTTTGTGCGATCTTGCCCATGTCGAGGTATTCCTCTGTTTTCTGGGGTGCGCCCACCCGCATGTGAACCATCTCGCCGTTTGCATTGATAAAAAGCAGGGTGGGGTAGGCCCGCACCTGGTATAGTTGGGCGAGTTGAAGTCCTTCGCCCTTCTCCATGTCGAAATGCACACAAAGGAATTCCCTGTTGTAATAATCAGCGAGGGTGTCCTTTGTAAACATATTGGCAGCCATCCATTTACAGGGGCCGCACCACGTTGTGTAAGCATCCATGAATATCAGTTTGTTCTGAGATTTGGCAAGGGCAAGAATTTCAGTCCAGGGTTTTTCAATGAATGTGATGGAACGGTTCTGGCTGAAACCGCACAGCGCCGTGAGTATCAGGATGGTTGTAAGGAAAGGAGTTCCATTTTTCATAATTGCTGGTTTATTGGTAAAGATTTGCGAAGGTAATACCATATATTTGTATTTTTAGCAAAATTTTCGAAGGTGGTTTCACAACAGATTCAGGATATTGTGATGATCGGTGCCGGGAAACTCGCTACGCACCTTGGCCTGGCGCTGCACAAGCAAGGGCTGAACATCCTCCAGGTGTACAACCGTGCTCCCGGAAAGGGACAAAAACTTGCGGCCAGGATCGGGGCAACCTTC
Source organism: Bacteroidales bacterium (assembly GCA_038212325.1). GTDB lineage: Bacteria > Bacteroidota > Bacteroidia > Bacteroidales > FEN-979 > CAIVAT01. The sequence goes on from JBBQUQ010000058.1 coordinate 13,075, forward strand.
ACAGATGATATCCTGGAGATCAACACTGGTGCAGACCTTTACATCCTGGCGGTTTCCGATTCCTATCTCGATGACCTTGCCTCCGTACTGCAACTGAAAGACAGGCTGGTGGTTCATGCCTCGGGCACGGTGTCGATGGAGATTCTGGCACCCATCTCTTCCAATACCGGTGTTTTTTATCCTGTGCAGACCTTTTCCCAAAACCGGAGGATCGACTTCCGTAAGATCCCTGTCTGCATTGAAGGGAATTCGGCCGATACGGTGGAAAAACTCACCGGGCTTGCCCAAAAACTCACCCGGAGTGTGTATTCCCTTGACACGGAAAAACGGAGGATGCTTCATTTAGCCGCTGTTTTTGCCTCTAATTTCACCAATTTCATCTATGCAATATCGGAAGAGCTTTTAAAGGAACAAGACATCTCATTTAAGCTGCTTGAACCCCTCATTCTTCAAACAGCAGGAAATGTGCGGTTCGGGCACCTCCTCGAAAGCCAGACCGGGCCCGCCGTGAGAGGCGATTTGAACGTGCTCGGCAAACATCATGAACTTCTGGCAGGTCATCCCGATTATCTTGAAATTTATAAACTGATCAGTGCAAATATCATCAAACATACCTCAGTAAATGGCAAACTATAAGGAACACCTGAAGAACATCAATACATTTATATTTGACTATGACGGCGTATTAACCGATGGAAGCGTAATTACTACCAACGAGGGCGAGGCTTACCGGACATCGAATGTCAAGGACGGCTATGCGCTGCAACTGGCATGGAAGAAAGGCTATAAGGTCGCAGTGATTTCCGGCGCCAGGTCCGAATCGATGATTCATCGGATGAGGGCCCTGCAGATCACGGATGTGTTCATGGGCGTTGAAAAAAAACAGGTGACTTTCAGGGAATACCTGAAAGCGAATAACCTTGAGCCACGGCAGGTGCTATACATGGGCGACGATATTCCCGATTATGAGGTAATGCTGGAGGCCGGTGTATCTGCCTGCCCGGCCGATGCTGCTGAAGAGATCAAATCGGTGGCCCATTACATCTCTCATTTCAACGGGGGCAAAGGCTGCGTGCGCGATGTCATCGAACAGGTGCTCAAGGTTCAGGGCAAGTGGATGAATGATGATGCGTATCATTGGTAGTTCAAATGGCAAAATGCAAAATGCAAAATGGAAAATGCAAAATGGAAAATGGAAAATGCAAAACTTATGCGAATAAAGGGGCTGCCGGTTTATGATTTTATGAAGGCGCTGGCGCACTTGATCAGGTTGCCCAATGTGCTGATCATTGTTCTTACGCAATTGCTTTTAAGATATTGCATCATCCTGCCTTTTCTATACCCGGATGCTCCCGGTTCCATCGCCCCGCTGGCTGATTTCCTGGTACTGGTCTTTGTCACGCTGTTGATTGCTATGGGTGGCTATGTGATCAATGATTATTTTGATGTTCAAACCGACGCCATTAACCGCCCCGGCAGGCTGGTCGTTAACAGGGTTATCAGCAGGCATGCAGCCATCAAGATCCATATGATCCTGAACAGCGCAGCCATATTGCTGGGATTCTACCTTGCCTGGCAGATAAAAGTCGTCAGCTTCGGATTGGTTTTCCCCCTTATTTCCGGGGTGCTGTGGATCTATTCGGCGAAGTATAAGCGCACGCTCTTCTGGGGAAATTTTATCGTTGCCGGGCTTTCAGCATTTGTGGTCCTGATCGTGTGGCTCTTCGAATTCTTCAGGCTTCGCATGAGTCCTGCAGACTTTACCGCAGTTCTGCCGGAAATTCAGATAGTCACCTGCCTGTTCACCGCCTATGCGGTTTTCGCATTTCTGGTCTCCCTGGTGCGCGAGATCATCAAAGACATGGAAGATGTTGAAGGCGATGAAACTACAGGCTGCAAAACCCTGCCGATCGTTGCCGGGATGAACGCCAGCCGGTTCATAGCGGGAGGACTCATCGTTTTAACCATCATGCTGCTCGGTTATGCCCAGGCGATGCTGTATCAGTCTGGCTTCTCCCTGGCTTTCTGGTACTTAATGATCACCGTTCAGCCTGGGGCTGTATACTTCCTGATCAGGCTTTTGCGGGCCAGCAACAGGCAGGACTACCATGTGCTGAGCACCCTGTGCAAAGTGATCATGGTTGCCGGGATTTTATCAATGGAGTTAATACTCATCAGTAAATGACCAGTTATGATCAATAAACGATTGAACGGACGACACATCATCCTGGCTTCGCAATCGCCGCGCCGCCAGTATCTTTTAAAGGAGCTTGGGCTCGACTTCGAGATCAGGGAAACCCATGTGAAAGAGGTATATCCGGCCGGCATGACCCCTGAAGCGATTGCCATTTACCTTGCAGAGCTCAAAGCCGGAAGTTTCGATGATTCGCGCCTGGATGAAAAGGCGATCATCATCACCGCCGACACGATCGTTTCACTGGGAGATGAAATCCTTGGAAAACCGTCAAGCTACAGCGAAGCAGTGGCCATGCTGAAAAAACTTTCGGGCCGCAAACATGATGTCATCACTGCCGTGTGCCTTAAGTCATCGAACAAGAAGCATGTTTTTCATGTTCTGTCATCGGTTTATTTCAAGGAGCTCAGCCTTGAGGAGATTGAATATTATATCGATAATTTTCAGCCGTTCGACAAGGCCGGGGGATATGGCATACAAGAATGGATTGGCTACATCGGCATCAACAAGATCGAAGGCTCTTTTTTCAATGTGATGGGATTGCCGGTGAAAGAACTTTACGAAGAGCTGCTGAAGTTCTGAGCCTGTTTTTTTGCTATTTTTGCAAAACATTTCAAACCGCTGAAAACTTACAGAAATGGCAGAAAAACCGCTGATACTTGTTACCAATGATGACGGAGTAAAAGCTCCGGGCATCCGTGCGTTGATCAGTTGCATCAGGCCGTTTGGCAAAGTGGTGGTGGTGGCCCCCGACCGTCCGCAGTCAGGAACTGCCCATGCCGTAACCATCGCCCATCCGTTGAGGCTGGAGCTTATCGCACAGGAAGCAGATTACGAAGAATACAGCTGCAACGGAACACCTGCCGACTGCGTTAAACTGGCTTTTAAAATTGTGATGCGCCGACGTCCTGATTTTTTGTTCTCAGGCATCAACCACGGAACCAATGCATCCATCAACATCATCTACTCGGGTACCATGGCAGCTGTTCTGGAGGGTGCCCTGGCAGGCGTGCCATCCGCAGGATTTTCGCTGAATAATTACCGTCTGAACGCAAACTTTGAACCGTCGGAAAAGTACGTTAAATCGATTGTGGCAAACGTGATTAGCGGAGGACTTCCCCCGGGGACCTGCCTGAATGTGAACCTGCCGGATGTTGCCGAAGACAGAATCCGTGGCATCAGGGTCTGCCGCCAGGCAGCCGGAACGTGGGAGGAGGATTTTGATGAGCGTGAAGATCCGAATGGCCGGAAGTATTACTGGATGAAAGGAGTTTTTGCACAGACCGGCCATGGCGAAGATACCGACCAGTGGGCCCTGGAGCACGATTACGTGGCAATGGTGCCGGTACAATTTGACCTTACAGCCTTCCAGTCGCTTGAATTACTTAGAAACAGGTTTTAATGCGCTATTATCTGATTGCCGGCGAAGCTTCAGGCGACCTTCATGCTTCGAACCTGATGAAGGAGCTGAAAATTCAGGATTCTGAAGCGGCATTCCGCTGCTGGGGCGGCGATTTGATGGAGCAGCAGGGGGCTGTCCTCGTGAAGCATTACCGCGACCTGGCCTTTATGGGCTTCGCCGAAGTTGTGGCCCACCTGCCTGTCATCCTGAAAAACTTCCGGCTTTGTGAAAAGGACCTGCTCAGCTATCATCCCGATGTGCTGATCCTGGTCGACTATCCCGGATTTAACCTTCGCATGGCAAAATTTGCCAAAACGCATGGCATCAGGGTGTTTTATTACATATCCCCGCAGCTTTGGGCATGGCGGTCGTCGAGGGTCAAGATCGTAAAAAAGTGGGTGGATAAAATGTTTGTCATCCTTCCCTTTGAACAGGAATTCTATGCAGGGCACAATTATCACGTTGACTTCCAAGGACATCCGCTGCTCGATGTGATCAATGAGGAGATGAAGGTGCCTGACCTGCAGGAATTTCTTGATTCGAACAGGTTGCCTGCGCTCCCGGTGATTGCCCTGCTGCCCGGCAGCCGGAAGATGGAGATTGAAAAGATGCTGCAAATAATGGTCTCTGTCCGCCCTGCATTCCCCGCGTTTCAGTTCGTAATTGCTGGAGCCCCGTCGATTGAAAAGGAGTTTTATGCCGGTATTCTTAAGGATACCGACATCCGCCTGGTCACAGGCCAGACTTACGAACTGCTCAGCCATTCCGCTGCTGCGCTGGTAACTTCAGGAACGGCAACCCTTGAAGCCGCACTGATCGGAGTGCCCCAGGCGGTTTGCTACCGCGGGAATGCACTCTCATACCTGATTGCACGAAGGCTGGTGCACGTGAAGTACATCTCGCTGGTCAACCTGATCTGCGACCGGGTGGTTGTGCCTGAACTGATCCAGCAGGAATTGTCGCACAACCATCTTGTCAAAACCCTTGGCTCCCTGCTTGAACCCGGTGCGCAACGGAACGAGATTATGAAGGGCTACCAGGAGCTGAAACAACGGTTGGGCGGCGGAGGAGCTTCGGCACGTGTAGCCGGCCTGATGGTACAATATCTTAATGAAAAATAAGTTCTTTCTTTTGTCAAACCATATCTTATGAAACAACTCAACAACCTTATGCTGCTCCTTGCCCTTGGTACAATGATCGCCACCGCCCATGCCCAGCAGCCAGCTCAGAAAAATCAGAATTCGCAAAAAAAAGTCGTCCGGATGAATCCGGTCAAAGTCGATACGAATGATCCGAATAAGAAGGCGCTGAACAAATTTTCCAAAGAGAAGATGTTCAACGCAACGCCTGCTTCGAAGCCCATGAAACCCGAAGAGGTGCGTGCCATCGGTTTCTTTTCCGAGGGTGACAAGAAAGGCAAGGCCGGAGACTTCAAAGGAGCCGTGGAGGCCTTTACCAAGTCGCTTGACCTGTCGAAAAATCAGAATGCCTATGCAAAACGGGGATTTGCCTACCTGATGCTTGGAAACTATGGCGCAGCAATGCAGGATGAAACAGATGCGCTTCGTTTGCAGGAAACGTACCTCACCGCCTATTTTGTGAGGGGTTTAGCCCGATATGAGACCGGCGATTACAAAGGTGCGAAGGCAGACCTTGACATGTTTCTTGATCGGGACCGCACCAACGCGATAGCCTTTAATTACATGGCTGCAATCCTCTTCATGAACCAGGATTACAAAGGTGCGATGGAAAACTACAATGAAGTGGTCAGGCTCGATCCCAAATATCCCGATATCCATACCAACCGTGGCATGATGCGCCATTACAACCAGGATTTCAGCGGGGCGATACAGGATTACGACGAGGCGCTGAAGCTGAACCCATCCAATGCCACTGCCTATAATAACCGGGGTGCGGCCAAAATGATGCTGAAGGAACTCAGTGCGGCCCAGGCCGATTTCAGCAAAGCAATAAGCCTGAACGACAAATATGCCGATGCCTACGACAACCGCGGACGGGTGAAGCAAGCCCTTGGCGACACCCAGGGAGCCTGTGCCGACTGGCAATTGGCTTATTCAAACGGACTGGAGGCTTCGAAGGAACTCATCATGAAATTTTGCAAATAGCCTGGAATCAACTTGAAAATAATCCTCCTGGCATTCTTCTTTCTGTCGATCCTTTCAGTCAGTGCCCAAAAATCGCCGCAGAAGGAGCTGATCGACTCGGGAATCATGAAAGCAAAGCTGGGTGATTTCAAAGCGGCGCTCAACGACTTCAACAAGGCGGTTGCACTGGATTCAACGGAGGCTGAACCCTATTACAACCGCGGGATCGTGCGAAGCGAACTCGAAGACTACCAGGGGGCGTTCAATGATTTTACCATCGTAATCCGGCTAAAGCCGGGTCTTGCCGAACCTTATTTTAACCGCGGGCTCGCCAGGGACTACATGAAAGACTATCCCGGGGCAATCCGCGACTATAACAGCGCTATTTCACTTAAGGCAGACTATTACGAAGCCTATCATAACAGCGGGCTGGCCAAATACGACCTGGGCGATTACCAGGAGGCCATCAAGGATTTTACCCGGGCAATCGGGTACAAGCCTGATTTTACCGAAGCATATTACAACAGGGGCCTCAGCCGTTTCAACCTGAATGATCTCCCCGGAGCCTTGCAGGATTTGAATGAGGCGATCAGGCTTGATGCGTCCCAGTATGAATATTTTTCAAGCCGGGGCGCCGCCAAAGCTGCCGGGGGGCAATATGAGGAGGCGATCGCTGATTTTACCGCCGCCTTGGCAATCAACCCGAACGATCTCAACTCCCTGTTAAACCTTGCCCTCGCAAACTTATACCTTAAAAGATACCGCGAGGCTGCTAATATATACAATGAGGTTGTTGGGGCTGACCCCACGGATGCAGAAGCCCTGGCAAACAGGGGAGTGGCACGTCATTACCTGTCGGAAAATGATGCGGCCTGCGAAGACTGGAACCGGGCTTCAGAACTGGGTTCCCGGAAAGCCAAAGACTATTTGTTGAAATTTTGCAAGTAATTTCGTGTTACCTTTTGCCTTTTACCCGATTAAGCAGGTAGAAACATGGTAATACGGCATGAATGCATGGAGGCCTTACCCGCTGCTGAGGCTCGTTATTCCCTTTGCAGCCGGGATTATATCGGAAGTTTTTTCTGGATCACTCCCCGGGCGGAGTTCATTGCTGATATCTTGTCTGGCTGGTATGCTGCTGTTGCCGCTGGTATTGCCGGCTGCCAGGAGCTACCGCCTGCGCCGGGTCACAGGCCTGGCGATAAATATCTTCTTTTTCGTTGCCGGATACGAAATTGCCTGCTGCCACCTCCCTGCGAATGATCCCGATTACCTCGGAAAGCAGCCTGTCGGCTTGTTTGTCGCAGCCATCACCGAGCCTCCCGCGGCCACCAGGTACGGAATAAGGGTTGTGGCATCCGTTAAGTACCGGATTGAACAGGGAACCTGGCACAGGACTTATGGCAGCGCAATCGCATACCTGAAATTAAAACCCGGCGCCCCGCAACTGCAGTTTGGCGATCATATCCTGTTACAAGCCTTGTTCAGTGAGATCAGCGACAATTCAAATCCGCATTCGTTCAATTACTCCCGGTACCTCAAAAACAAGGGGATTTCGCATCGTGTGTTTGCAGAGGCATGGAGTTGGCAGGTCATCAGCATTAAACCATCAGGATTTATCCGGAAGGCAGCCTTCCAGGTTCGCGACCGGTTACTGGATGTTCTTCGCGACAATGAGGTTGAAGGGAAGGAATTCGCGGTAGCCGCTGCGCTCCTGCTCGGGTATGTTGACGATCTCGATGCTGAGCTGCGCAATGACTATGCTGCAACCGGTGCCATGCACATTCTATCAGTATCCGGAATGCATGTGGGCATCATTTATATTTTTCTGGAGTTCCTGCTGGGATTCATGAATAAAAGCAGGCCTGGCCGCCTGGCAAAAGCGGTGCTGCTGCTGGTATTTATCTGGTTCTATGCCATGGTTACGGGTTTGTCGCCCTGTGTGCTGCGTTCAGCAGCCATGCTGAGCCTGCCCATCATCGGGAAATCCCTGAACAGGTCGCCCGACATCCATAACATCATTGCCGCTACCTTGGTTTTTATCCTTGCCTTTGATCCGTTCCTGGTCATGGATGTCGGCTTTCAGCTTTCATTCCTGGCTGTTGCGGGCATCGTGGTATTGTACAAGCCTGTTTATGATCTGTATGTAACCTCATCATGGCTTCCCGACAAGATATGGTCGGTGGTTGCGGTATCCATTGCAGCCCAGGTAGCCACGTTGCCAATAACCCTGTACACCTTTCACCAGTTTCCCAATTACTTCATGTTGACGAATGTCTTTGTGGTACCTCTTTCGAGCCTGATCATCTATGTCGGAATTTTGGTTCTGGCCGCCGGCGCCATACCGGTTTTCTCTCTTTTATGCGCAAAAGCGCTGATCTTCCTGGTATGGCTGTTGAACTCGGTCATTCATTTTATCGAGCAGTTGCCCTTTTCCACCATCCGCGGAATTTACATCTCTGCGCCGGAGATGCTGCTGCTTTACCTGCTCATTGCTGCCGTTTTTTTGTTTTTAACCCTCCGCCGGATCTCATTTCTCTATGCATTCCTCGTTTCAGTAATCCTGCTGAATCTCCTTATGCTCGATTTCCGGATTCAGCGCCTCCGGTCATCGCGCCTCACCATTTTCAACGCCACCCGTGAAGCGCTTTTCATGATCAGCACCCAGGATAAGGCTGTGTTGATGTACAGCGGGAATGGTTCGAATGGCGGGCTTTTTCAGCCGTCCGGCCACGAAATGGCCGCGGCAGATATGCATGCGCGCGGCATACACCGCCACCGGGATTTCAGGCTCGGCCTGTATAACCGGCCCGCAGTGCTGGCAAAATCATTCGTACCGGTGATAGGCATTGGCAATTATCTATGGTTTAAAGGCTGCACGATGGTCATGTTGAACGGGCCCGTCCCGAAGGGGTTTACCGGGCGCCTGAATGCCGGGATCCTGATCATCACCGGCAATCCTAAAATCAACATTTCTGACGCCATCGGGGTTTTCCACCCGGGGCAAATCATCATCGATGCGACCAATTCCCGCTACAAAACCAGGCAGTGGATGCAGGATGCAGCCAAGGCAGGCGTTCAATGCCATGCAGTTGCAGAGCAGGGCGCCTTTCAAAAAGATTTTTAAAAAGATATTTGCAGTTTGTGAAAATTAGGTTACTTTTGCATCACAATTGAGGATCGGTAGTTCAGTTGGTTAGAATGCCGCCCTGTCACGGCGGAGGTCGCGGGTTCGAGTCCCGTCCGGTCCGCAAAATCACCTAAGGAGGCTTAACGGGCTCCTTTTTTTATTGTCTGATTTGCAGTGTAGTTACAATATTGACAAGAGTTTCAAAGCATATTATTATTTTATGAAACTGCTTATCCCCTTTGGGCAAGTAAATAAATCATTGGCACATCCAAACATGCATTGGTGTTAACACATGAAAAAATCAACCACATTAGGCACAATAGTTCACAATAGTGACATTTTTTGGTTCCAAGTGCTTTGAAATT
>JBBQUQ010000059.1:0-21445 GCA_038212325.1 Bacteroidales bacterium
CTTCGAAGGTTGAGCCTGGGGCTGCTGTTTTTGAGGCTGCTGCTTCGAAGGTTGAGCCTGGGGCTGCTGTTTTTGAGGCTGCTGCCTGGGGGGTTGAGCCTGGGGCTGCTGTTTTTGAGGCTGCTGCTTCGAAGGTTGAGCCTGGGGCTGCTGTTTCTGAGGCTGCTGCCTGGGTGGTTGTGACTCATGGGGTGTTTGCTCATGCTTCACATTCCCACTACGATTAATTGGTTGTGGCTTACCAATCGGGTGCTCAGCTTTCCTGGTTACAGGGGGTGCCACAGGACGTTCGGTTTTTTCAATGGTTGGCCTGTACACGTTGACTGCGTTTTGATTGATCACGGTTTTTCCGGGTCTGCTTTCATTACGGACATTATAGATCGGCACTTCATGTTGAGTAACCCTTTTCACCTGTTCGGCACGGGGGCCGCCAACATAAGTATGATGACTTTCCGTATAGGTGTTGTTGATGATCGTCGTTTGATTGATGATCGTGATGTTGTTGTAGTTGTCGTGGTAGTAATTGTGCCAGCGGGGATGATGAATATAGGTGGGTGGAATGAATACCCACCAGTTATCAGGCGGGTTGTAGCCGCCAAAAGACATGGTAACGGTGACACCAGGTCCCATGGGCGCCCAGCCATAAAATGCAGGACTTGATCTCCAGGCCACCCATGCGGGGCCCCATTCCGTATCGGGGATCCATACCCATCCATAATACCGGTCATTCGTCCAGCGTCCGTAGTGAAAAGGCGCCCAGCCCCAAGGGTAGTCCGACACCCACATGTTTCCATATTCTGTCATGACCCAATATCCTTCCGAATAATAGGGACGGAAATCATTCCCGACATCCGGAACCCACACATAGCCATAGGAAGGATCCTCAATCCATTGCCCGTAAGGGGACAGTTCATTGTAAAAAACCTGGAAAGAGACGCTCACACCCGGCTGGGCATGCGCTTTAACCGTTGTCATGCCTGCCACGACAACAGTTAGGCAGATGATCATAATCAGTTTTTCTATTTTCTTTGTCATCATTATGTTACTTTAATTGAATTTAACCGGCGACCATAGAGGTGCGAAGGCTTAAAATGTGACCGTCCCTGAAAAAAAAGCATCGCTCATTCTGATCAGCCTGAGCGATGCCTTCAAAAAGAACTGATCAGAGGGCCGCAATGATCTTGTGCAATTCTTCCTTCGTTTTGCCGAGTTTAATCTGCAGTTTTCCAAACATTTCTTCTTTCTTGCCTTCTGCAAACATCAGGTCGTTGTCGGTAAGGGTTGCAAATCTTTGTTTGAGCTTGCCTTTCTGTTCATCCCATTTTCCTTTTACTTCAGTGGTATTCATTTTTTTTTATTAAGTAAACATGAATTAATTTGATGAAGCAAAGGTCGGCACATTCTTGTCGGGAAGTCTTACACATTAAGCTGAATAAGTTACATGATTCACGCATTTTGCGTGCAGAAATAGCGGATCGTGGCTGAGGGACTCAGGGGGCAAACTAATGTATGACCGGCTCCGCTTTGCCCTTTCGGAATTTATAGTAATTTGATCTTGGGGTTTCGGAATTCAGGTCGTACAGTTTATTGTATGCCAGTTTCAGCGATTCAGGGACAATACCGGAATATTCAATTTTTAAATATGAAAAACTGTTGAATGGCACCGTTGATGTGTTTGCATGAAATCTAACCTGTCTATCTGTCCCTTGCTCTTTAAAGCAATCCACCACAGCCTGTTCTCTCCCTTTGAGTAATTGATCGTATTTCTGGTTTACCACAGTTTCACCTACAAGGCGGTAGCATTTACCCTGTCTTGTAAAGAGCATCGTGTCTGTTACTTTATGATCCAGGTACTTAACAAATGAAGCATCTTTGGAAGAAATTTTATCAATGCTCAATGAATCTTCCTCGTTCATGGGGCTCCTGTATTGATTTCCCCTCGAGTAGAAATATTTTTTCTTTGCTTCAAAGAACAGGATGTGCTCCTTTTCTTTTTCAGCATGCGTAAATGGATGTAAGGTCAGGTTTGCATCCGGGTGGTCTTTTAAAAACTTTGCGATCTTTTCAAGAAATTTTTTCTGTGTTTTATCCAGTTTGGCCTGCCTCATGGGCCATTTGAGCGACAGGGACCTTTCTATTTCATCCTCCGTCACTTTTACCTCATGCCGGTATGCCGTAGTTGCCGGCTTTACAAAAATATTTTCGATCAGGTCCATGAGTACATCATGGAAATGAAAGTTGGGATCCTTAAGGCTCCCGGTAATGGGAATATGATAATCTATTACGTTTCCGCGTTCACGTACCAGCGACATGATCAAAGGCAACGGGATCCATTTGGTGTCTTTTTTCCTGATGCGTTTTGAGACCCTGGGATCGATGGCAACAAAGTGGTTGGTGCTTTGGATCACATCATCATGAATATTCCACGTTCCATACACATCAATAACTCCCCTGTCGAGCGGGAACGAGGTGAACGTGATCAGGTAGGGGTTGAAAACAGTTGCAGGGATGTTCTGAATCTTATAGGTGAAGGTGAAATTCTTTTCATCCTTGGGGTCCATGCTTCCCGTGGCGCTGATCGACCCGAATGGCAAGACCGAACTTTCGAGGATGACCTTCACCCTCTTTTTTGAATTGTCGACCGAATCGGCTTTAAGGTTAAAGGGGTGAAGTGCTGCCGCAAACGTTTCACGGATCGAATAATCATAGAATTTAATATCACCATTCTTCACAGCCAGGCTGCTGAATTTGTAGTCGCTTTGCAGTATGTTCCTGAATACGATCCAGATGTAATTCAATATCTCAATGACCAGATTGAACTTTGCCGGGTCGCTGCTCGCTGCTTTCACACGCTGGCCATCCTTGCCAAACATGCGCTGAATATTATCCAGGGAATCGTAACGCTCGTATTTCAAAAACGGGCTGGTCAGCGTGATCGAGTCAAAGAAGAATTTTTCATTTCCGGGATCCAGTTCCCTGATGCCGACAGCCAGTTTTTCAAACGACATGTAATCCTCGTCCGGATCTTTTCCAAGGTGAAAATCGTTAACGGCAATTTTTCCTTTCAGGTTCAGGCGTTTGATGTTCCTGAAATTCCCTTTTGCCTTCACGTTTGCATCAAGGTTGGCGGAAAAAGTTCCGTAATTAACAAGGTCTTTCAGGTATTGTTCAAGGATGCCAAGGTCAAGTTTGTGGGCCACCATGCCAAGACGGTAATCCTGGGTTTTGAAGTTGACCGTAAAAGCGCCGCTTGCATCTCCTCCGCCGGCGCCCGGAATGAACGAGAATTTAACGTTGATGGTATCACTGTCCCAGGATTTGCCTGTGCTGTTAAAATATACCTTCCTGATGGAATAATAGATGGGGATCAGCTTCTCGGAATAGATAAATTCACCGTCGCTGACCGTGATGTTGAGGATGTTGAAATGGAACGGATTGGTGCTGACTTTATTTTTATCGTTGGGGGTGAACTTCTCAATGACATCGGAAAAATTCAGGTGGCTGCTATCTTGAATAACGATTCCGCGGGGCCGGTCAAGGGCGACGGAGCGTAACTCAAAGGTCCTGGAAAACAACTTAAGCAAAGAAAAATTCAAGCTGATCCCGTCCGCCGATAAGAAAATGCTGTCGCTGTTCTGTTCATAAATCCTGACTGAGGTGAAGTGCACAAATCCGGAAAATGGGTTCACATAAGCGTTGCCCAACCTGATCTCACGACCTGTGTATTTGACATCATATTTCTCGACAAGATACTTTGTGATGGGAGAAATGGCCAGGATCGTCACCGCAATTAAGCCTGCAACAACCAGTGAGATCACGAGCAGCGTTTTCTTCCACCGTTTTCCCGGTTTTTTCTCACGTTGTTTCGACATGCTTTTTTTTCGGCCGGTCGCGCTTTACCCGCGCAATTGACTATTTGTGTTTTTGTTCCTTGTGTTTTTCATTTGATCCCTTCGTCTGATTGTTCTGGTGGCCGGAATTTGATTTGCCTCCTTTGCTATCTTGATGGTTTCTGCCATCATTTGACCGCTTGTTGTAATCATGTTTCCCGCCGCCATGCTGGCTGTGCCTGGGATGTCCTTTTACACCAAAATACCTGGGGTCGTTGCTGTCCCTGATGTAATGTTGCTTTGGACCTCCCCTTTTATATTTACCATATTTGGTCACATATATTTCATGATGCAGGTAAGGCTTGGGCTGGTTGACAACAACCTTGTAGGTCGAATACAGATCAACACGATACCGGGGCGGCAGACCCGGGGAAAAAGCCCACTGATAACCGTTCGGGCATATGAACTGACGCGTAGGTACATAATAGAATACGTCGATCTCGGGGAGGTAATAGTATTCAACATAATCATATCCCACAGGTCCCCATAGCGCCTGCGCGGAAATGTTCATGTTGAGGCTGACCTGCGCTTGGATGGGACCAACAGTGAATAGCCCCGTGCACAATATCAATAATACCGGGTGAACGGCGTATTTTTGCATCGCAGCCTTCACCCGTTCATAACACCGGTTTGAGTGACTGTTAAATTTTTCATTGTTGTTCATAACAGAATTAATAAAATTTAATCTTAATTTCCATTATGCAAAGATGACACCATCCACCCGGGAAAACGTTACACAATTCCCCGTATAAATTACATGATTCCCATGTTTTCAGCTGTGATCTTGTTGCTCGTCCATCTCCCAGTAAAGCCATCCGGTTGGAGGAATAACGCCCCTGTAGTCCTGTGTAAGACGCACCGGTATTTTACGATCGCTGAACTGGCCGATCCGGTCAAAATCAAACCTGACGGAAAAGCCCCGAACGCACATGGTACCCCTGGATGAGCTCTCAAATTCTATTGGCCCGATCGCATTGGCCAGGAAATAGTTGTTTATGGCCTCACCACATTTATATTGAGCGTCAGTATCCTCAATGTTGCCGATTGTTTCGAGCTTCAGGTCCTGGCAATAACCGCCAACTTCATTGATACATTTACGCCCCGTGCGGGTGGTCCATTCAAGTACTGTTTGCATAGTCGTTTTTTTGCATTGCAAAATTGATCATGCCATCATCGAATTGTGTTATATAATTACTGGAATTTGTTACATATATCACAGGCAGAAACCCATTATTTTAGGAGATCAAGGGTTGAAAGATTTCCGCTTTTCTGGAAGGTTTCACTATGTTTATCAAGTTATCCGGAAAATGATTCTGACCAACGTGCCTTTGTGGCTCTCCATGATCAGTTCGCCTTCGATTTGCTGGACCAGGAGCCGGATGATCATCATCCCGAGCGAGCCATGGTCTTCCATCAGGTAGTCCTGAGGCAGTCCGATCCCGGTGTCGCGGATGGTCAGCCAGAACAATCCCTTTTCACTTTCCGGCGCAGTGAGTTCAACGTGAATTTCACCTGCCAGGTCGCCAGGGAATGCATATTTGAAAGAATTCGTCAGGATCTCATTGGCGATCAATCCTAACGGGATCGCCGTCTCCAGTGGGACCTCTGCCTGGGCACACTGAATATTCAGTTTGATCCTGTTCCTGTCATAGCAGTTCGCGATGGTGCTGGCAAGGGAGTTAAGATAATGGTCAAAATGGATCTTATCCAGGTCGCCTGATTTAGACAAATGATCATGGATCATCGACATGGACCTGATCCTTGACTCAATGTCATGGCTTAGCCTGATAAACTCGGGATTGGTGCTTTTCCTGGACTGCATTTCGACCAGGCTGATCACGATGGCAAGATTATTTTTAACCCTGTGATGTATCTCTTTCAGCAGCAGGCTGATCTTCTCTTCTGCCAGTTTGCGTGCGGTAATGTCCAAAACCGTAACAGAGCAGTTCTGGTCATCTTCCGTAAGAATCCCCTCCATAATTACTAAGCACGGCGTATTTCCGGTACCGGTCAGTGTCACTTCGCAGCTTGCCTTTAGGTGTGTCTCAACAATCTTCCTGAGAAAGTCATTGAAACCATCCAGGCTTTCCCTGCTAACAAATTGCCTGAAACCGATGCCTGTGAGGTGCGAGCGGTCCTTTCCAAGCAGACGGGCGCCGCCCAGGTTCAGCTCACATATCTTTCCCTCCGGGTCGAGCGTGAAATAACCTGCGGGTGCAAAATCATAGAGCGAAGCATATTTATCGGTCGCAATTTGGGCTTGACTGATCGCCAGTTGCAACTCCTCGTTTTGCATCTCCAGCTCGACCTGGTGTACTTCCAGTTCATGGAGAAGTTTAAGCATCGATGCATCTGTCAGGGGTATGCTTTTCTCAGCATGCTTCATTTTTAACCTCTCTTCTGCTTTTTTTCGCAGAGATACCGGTTCTTTTGATCTCATATCTCTCATATTGAAGAGTTAACGGGTGATCATAAATTTTTCCGCCTTCCCCTGGTTTTTCAATAAGAGGTTGATCTCTTCCTTAAACTGCGAAATTTGACTGTCTCGAACATTGATCAGTTCATTGAACAGTTCAAATTCATGCGCTTTTAACTTCAAAATTTCTTCCGCATAAATTCGCTTTGTAACATCGACCACCGTGATCATGTATGTTTGATCATCTTCTGAAACAACACCTTCCATATAAACAAAAACTGAAGGACTCGCTTCAACGATCAACCTTACCTCACATTGATTTTGCAAATTGGTTTCAATAACTTTCTGAAAAAAGTCATTGAAAACAGAACGGGTATCCAGCGTGACAAACTGGGAGAATTTTCTGTTAACCAGGTTAGCGCTTTCCTTACCCAGGATCCTGGCCCCGCTGATGTTCATCCCGAGAATTCTCCCATCGAAGTTTAATGTAAAATACCCGGGATAGGCAAAATCATAAAGGATGATAAATTTTTCGGTCGCTTTTCGTGCTTTTTCGAGTGCGCTTTTCAGCTCCTCATTCTGCATTTCCAGTTCGACCTGGTGCACCTCCAGTTCATGATGGAGCCGCAATACGTCTGCTTCGGTTATTGACGCTGTTTTTACAACCTTTTTCTTTTTTATCTTTGCTTCAGCTTTTTCACGCAGTGCGATAAATTCGGTTGAACTTCCTTTTTCCGTTTTCATTGGTTAGAAATATTAATTCCGATTAATATGATCCCGGTCAACTTTCCGTTATCATCAGTAAGTTTTTGTGCTGACCATTCAATTTTAAAACTATTGCCGTTCAAAGTTTTCACATTGTTCTCATACCGGTCGGGCAAGGTTCCGGTCAATAACTGTTTCATATTGGCTGCTACTTTTTTACGTGATTCCTCGGGTATAAAAATATCCACGTACTTTTTGCCCATTACATCGTCCTTACTGCAACCAAAAAGTTTTTCGGCTTCGGGGTTGAACTCAATAATCAGCCCTTCCGATGACAGGCCGAGTATGACTCCCGGTACAGCATGAATAAGCGCCCTGAGCATCCCCTGGTATTCCAGCAGGGCGTTTTCCAATTGCTTTGATTTTGTAACATCGATGAAGGTAATCACCAATCCTTCAATTTTATCCTCGAGGGTGCGGTATGGCATGATCCGGATGCTAAACCACCGTCCGTCGTGCGTGGGAATATTTTTTTCCACAAACACAAGCGAACGCAATACTTCCCTGGCATCCCTTTCCATATCGGGGTAGTCAAGTTCGGAAACCTGGTCGGTATAAAGCCTCCCGACATCGCTCTGGATCAGTTTGAAAATTTTTGTTGCCGGAACGGTAAACTGGCGGATTTTCAGATTTTTATCAAGGAACAGGGTGGCTATGTCAATGCTGTTAAGCAAGTTATTCATGTCGTTGTTAACCCTGGAAAAATCTTCTATTTTGCTTTGAAGTTCAGCATTCACTGTATGCAACTCTTCGTTAAGGCTTTGCATCTCTTCCTTGGAAGTGGTCATTTCCTCGTTGGTAGACTGAAGTTCTTCATTGGTTGACTGCAGCTCCTCGTTGGCCGATCTCAATTCTTCCTGCGAGGTCTGCATCTCTTCATGTGTGCTTTGAAGCTCTTCTGTTAACCGTTTTAGTTCAAGTTCAAGTTCAATTGCAGGATGTACTGTATGATCGGTCGACTTAAGCCTTTTTTTCTTTGAGGCTTTCAATTCAACAGGTGGCAAGTCGGAAAAAATCAGCAGGATTTTGCCCTTCAACGCCATGGGTTTCTCCAGTTGCTGAATCGTAACATCGACAAACTGGGCTCCGCCATTGATCTCAACCCTTATGTTGCGCAAAATGACCTTTTCATAGCTTAGCAGGGCTTTCCGGAAAGCCGCGGGCAGTTCATTATGCAACCCTTCGCGTGCCATGGCATACAGGTTCATGTTTGCCTTTCCAACCGCCGGTTCAAGATATTTGCCGGTACTGCCGGTGATGTAAAGAATGTCGCCCTGGCCGGTAACCAGCAGGCTGGCAGGGGAAAATTTATGCAACAGCAACTGATCTGTGAGGGTTTGTAAATTGTTGGGCAGGCTGGCCGGGTTCTGATGTTTCATGGGAGCAGTGTTGGAATGCGAAAAGGAACTTGGGAAATCGTGAAGGTCATCTGTCCTGGACGACCCGGAGCGCTGATAAATTCTCAATTTTGAATCGATCGCAGTAAACAGTCCGCTTTGAGCACCATTGGATTCTGCACTTCCGAGCAGGAGCAATCCGCCGGGAATAAGGCTGTAATGAAACAGTGAGAGCAGCTTTTTCTGCAACTCAGCGTCAAGATATATCAGGAGGTTCCGGCAGGAAATGATGTCCAGTTTTGTAAATGGTGGGTCTCTGATCACATTTTGGGGTGCAAACACCACCATTTCCCGTATCTCCGACGTCAAATGGTAGTTGTTTCCCGTTTTAATAAAAAACCGGTCAAGCCGGGTTGGCGACATCTCGTTGGCAATAGTTTCAGGGAACAAACCCTTCCTGGCTTTCTCAATGGCATTGTTGTCGAGATCAGTGGCGAAGATCTGCAATGATAAATTCCTGGAAAGATGATCTGCATCCAGGGCCTCCTTAAAGACCATGGCCAGGGTATAGGCCTCTTCTCCAGTGGAACAACCTGGTATCCAGGCACGCAGGGCATATCCGGTGGGCATCCTGGCGAACATGGGTGGAATAGCTTTGTTTTTCATTTCCTCCCATACAGCAACGTCGCGGAAAAAACTGGTAACACCGATCAGCAATTCTTTAAACAGGATACCAACTTCTGATGGATTTTCCTGTAAAAAACGTACATAGGAGGAGATCTTGCCGATCTGGTGAATGCTCATGCGCCGTTCGATTCGCCGGTACACCGTATTTTTCTTGTACTGCGAAAAGTCATGTCCGGTCTGCGTTCGCAACAGGATAAAGATCTTTTCGAGCGCGCTCGTGTCTTTTTCCAATTCCTGCTTTACGGCTACGCGATGAACCTGGCCCGTGATGGCTGCCAGTTTGTCGGGCAGTTCATTTGCAGGTGCAACGACATCAGGTACAACTTTTTCCATGGCGTTCCGTGGCATGCTGTCGAATTTGGCGTTTGCAGGATCCTGTACAAGGGCCATCCCTTGTTGCTCTTTTATGGCCTTCAATCCCATGCTTCCATCGGAACCCATGCCGGAAAAAACGATCCCGATGCTCTTCTCACGCCTGTCGTCGGCCAGCGAACGAAAAAAGAAATCGATCGGTAAGCGCAAACCCCTTGTTTCAACCGGAACGAACAGGTGCAGTACGCCGTTGAGGATAGACATGCTCTTATTCGGCGGGATGATATAAACACAATCCTGCCTGATCTTTAGACGGTCGGTTACTGTAAGCACCTGCATTTTTGTTACCCGTTGGATCAGTTCACGTAAAATGCCTTTATGATCCGGATCAAGGTGCTGGATGACAACAAAAGCCATTCCGCTGTCAGCCGGCATATTCGTAAAAAATTGCTCCAGGGCCTCCAACCCTCCGGCTGAGGCCCCCATGCCAACAATTGGAAATTGTTCGGAATTTCCCTTACCAGCATCAACCTTCAGCGAGTCTTTCGACTCCGTGTTCCTGGTTTGCGTAATGCCCGTGTATTTCATGCGTGGTAAATCAGACCGTATAACTCTCCCCTGAGCTGAAAAAACTATTCTCAGCTTCTTCCAGTCCTTCACACTCCTGCCAATCATCCGTTTCAGCACCCCGAACTTCAGCGCCGCTGTCGCGTAGGGGAACCGCCAGATCCTCAGTATAAGTCTCTTGTGTTCTTTTCATGATGATTCAATCTAATAGTTTCAAAGATGAATTGTCCCATAAAATTGAACACCTTCATGCAAAAAAACGTTACATATTTTCGGAAAAAATTTACATAATTCACACATTTTAGTGAACAGGCGAACCTACACCTTCATATTCTCGTTTCACACCGCGAATGGTTGATCCCATCTCAACAATGATCGAGCTGTCATTTACCCCCAGTTTTACCAGGTGTGTGGTCACTGCGCTCACCATGCGCGGAGGGCCGCAAAGATAGAAGTTCTGATCAAAGTCATCAATGATGGCTGTCAGAAAATTTTCATCGATTATTCCATGGTGGTACCCTTCCATCACTTCCTCCGACAGGATATTGATCAATGCGTCGCCCAGCAGATGCTCAAATTCTACCTGAAGGATAATGTCAGCTTTTGTTTTGTTTGCAAAAAGCAATTTGTTGTCCTTTATTTCATTTTTTTTATGAAGGTCTCTCAAAATTGAGATGAAAGGGGTGACCCCTGCGCCACCGGCGATAAAGACACCTTTACCCTTATACCTGATGGCTCCGTATGCTTCGCGGATGATGAGTTCATCACCTGTTTGAAGTTTCCCGAGTTCATTGGTCATTCCCCGGTGTGCGGGATATATTTTAATGGTAAATTCAAGGTATGGGGCCGTATTCAGGCAGGTGAAGCTGAACGGTCTTTTTTCGTTTCCGGTTGCACGGTTATTTATCGACACATCGGTTGCCTGACCGGGTGTAAATGAATATCCTGCAGGTTTCTCCACACGGAATGTTATAACATCCTGGGTTTCCTGCTCAATGCTGATGATTTTAACAATATGCTCTTTCATAACAAAATGTTTTTTTCAATGGTTTAAATTATTTAATACGGCCTTTTTGTAAAACCGCATTTTCTGCAGGAGGAATCTGACCATCGAAATGATCGGAAAAAACTTTTGTGAATTCTGCGCCAAAGAACATGATCATCGAGGAGTAGGAGGTCCATATTAAGATCAGAATAATTGATCCTGCAGCCCCATAGCCCGACCCCGGTGCTGCTTTGCCGAAGTAAAGTCCCAGCGCGGATTTGCCAATGACAAAGAGCAATGAAGTGACAAATGCTCCAAGCCAGACGGAATTCCACCTGACTTTTGCATCAGGCAATATTTTAAACATCATGGCAAACAACAGGGTAATGATGGCCAGGGAAAAAATAAAATTAAACAGGTTGAAAAGAACCAGCAGGGACTCTGACCAATATTGCCTGATCCATGAACCCAGCCCTGCCAAAAGGGACGATAACAGCAGGGAAATGAGCAACAAGAAGGCAATTGACAAGATCAACCCAAAAGAGAACAATCTCATTTTAATGAACATCCAGATGCCCGACTTGCTGGTGTTGGCTTTTACCTCCCAAATGATGTTAAATGATATCTGGAGTTCAACAAATACAGCGGTTGCCCCAATCACGATCGTCGCGATACCGATGATCGTGGCCCACATAGAATCTTTGCTTCTCATCGACATGATCACCAGTTCCTGCACCTGGTCGGCAGTATCGTTTCCCATTGCATCAGCTACCTGACTGTGCAGTTGACCACTCACGGCATCGGCACCAAAGAAATAACCCGCAAGAGATATAGCAACAACCAGTAATCCGGGCAGTGCAAATATCGCGTTGTAGGCGATGATGGCTCCCTCCCGGAAAGGATCACGCTCAAACCACTTTTTTACGGTGGCCTGAAACAGTTTACCTGCCGTATTTAAACTTGGATTCACTGGTTAGGTCTCGTCTTTAGTGCTGCGCACCAGGCCGATGCCTGCGATGAAAAACAGGAGGCCAAGCACCGCGAAAATGATCAGTGATTTAATGTCGCGGGTTCCGCCCGAGGTGTTGGCAAATACCACGGCCGCATAAACTAGTCCCCCGATGCCCAAAAGCGTCAACAATGCTCCGAAAATTCTTTTTACGTTCATGTTCTATGGAATTTAGATGTTAAGGAATACAATAAAGGATCATCCTTATATCCTGACCGAATATCCTGATCGTTGAGGGAATCCCTGATTAACGAACAAAGTTCAGGAAGCCTGAGCCGGAAACTATTACATAAATATGGGAGAATATTACATATTTCACAGATTGAACGGAAATGAAATCGTGTAGTTTATGAATTCTTTGCACAAAAAAAAAGGGTTCCTGAAAAGTTCAGGACACCCTCTTTTACTGCAATTACTTTAAGCCTACAGTAAGTGTTTTTACCCGTTGCGCCTGATAAGATAAAGCGTGCCAAATCCCAGCAGGAAAAATCCGAGAATGATCAGTCCCCATTCTGACAGTGTCGGAATAACTGCAGGAACAAGGTTTACCTGCAATGTATATGGCCGGCTGCTTGTGCAGGAAAGGGCGTCGGTGGCCGTAATGGTAAAATTATACGTGCCCGCCGTTGCAACGGAACCCGACAGCAACCCGGTGGTATAAAGTGTCATTCCCTCCGGAAGAACCCCTGTGGTTACATCAAAGGTGTAAGGACCGGTTCCGCCGGTGGCGGAAATTGCCTGGCCATATGTTATGCCGGCCGTCATAGGAGGAAGGGTTGGCGGAGAAACAACGATGGGCGGGCAACCTGAAGGATCTATAAGCATGGTGTACACCTGTGATCCCGGACAACCTGCAAAATCAGTTGCCCTAACTATAAAGGTAAAGAGCCCTGTTGCAAGGGGGATTCCGGATAATACACCTGTTGGGGAGAGGATCAGTCCGGTTGGAGGCACGCCCGAAATAACTTCAAATGCATACGGCTGGGTTCCGCCAGTTGCTGTAATTGCTTGATTGTAAACGAGACCCAAAATTCCGGCGGGTAAAGTTGCAGGCGACAAGGTGATCGGATTACACCCGCTGCCACCACCATTATTTGCCGCAAGATTATTGTTGCCAAGTGTTACAGCTCCATTTAACGCAAGGGCTCTGCCCGTCGAGGTTGCACCTGTTGTAAAGGTGATGCTTGCGAGGGCGAGGATATCTCCGGCAAAGGCGCTGGCAATTCCAATGGTCGCAGAACTGCCTATCTGCCAGAACACGTTGGAATATGAACCGCCATTGATCATCAGCACCCGGGCGTTGCTGGCGGTTGTAAGGGTACTCCCTACCTGGAAGATAAACACCGCATTGGGGTTGCCGTTGGCGTTGAGGGTAAGCGTTCCGGTAAGTTGCGCCGAGGAGGAAAACCTGTAAACGCCCGGGAGCAGCGTCATCCCGCCGAGATTCTGACTGGTCAGGTCGGTGTTGAATGGCTGGCCGGCCAGGAAATTGTAGGCGGTCTGCAGATCAGCATGTCCCTGCTGGGCAATACCGTCATTTATTCGTATTGAACCTCCGGTCACTATTCCCGGTGGAAATCCGGTGATCGAACTACCGGGACTGACCCCGAGGTCTCCGGTGATGTGTGTGTTGCCGGTATTGGTCACCGTCGAACCGCCCAGCACTGCGAAAACTCCTGCCTGGCCCAACGCCGGGGCAACCTGCGCCATGGATGGTTTGGTTCCCGAAAGAACCATCGCCAATCCAATACCGGCAAAAACGCTTAGATACCTGCATCTCATGTTGTTCATTTTTTTCATGTTGGTTTACCTTTTTAATTGTTAAATGACTGCAGCAAATCGTATTGCAAATTCCAATCAATCCATTCTCTTACGCCTGCTGACCGACGAAAGTAGTTTCAGTTCAACGCTAATTATGACGCTTCAGAACATCCGCCTTGTGTTTTACGCTGTCGATCATCTGGTCGATCTTGTCTTCTGTCAAACCTTCCAGTTCTTCAGCCTTAATGCGCAAAGCATTTTGTTCATCCTTAATTTTCCTCTTGAAGCCTTTGGCCACGCCGGTTGCTGCTGTTTTGATCTTGCGGCGGGTCTTTTTACCCCTGGCAGGTGCAAATAAAATGCCGAGTGTGGCGCCTGCAATGACCCCAACCAGCAAAGCGCCTATGGTTTTTGCAGCGTTATCAAACTTTTTCATATGTAGTTGGTTATTTGTTTTTTTTATGATGACCGGGGTTTGTCGAATTCGGATGATGCGGATTGTTTGAGTTCTTATTCCATCCCTTTGGATGTCCTTTACCATGGCGAGGCATGTTGGGTGGACCAAAACAGGATGTCGTACCGAACAAAAAAACCATGGCAAATAAAATGACTGCGATGATCCTGATCTTTTTCATTGTTACTGAATTATGACACAAAGATCGGGGCATCCTGGCCGGGAAGTATTACATAATGAAGGGAGAATCTTACATATATCACAGGTTTCAATTGGTAAAATGTAAAATGGCAAGATCCAAATGGTAAAACAGGCGCGAGGAGATGATCAGGGAGATGTCTGGATCCCATGAGGCCGCTTTTGAAACAAAGCACCAATATCTATCGAAACACCGACGGGATAAACGGACGTCACCTTTACATTGATCCGGTGCCGTTTCGATTCGTGGAGGTCGACGACCCAGTTGCCGACAAAAAAGCCAACGGCAGCGCCAACCAGTTCATCCGACACCCAGTGCTTGTCCTGGTAGATTCGGGAGAACAGTGTGAGGGCCGCTGGCACGTACGCAATGATCTTTAAGGCGACCGAATTGGCATGCCGCGACAATACGGTAGAAAGGGCGAATGCGCTGGTCGAATGCCCGCTGGGGAAGGAATTATTGTCAATATTGACTGAAAACGGACGAAACCTTCCGGATCCCTCATTCATATATGGCCTGGACCGCCCGATCACAATTTTCAGGAGCCCTGTTACTACTTCTGCGTAAATGGCTGCCTGGAACAATTCTATGGCAATCTTTTTAGCCGCTGTATCACGCGCGATCAATCCATAGACACCAAATCCTCCCGCCACTCCTATGATTGAATACCATGCTCCATAGGCTCTGCCGACTTCAGCCGGAAAATGAAAATTTCTTTCCGGGCCATGTTCAACAGATGTCGCGGCATGGCGGAATGGTTCATCCGCAAAAGTGAGTAAAGCGGTCCCCCCGGCGATGATCCCGACTTTAAGCCAGTCTGTTCCCTTCCAGCGGAGGGGTTGCTTTACAAATAGCAGCGATTCACGCCCGAACTGCGATAAACTGTATAATTTCTTCTCCTGTTTCTTTTCCTCACGGGTTTCGGGCGCAACATCCAATTTCCCCTGGGATCCCGGGATCGTATCATGTTTAACGAATTCTGTCGAATCATGCTTTACCTGCTTGATTGAATCATGCTTCGTTTGCGACATTGAATCCTGCTTTGCCACTGCCGTTGAATCACGCTTCGTATCCTGCGCGGTGACGGGAGCGCAATTGGCAAGGAAAACAAATAGCAACAAGATTGATCTGTTCAGCATGAGCGTAATTCCGGCATTAATTGTAATGACCCCGTCGTTGTTTATCCTCCAGGTAAATCATGAGGAAAATCTTCATCTCCGTTCTGGCAATGTGCAAACTGGGCAAATTTGGTGAAAATATATCATTGAAGTAAAAAGCATGCTCATAACCCACACTCAGGATCTTAAACAGGGTAACGGTAACCCTGGGTTTTATGATGCCGATGAAGTTGTTTTCACGCAATCCCACATAACTGTGTATCCAGTAATAATACACAGGCAAGGTAGCAGAACCGTATTTCCCAATGTTTATGGTGGATTCAAACTTGCCCTCGAGCCCGCTTCCGAAATTATAGTCCCGGTAGATGGAAGTGTCAGGGACAAAACGCGTGCTGTTCCCGGCAAAAGGGATCACAGCAAGATGAAGTGAGGTGTACAGGTTCGATTTCCGCGCTTTGTTTACAGGCACTTTGGTGATGATCCCGCCGCCCAGGCCGATGGCACCAAGTTCAAAGGAGTTGTTGTCCCAGTAATCATCGTGCTGGAATGCCCCGATGAGAATGGATTTATTCCCGGAATCAGCTTGGAAATTTTTACCTGCCAGAATGCCATAACCACTGAAATTGTCGAGAATTTTTCTTCCCGCCCCAAAACTCAGGTCAAGCCTGAATTTGAAAAAATCAAATGGTTTTGTCCGGACCCGGCTTTCGAAAGGATTTCCATAATCCAACTGCAGGTTTATAATTCCATTGATTTGGTTCGACTGAAAGACATCCTGTAGTTTTACAATCTGTTTTTGCACACCGGCATATAACGTTATGTTGATCGGCTCCTTTTGGTAAACCTCCTGGTTGGTGTGGCTGAACATCTTTCCCTGTATCATCCTGTTCAACCCCCTCACCGGGTCAACGACGAAAGCTCCCATTTCCCGCAGCACGCGCTGGGTTCCTCTTGAGCGGTCATCCAGGATATTCGAGCTGATCCGGTAAAAGATCTCCCCGAGAAACGCCCCGTTGACCGGGGTGTTGATGAGGTCGTTGTATGATGCCTTTGTATTCTCTCCTAAAAACTCCCACATCACACTTCCTCCTATCGCAAAAGCAAAGGATTGATAGAAATTGTACCCGTTGGAGCGGCCTGCATTAAAACACATCGAACCGGAATACGGATGCAGGAAGAAATTCATCCCAAACCTGTCCACATCCCACTCCAATCCGTATAGTATATTACGTTTCCATGAACTTAACCCAACCTGTATCGCATAATCATACTGGCCGATATACCGGTTCATGGCAAATGTAAGAAAATCGATCCCGACTACCTCGGCTGCCGGGATCCAGACCGGGGATCTTTTATTGTATACCGTATCGTCGTTGAGCAGGTTGCCGTAACGGCTGAACTTTGTAGAGTCGACAAGTTCATTCCTGACGGGCTCGGCCCCGGTTGAGTCGGAATGTTGTTCGACCTTTTCTTCCTTGATCACTTCGAGCTGCTTGTTCACATCGCCTTCTGTATGGACAATGGTGTCGCCTGTGGGAGGTTTCATGGTCGTGTCGACCTGTGCAGGTTTCTCAACTTTTTGAAGTGTATCGACGGTTTGAGCCCCAAGCCAGGCACAGTTGAGGAAAAAAAGAAAAATAAAGCAAATGGCCTTCATTTTTGAAGGAATTAAAATTTATACGCAAGGTTTACACCCATTCCCCCGGGAACATCCGACAATCCCACCGACACGTTCTTCAGGTGTCGTTTGTGAAGGGCAGGCACAATGATGCCGAGAGCGCCTCCAAGCACCAATCCGACCATGCACTCCGAGGGGAAGTGGGCCAGCGCCCCTACCCGGAAATATCCCACTAATGCGGGCGGAATGAATGCGGCGCTGTATAAAAGGATCTTCATCCCTGTCGTGTATTCCGGGTGGAAATCGCACAACACTTTTGCCATGAAAAAAGTGGAGTAAGCCGATGAAGCCACATGGCCGCTGTAGATCGAGTTGCGGTTGTGGCCGCTCCTTTTTTTCCCATCGGTAAGGTATTCAGAAACAGGATAGTATGCGAGCGGACGCAATTCATTGTGGTAGGTCGGACCCCTGGCGCCATAGTTGTAGATGGTAAAGGTGATGGTGTGTCCCTCCACGTATATCATCAGCACGTCGAGCCATTGTTTCCTTATTTTCTTATCGATGATCAGCAACGCAGGAATGATAAAAAGTGCTGTCTCGGTGTAATTGGAAAGATCTTCGTACATCCCCCTCTTTGAGGCATCCTGCTCCAGGGCCCATTTGTCGATTGTGGTGAACAGGCCGGGATCCAAAGCCGCTATCTCCGCATCCGAAAGGCTGGGCTTTTTTTTCAACCGTGAAATGGCAAAATAATCACTGCCAAAACCGACCCCTATAATGGCACCCGAAACGTAATAATTAACGCGGTAGAGATTGTTTTTCCGTGGTGACTCTTTGGTTTTCTTTGTTATTGTATCGGATGAAGGTTTCAACGTGTCTGAAGGCATGCAAAAAGCCTGGACACTGAATGTGGTCGCGAGTATTATGATATACGTTGTGTTCATGCAGCAAAGATGATTATCTCCATGACTGAAAATGTTACATATTCCGGGAAATTAGTTACATGATTCACACATTGACCACCTCAACCCCCTGACCCCTTCTCCTGAAAGAGAAGGGGAATTGACCGGGGTGCCGGGGGTAAGGTACTTTGAATGAAAGCTATTTTGCCGGTACGATATCAATGATCACCGTACGGTTATAAAAGCGTTCCTCGGGAAATTTATTCTCAAAGGGTGATAAGGCCTGGTCTTCGCCAAACCCGTGCACCTCAAATTTAACGTCGCTCCTGTTGGCCTTTGACAGGCCTTTGGCCATGATGTCTCTCACATCGTTTGCCCTGGCCAGTGAGAGGGTTTGGTTATAGGCTTCATCACCAACGATGTCAGTATACCCATGGATAATGACCGTAGCTCCGGAGGGAATCTTTGTCACGACAATTTCCGTAAGATATTTATCATAAATGGCGATAGCTTTTGATTCATTGAATTCATAAATGATGCTGAACCTCATCACCTCCGCATCTTTGGGCGGGGTCCAGAGCACCATGTTGACAGTCGTATCCCTCTTTACGGTCGTGCCATTCTTTGCCTGGCCGATCATGGTCACCTTATAATTGCCTTCGGGAATGGCTCCCAGGATGGTTTTTCCCGGGATACTTACCTGCTCCTGGGAATATGGTCCGTATTGTTGCACGGCACCTTTGCCGTCCCTGATCTCGAGCGACCAGGATGTCAATGCCAGCGTTGCACCATCAACATTGAACGAAACATAACTTTCAACCGGGGCATTTTGCATGGCAATGATCTCCACAGGCTTCAGCGGGGCATCTTCGCCGGTCTGGAACTCCATCAGCAACGCTGGTGAGGTGCTCCAGATGGATACCCTGCGGTCACCTTCACGCAGGAGATCAAGTTCTTTCGTGCCACCCGGTTGCTCAGAAGGTACCCTGGGCTTAACTCTGCCTTCGGTGTTGATCTTTGAACCATCTATTCCAAAAACATCGACCAGGTAACGTTTAACCGATTCGGCCATTGCCTTACCATCTTCGGGACCTTCCATGGATGCGCCGGTCAACCTGACAGTTGCCGAAGGATTGCTCACTAAACGTGCACCAAGGATATTGATAACATTGTAATAGACAACCATCTGCCGGTCTGAACGGCCCGACAAATTTTTTGGCGGGTACATTTCCAGCTTATCTTCTTTAAATTCGGGTACCTGGCTTTTGGTCAGCAACACATAACGGCCGGGTATCGCTGCAGATCCCAGGTCGAAAAAAACATAATTGCGGATGGGAAAAATTTCCTTCACCTTGCGCTCGACAGGAATGTTCCTGGGTGCGATAACAGTAAACCGGATCTTTGGTTCCACGACAGCGACTGGAACTGCTGCAGGAACCACGACTGCAGTTTCTTCTGCTACTTTTGGACATTTATACCCAAATTTGTATGTCACACCAATGGTCGCCGAACTATACATGTCGTTAACCATATTCTGGGCACCGCCCCGGGTCATATCCAGGTAATCGGAATTTTGCATTCTCCATGCAAATTCCAGCGGAATAGAGAAATGTTTGTTGATGTTAAAATCAAAGCCAATGCCCGCAAGCACTTTGAACTGGAGGTTCATCCTGCCCATGCCATCGGTATTGCCCACATTGATGGGATTCCCTTTTTCGCCCAGGTAACTGAGGTCATCCCCGGTGCTGAGGTCCCTTTTAGTTCCTTTCGACTGGTCCATGCCGATACCGGCGATGAGATACGAAGAGAAAAGCCGGTCGGGTTTGTAACCGAGGATCCAGTTTGACCAGTTGATGGTAACCGCAAAATCACTTTGTAAAACATAAGATTTAAAACTCTGGGAAATATATGCGGGGGTTCCGTTCCCGTCCTGATAATCCCAGGTGAATTTGTTCTCAACCCGGCCCTGCACCATGCCGTACGCAATGCTTGCGCGAACGCCCAGCACCCTGGAGAACTGCTTTGTGGCAACCACTCCGAAATCGTAGCCCACGCCATGGGGATAGAGGTTGATCCAGTGATCTCTTGAGAGGTCGCCATTGAACTGCATCAGGCCGCCAAAGGCGCCAACCGACCAGTAATTATAGCAGGGGGCTGCATTGGGTCGGGGATTCGTCGCCTTCGTTCCTTCCTGGGCCATAGAGGCGAATGAAATGAACGCCACAAGAACGACGATCGTCAATTTCGATATTCGTTGACAGATTTTTTTCATAATACTGGTTTTAATATTGGTATGATTTGGTAACTCACCTTACAAATAGGTTATATTCATCCTCCCTTGTTGTTGGGGGGCCTGGTTTGTTGTGATCGGGGCATGAACTGTCCATAAGATTTTTTGTTCCCATACTGTGTTTTGAAAGGATGGAATTTTCATGGTGCAAAGGTGGGCACCTTTCAGGGTGAAAGTGTTACACAATAAGGCTGAAGAGTTACATCATTCACACATTTCCAGGCCGGATGCGGCTATCTTCTGCATTCCTGGCGCTATCTCTTGATTACCATGGCGGATCCTGTGTTTTTTCCCACCGTGCGTAGGGTTTGGATAAATTTTAAAAAACGGCTGTCCCACATCCTGAACCCTTGATTCTGCACTATCGGCAACACTGGCAATTGAAGGCATCAGGTTGCCGCAATAAATGCCGTCGGTAGTAATATACCCATGCAGGTAGCCGCCCGGCTGCACCAGTGTTCCGGGGAGGTAGCTGATCTTCTGCCCCGCAATCATGGTTGCGCTTCCCCCGGTTTCAACGGTAAAAGAAGAACCGCTGCCGGCCACTGTGATGGTTTCGAATGCATTGAAACATCCGGAGCCGGTGATGTTCATATCCTGGATTGAACTGTTCAGCGGCAGGCCGGTTACCGACATGACCACAGTATTGGAGGTGCATGGATTATTCGCAACGCATGCTTCATTTGAGATGAGTACACATGTAATCCCGTCATTGGACGAAGGAACATTGGAAAAAACCGAATTCGTTGCTCCCGGCACATTTGCAGCATCGACCTTCCATTGGTATGATGGTGCCGGACCTCCGTTGGTAATGGTTGCTGTGTTTGTGACCATTGTTCCCTGGTAAACAGGATTCATTGAAGCGGCAATTGAAATTCCGGCAGTGACAAAGTTCTCGCAGCCATTGGCCACCTGCACGTCGTCAAAACAGATTCCATAGCCGAATTTCGCATTGCCCTCAAATGCGATGTAATAGGTGGCGCTTGCGTTGGGTAGGGCAATGGTTTCCTGCGTCCATGAGGGAACAGTGGCTGTATAGGTTGCCAGCAGGGCCCAGACGCCCCCGGCTGCGTTTTTATAATAGACGGATAAAATATCCTGATCGGTGCTCCACTGCGGCTGGGTATGCCAGAAG
>JBBQUQ010000060.1:0-21353 GCA_038212325.1 Bacteroidales bacterium
CCCAAGGGTGGTTCCTGCAACCTGCTCAACTGCCCATCCGGCCGGAGGCGTTGTTCCGCTACCTGTCTCGAAGCTTTCGGTCAGCAGCACTGTCTGCTGCGCAAACCCAAAAGATACGAAGACAAACATCGATACTGCTAATAGCATCAATGTTCTCAGCGCTTTGGTAACATTTTTCATAGTTTTAATAGTTTAGTTAATAATTAGTGGTATAAGAAAATATTTGGGTATCAATATTGCTATTGACATATATAGGGAATGAAGGTTGCAAATCAGTACGTTAAATATTTTCAAATTAGTTCGCAAGGTACAATATTTTCTTCAACCGGTATCACTTCCACGATTATTTATTTGATCAGGCAGATTTTAACATTCTTTATTGCCTTTTCGGTGCGTATCCTGAGAAGGTAAAAACCATCATGAAGCCCCTGGGTATCAATGGTCGTCCTGAACTTTTCGGCAGGCCGCCAGCAACCGGCGATCCTTCCCGTCGTTTCCAGCAAAATGATTTCGGTCAGCTCTGATGCGCTGACAATGGTAAAATGGTCGGTGACCGGGTTGGGAAAAACGGATATTGACAGGTCGCGGATTGCGTCCAGCCCGGTTATGACATCAACCAGGACGGTGTCGGAGTTTGAGCCATTTTCACATTCAGCAAACCGGGCCAGTACATAATACTGGTATTGGCCCGGTGGGAGGCCCTCATCAGCATATGCAGTATCATTAACAAGGCTTGCATTGATTTTACTGAATGAGGCCACACCCGATTCTTTCCGGTAAATATCATATCCGAGGAGCTGTTGCCTCTGGTGGTCATCCGCCCCGATCGAACAATCGTCGACAGCCCAAGGATACCATAAGCCGTTGCCATCGCCATCAACTGCATGCCATGCTATATCAACCGTTTCACCATCATACATGGAGAGGTCGACATGGTAAGGGGTCGTCCAGGCATTTACCCCTGTGCCCCCGGGATAAGTTGGTAGCGCCGACATGTCCATCATCACATTCCATGTGGCTCCATGGTCAGCAGAAACTTTGACATAATAGTGATCGTGGTGAGGCGATCCCTGGAATGCATAGCTCCAGAAAGTGAGGTCGCCATTCACGAAAATATTCTTTGCAATGAGCCATTCGTCCTGGTGGTTATAATCCCAATCCAGCGCTGCTGAAAAGCTGCCGTTATGCACCCCCGGAAAGGATGAAGTGGAGTTGTGCGACCATGTTGCTGAAGGATTTGATGATTCCAGTGCCCATTGCGGAGGAGGGAAAAAAGCCTGCTCAAAGCCTTCATTTAAAAGATTGCCTCCAAGGCATGCCGGGGGGTTCCAGGTTAGACTCACCGTGTTCCCGACCTGTTGTCCGGCCAGGTTTGCAGCAGGGTAACAAACCGGGTATACATCGATATTGTCGATGAACCAGTTCAGGATTTCAGAAGAGTTCTGGCCTGTCGCGCGGAACCGTACACGGAATCCCTTCCCGCGAGCAGGGCTGATATCAATATGGTAATTTGTCCATGGAATGTTCCCTGTGTTGCTGATTTCAGCTTTCTTATGCCAATCGTTATTATAATAGGCCTCAACGATCATCTTTTCGGTGCCGGTATAATTGCGATCGTTCAGTTTCAGGTCAAAATCAAGCCAGATGGCAGCGCAAGTGTAAGGTACCCCGTTGAATGACGGGCTTTCCAGCGAATAGGTGTAGTTCACCAACGGCGGATACCACCTGAAATTTGCCGCAGGTGAAGGGAGCCCCTCAGCCGGGTCAATGACCCAGTTTCCCTGTGAAGGGGTAAACCTCCAGTCATTATAACTGTAGGAGCCCGAATTCCATGCTTCAAAAAAGGGCAACTCGCGGCCCCAACTGATGGCCATTTGCAGAGGGCCGGCCGCAACGCTTTCGCCAACCTGGCCCGGAAAACCATAGAAGGCAAGGTCATACCTGGCGGCAACACCATACCAGTAATAACCCGGTTCGAGCCCGCTGTCGTAATACGACAGGGTATCGGCATCAGGAATCGTTGCAATCACACTGTCATCGCGGATAACCGTATAGCCAATCAACCCGGGCGGTGTGATGAATGAGGTATCTGTTGAGGCAAGTGGTTTTTCCCAGTTAATAAAAGCCACATCTTCGACGGGATACCCATTCAGATTCTGAACAGGGCAGAGGAAATGGGATGTGAAGGTCGTACACGTGGAATCGGAATAACCGCTGCCATAAAGAGCCCTTACGCATGCATGATAGGTTTGTCCATACTGGATGAGGTTTGCAGGAATAGGATAAATATTTTCTGTCGTGTAGCCGGTGATGGCATTTTCAAGGTAGAAATAGTAGCCAAGGATGCAAACGGCCTGCTCCTGGGCCGGCTCTGAAGCCTTTACCGCAATATTATCGATGTTCCAGTTGTTGATATCACCGGAGTTTTCACCACCTGCGCGAAACCGTATCCTGAAACTGAGGTCGGTGTAATCTGAAATGTCAAGATCTTCGCTGGTCCATGGTATATCTCCCTCAATGTTGGTATACGCCTTAACCGTATGCCAGGTCAGGCCATCCCATATTTCCACCGCCATCTGGTTAACCATCGTGGTAGCATAGTTGTCCAGGAAAATATCATATTCCAGTTTCAGCAGGGTGGAGTGTTCCCCTGAGATCGTTTTACTGACCAGTGATTGGGTGTAGTTCGACTGGAGCGGCAGGGAGGCGAACATGGCTGAAGGCGAAGGCCTTCCCAGAGACGACGAAATCGTCCAGTTATTACCCCCATCAACAGACCATGAATTGGCCGTAAACGTACCACTGCTCCAGGTTTCCATAAAAATCTGTTTCTCGAAGTGGGGAACATCCCATCTGGCCAGGAGGCTGCTGTCGTTCACCACAAGATTTGCCGGCGGGGTTGTCACCTGCAAAAGGGTCAGATTAAGCAATACTGGTGCCGCAACCGGAACGGGATAAAAGAGGGTATCATACCCAAACCGGCTGGCAATCATCTGGTAGGTTCCCTTCCACACATTGGGAAACAGCACATTGCCGGCCGAATCGGGAACTCTCGAATAAATTGTATCGGGATATACGAGGTTGATAAGGCGGATCAATGCTTTTCCAGGGGTCGTATTCCCGCAGCTATAGTCCAGGTGAATATTCACCGGGGCGGTCCAGCATTTGCCAAGAATATTGGAAAACCCAGCCGGCGACCAGCGGTTGCCGGGATACTGGGCTTTAACACCCCACCGGTAGGGACCGCAAGGCAGCAGCGACCAACTGGTATCAATGAATGATGTTGCAACTGTCGATCCAACCAAAGTCCACACCATTGGGTTCTGCTCCTCTCCCTGGCGCAACCGGTAAATGTTGTAAATACCTGCAACTGAAGGTTCATCAGCCAGCAAAACCGGTCCTCCGGGGCCCATGCACCTTGCCCGCATCATGAAGTTGCCGCCGGAAGGGACCCACGGGCCTCCTCCGCTTGCGAACCTGGCAAAACTCCTGAACTGGGGCATGGTTTCATCGATAGCCAAACCTGCGGCATTGGGGGCACTGCCCCCCTGAACCATGGCAATATAAAATGAACCATTGGGGAGGCTGACCGGCAATGGAAGCGTAAATTCGATCCAGCCAAATGCAGCGGGGATTATTTCGAAGGGGCCTGCCACACTGTTCCCGGGAGTGCCACCGGTACCGGTTGCGTCATAAACCCGCACCTGGAAAGGAACGAGCGGATTGCTGCCTGCAGGATAATTGGCTGATGACCCGATATGGACAGAGCCTCCGGTAAGTTTGACCGGAAACCCCGCCGGGGTAAATTTCACGGCATTCATGTTGCCCGCCGCGGACCATACGGTAAAGTTATCCTGGATCCCGTCGTCATAGATCAGTTCGTAATTCCCCGACGGTGCATTCCAGGACACAGGAATATACTGGGGAGCCGTATTGATGAAAACGGAGACATTCGACGGTGGGTTGAGATTCTCCCATAGTTGAATATTGAGGACGGAGACGACGCCCTGTTGAAAAATAACCGGCAGGGAGGTAAAATTGTCGAACCCGGTTTTCGTGCAGGAAACAGGGAAAGTGCCCACCGGCTCGATGGCAAGGGAATAAACCCCTCCGGAGGTGGACAGTGCAGATTTTCCGTTTACCAAAATTTTAGCGCCGACCACCGGAAGGCCATTGGCAGCGTTGGTTATGATGCCTTGCAGGGTGGCCTGTAATGCGGGAAGGGATTGTGCAAACTGCTGTACCGGTATGAGAATAACAGTTGCCACCAGTAGAAAAATGGCAAAACCTCTCCGAACAATTCCGGACATCCGGAACAACAATTGGCTCATTTCTGTCCTGTTTTCCTTATCCCCTGATCATTTCGTTTACAATGTTCTCAGTTCCCCGGGCGATCTGGCTGATGGAAGCGTCAAGCATGTAGCACGGTGTCGTAAATAGCTTATGGTCACAATCGGCAACCACCTCTTCGTGGTTTGATTCAACCGGACTATTGCCTGTATTGCGGATGAAACCGGCAGATGCCGGGTCCTGCCCGGTTGTGAGAGAGGCCCCTTTAAACAGCCTGGCAAGGATCACCGGTGCAATGCACATGGCGCCGATTGGTTTTCCGGCTTTAAACATCGTCGTGACGGCATGCTCAACATCTGCGTTCACTGTGCAGTCATCACCTTTGATGGCCCAGTTGCACAGGTTTTTAGCAGCCCCGAAGCCACCCGGGAAAATCAGTGCATCGTAGTCGTCAGCAGCAAACAGTGACAGGGGTTTGATATTCCCCCGGGCAATCCGGGCAGCCTCGGACAGCACGCTCCTTGTTCCGGGACTTTCGGCACCGGTTAAATGGTCGACAACATGATGTTGCGGGATATCGGGTGCAAAGCACTGATACTGCGCCCCGGCTTTATCAATTGCCAGGAGCGTCAGCACCGCTTCCTGAATTTCGGCCCCGTCGTAAACACCGCAACCGGATAACACCACTGCAAATCGTTTCATGATCATACGGTTTATTTGATACAAAGTTACGAAATCCGGCAAGGATTCCGCAATTTCGCCAAAAGAATCCCTAATGGTCGGCGAATGGTCGGCATAGGCACTTATTTATTTAACTTTGCGCAAATTTTCATGAAACTCAAACACTGATCCCGATGAAGAAAATCCAGATGGTTGACCTGCGCAGTCAATACCTCGACATCAAATCTGAAATTGACAAAGGAATCCAGGAGGTTATTGATTCCTGCGCATTTATCAACGGCCCGGCCGTTCAGGCATTTCAAAAAAATCTTGAACAATATCTCGACGTAAAACACGTCATCCCATGTGCCAATGGCACCGATGCGCTACAGGTATCCATGATGGCGCTTAACCTGAAGCCGGGCGACGAAGTAATCACCACCTCCTTCACCTTTATCGCAACTGCTGAAGTAATCGCCTTGCTGCAGCTGACGCCCGTTTTGGTGGATGTGGATCCTCTAACTTTCAACATCAACCCGAAGGCCGTTGAACGGGCCATTACCCCTAAAACCAGGGCCATTGTGCCGGTTCATCTGTTTGGGCAAACCGCCCCGATGGAGGAGATTATGGAAATAGCACACAAACACAACCTTTTTGTAATTGAAGACAACTGCCAGGCCGTTGGCTCTGATTACATTTTTGCCGATAGCACCCGGAAAAAGGCAGGCACGATCGGCCATATCGGATGCACTTCATTTTTCCCGTCGAAGAACCTGGGATGTTATGGCGACGGAGGTGCCATCTTCACGAACGATGACACCCTTGCAAAGCAGATGCGCGTAGTGGTAAACCATGGGATGACGGTGCGTTATTATCACGATTTTGTCGGGGTCAACTCGCGGCTCGACAGCATCCAGGCCTCCATCCTGAACGTAAAACTGGCACGGCTGGATGAGTATGCCGCCAAACGCCGCGCTGCCGCCGATTTTTATGACAACGCATTTGCTGGTCAGTCAAAGCTGACAACCCCTGTGCGCTACGCCAAATCAACCCATGTTTTTCACCAATACACACTTGTGACCAACCACGTTGACATAAAGGCCCTGATCGAGTATCTTTCCTCAAAGGAAATTCCTGCGATGATCTATTACCCGGTGCCGTTGCACCTGCAGAAGGCCTATCTGGATCCGCGGTACACATCAGGAGATTTCCCGGTTACAGAACACCTCTGTGAAACTGTTTTTTCGCTCCCGATGCATACGGAGCTGGATTTGGAGCAGCTCTCTTATATCACCCGGAACGTTGTTGATTTCTTAAACCATTGATCATGGAACTAGAATATTTTGCCCACGATTCTGCCATCATCGACGAAGGTTGCAAAATTGGAAAAGGGACCAGAATCTGGCATTTCAGCCATATTATGAAAGGGTGTGTGATTGGTGAAAACTGCAACCTCGGACAAAATGTGGTGGTCTCTCCCGATGTTGTTCTTGGAAGGAACGTCAAGGTGCAGAACAATGTCTCCATTTATACCGGCGTAATTTGCCAGGATGATGTATTCCTGGGACCATCGATGGTTTTCACAAATGTGATCAACCCGCGGAGCCATATCCTCCGGAAAGATCAGTACCAGCCCACACTGGTCAGGCAAGGAGCCTCAATCGGCGCCAATGCCACAATTGTTTGCGGCAACGAGATTGGCGAATTCGCCTTTATCGGTGCTGGTGCTGTTGTCACCAGGAGTGTTCCGGCCTATGCGCTGGTTGTTGGCAATCCCGGGCGCCATGTCGGCTGGATGAGTGAATTTGGCCATCGACTCCACTTTGACGACAAAGGCATTGCCGTATGTCCTGAAAGTCATCAAAAATATGAACTCACGGCCGAAGGAAAAGTTATTAAGCTATAATTGCATCTATGATAGAAATTAACAACCCAGTAAATTTTGCACTGATCGGCGCTGCAGGCTATATTGCTCCCCGACATATGAAAGCGATCAAAGACACCGGCAACCAGCTCGTTTGTGCCCTCGATCCCTATGACGGAGTGGGCATTATGGACAGTTACTTTCCCAATGCAGATTTTTTCATTGAACCGGAGAGGTTCGACCGGCACCTTGACAAATTGCGCCGGCTGTCGCTTTTCAAAAAACAGACCAACGACAGGAAAGTTGATTATGTGAGCATCTGTTCGCCAAACTACATGCACGATTCACATATTCGCCTGGCGTTGCGCAACGATGCCCATGCTATCTGCGAAAAACCCATCGTGCTCAATCCATGGAACCTGGAAGCGCTGACTAACATTGAGGATGAGACCGATAAAAAGGTTTATACCATACTCCAACTGCGGCTTCACCCTTCCATCAAGGCATTGCGCGAACAAATTCAGAATGGGCCCAAAAATAAAATCCATGACCTTGATCTTACCTATATCACTTCACGCGGGAGCTGGTATTATCGCTCGTGGAAAGGAGATTTATCCAAATCGGGCGGCATAGCGACCAACATCGGGGTTCATTTCTTTGACATGCTTATCTGGGTTTTTGGCCAGGTGAAGGAAAACATCGTTCATGTGCTTGAGGAAAATAAAGCCGGAGGCATCCTTAAGCTTGAACATGCAAATATCCGGTGGTTTTTAAGCATCGATTACAACGACATACCTGACGGTGTGCGCAAAGCAGGTAAAAGGACCTACCGCTCCCTGCTGCTCGGTGAACAGGAGATAGAATTCAGCGACGGGTTCGCCGACCTGCATACAGAGGTTTATCGTGAAATCCTTGCCGGCCGTGGATTCGGATTGAAGGATGCCAAACCGAGCATCAACGCCGTTTATCATATCCGTAACAACGAACCGCTGGGGTTAACGGGCGACTATCATCCGATTTTGAACGCGATAGCTAAAAAGTCGAAAAGGTAATACATATGAAAATTTTAGTAACAGGAGGAACAGGCTATATCGGGTCGCACACTGTTGTTGAACTGCAGTCCGCCGGATTTGACGTGATCATTGTTGATGATCTTTCAAACTCATCTGCTGAGGTGCTTGAGCAAATTGCAAAGATATCAGGGAAGAAGGCGCTTTTTGAGAAATTTGACCTGACTGATGCTGAAAGAACATCATCCTTTTTTAAATTGCACAACGATATCAGTGCGGTAATTCACTTTGCCGCATTTAAGGCCGTTGGTGAATCAGTGGAATTCCCGCTGATGTATTATCGCAACAACCTGTCGTCGCTGGTCAACGTCCTTCAGGGGATGGCCGACAACAATATCCGCGATTTCGTGTTTTCTTCATCCTGCACTGTTTATGGGCAACCTGACCTGCTGCCCGTGCGTGAAAGCACCCCGGTGCAACAAGCACTTTCCCCTTATGGGAATACAAAGCAAATCTGCGAAGAGATCATTGCTGATACAAGCCACAGCTCGAACATCAGGGGTGTTCTGTTGAGGTACTTCAATCCGGCAGGGGCACACGAAACTGCGTTGATCGGAGAACTCCCACAAGGGGTGCCCAATAGCCTGATGCCCTACATCACCCAGACTGCCATTGGAAAACGTCCGTATATGCGTGTCTGGGGGAATGACTACGACACGGCTGACGGGACGGCCATCCGCGACTATATTCACGTGGTCGACCTTGCCAGGGCTCATGTTGTGGCAGTGGAACGGTTTGCCGGCGGAAAATGTAAAAAAAACCTGGAAGTGTTTAACCTTGGAACCGGCCAAGGGTATTCTGTAATGGAGGTAATCAGGTCGTTTGAACATACGTCGGGGATAAAGCTGAAGTACGAATTTAAAGACCGCCGTCCCGGCGATATCGTTAAAATCTGGGCCGATACCAGCTTTGCAAACCTTGAACTTGGCTGGAGAGCTGAAAAAGGCCTGGATGATATGACCCGGTCGGCCTGGGAGTGGGAGATGGCACTCAATAAAAGAAATGGTGAAATGGTGAAATAGTGAAATAGTGAAATGGTGAAAATTAATAATTTAGCAAGAAAAAACAAATCATGAAGACGATCTTAATTACCGGGGGTGCGGGTTTTATCGGTTCACACGTTGTACGCCTGTTTGTAAAAAAATATCCGGATTACAAAATAGTGAACCTCGACAACCTTACCTATGCAGGCAACCTGGCCAACCTGCGCGACATCGAAAAGGAACCCAACTATGAATTTGTCAAAGCGGACATTACCGCCGGTGAACTGATGAAAGCGCTGTTTAAAAAATACCGTTTCGACGGGGTGATCCACCTTGCCGCCGAGTCGCATGTCGACAGGTCCATCAGCAGCCCGATGGAATTCATCTATGCCAATATCGTCGGCACGGTTAACTTGCTGAATGCTGCCAGGGTGATCTGGGAAGATTTTTCGGGCAAACGGTTCTATCACATCTCAACCGATGAGGTGTATGGTTCACTTGGAGCAACAGGATACTTTTATGAAAATACCGCATATGATCCCCGGAGTCCGTATTCGGCTTCCAAAGCAAGTTCCGATCACTTGGTGAGGGCCTATCATCATACCTACGGGCTGCCAACCTTAATTTCAAACTGCTCGAACAATTACGGGCCGTTCCAGTTCCCTGAGAAGCTGGTTCCGCTGGCGATAAATAATATCAGGAATAACAAGTTGGTCCCGGTATACGGCAAAGGCGAAAACATCCGTGACTGGCTGTATGTGGAAGATCATGCCAATGCCATCGACCTGATCTACCATGAGGGGAAAATTGCTGAAACCTATAACATCGGCGGGCACAATGAATGGAAAAACATTGATCTGATCAACCTGTTGTGTGAGATTATGGACCGGAAACTGAAACGGTCCAAAGGCATGTCAGCAAACCTTATCACCTATGTGAAAGACCGTGCCGGTCATGATATGAGGTATGCCATCGACTCAGGTAAGATTCAGAAAGAACTCGGATGGCAACCGAGCCTTCAATTCGCCGAAGGACTGGAAAAAACCGTCGATTGGTACCTTGCCAATGAGGAGTGGATGAAACACGTCACATCGGGCGACTACCAGAAGTATTACGACAACCAATATACGAAGCGGTAGAGACGCACTGCGGTGCGTCTCAACTGCGGTGCGTCTCACCCCCCCCGTTACGCCCCCGAAACCGTCACCTCTTTCCCGATTTTCTGGATCAGTCCCTGCAATACACTCCCTGGGCCTACCTCAATAAAATGATCAGCGCCGCCGTCGATCATGTGCTGAACGATTTGAGTCCAGAGAACAGGGGCGGTAAGCTGGGCAATGAGATTTTTCCTGATCAGGGCCGGGTCGGTAACCGGAAGTGCTGTGGCATTCTGATAAATGGGGCAAACAGGGGGATTTATCATGGCAGCATTGATTGCTTCAGCAAGTTCCAAGCGGGCCGGCTCCATGAGCGGTGAGTGAAACGCACCTCCCACTTTGAGCGGTAAAGCTCTGCGGGCACCGGCAGCTTTGAGCTGTTCGCAGGCAACTTCAATTCCTTTCATACTGCCAGAGATGACCAGTTGCCCCGGGCTGTTATAATTTGCCGGAACCACTATTTCCGTTATGGACTTACATATTTCCTCCACTTTGGAATCATCAAGCCCAAGAATCGCAGCCATGGTTGACGGTTCCATATCACATGCCTTCTGCATGGCCTGCGCGCGGGCAGCGACCAGCCGGAGTCCGTCGTCGAACGACAGCGCCTTGCTGGCTACCAGCGCAGAAAATTCGCCAAGGGAATGGCCCGCAACCATATCCGGCTTGAAGCCATCGCCGAGCGTTGCCGCGAGAATCACCGAATGAAGGAAAATAGCCGGCTGGGTAACCTTGGTCTGGCGAAGGTCTTCGTCGGTTCCCGAAAACATCAGGTCGGTAATACGAAACCCGAGGATGCTGTTCGCTTTTTCGAACAGCTCCCTGGCCATTGGGGAGTTGTCGTACAAATCCTTGCCCATACCGACAAACTGGGCTCCCTGTCCGGGAAATACATATGCCTTCATACTAAGATATTTAAATGGTGAAATGGTGAAATGGTGAAATTTCGCTATCCCGCCATTTTGCTATTTTGCCATTTTACTATTTTGCTATTTATTTCCTGTCTCCTAAAAACCGCAGAAGGAACATAAACAGGTTGATGAAATCGAGGTAGAGGGTAAGTGCACCAAGGATACTGAGTTTTCTGGCATTCGCTTCACCGTATTCAGCAGAACCGGC
This sequence comes from Bacteroidales bacterium, assembly GCA_038212325.1. GTDB lineage: Bacteria > Bacteroidota > Bacteroidia > Bacteroidales > FEN-979 > CAIVAT01. The sequence goes on from JBBQUQ010000060.1 coordinate 11,144, forward strand.
GCCTATTCTTTTCAGGCGCTGCACATCATACGCGGTTAAACCGGTAAAAATCAACACACCGATCACGCTGATGATATAGTCCATGGTGCCGCTTTTCAGAAATAAATTCACCAGCATGGCCACCATCAGGCCAATCAGCCCCATCATCAGGATGGAGCCGAATTTAGTCAGGTCGGTCTTGGTGGTGTAACCGGTTACGGCCATGATGCCGAACATCGCGCTGGCAATGGCAAAGGTTTTATATACCGATGCTGCGGTGTAAACCAGCAAAACAAAACTCAGGCTCATGCCCATGAGCACCGAAAATGTGACAAACAAAAGTGTCAAAATGGCAGGCGAAAATCGCTGAAATCCGAAAGACATCAGCAACACAAAGCCAATCGGCCCAAGCATGACAATCCAGCCGAGCCCGGTCAGCCCGCCGGTTTCAACATTCATCAGGCTTTGCATCAGCGATGCGGAAGTGCTGAACCAGTATGCCGTAACCGCTGTAATAAACATGGCAAGGGTCATCCATCCGAACACCTGCGTCATAAAGGACCGTGCAACAGTTGCATCCTGTGGGCCTTGCTGCGCCGTAAATAAACCTCTGTTATCCGTTTGTTCAAACATTTTTCAAATCTCCGTTTTTAAGTTAATGAATCAATGAATACAATGCAAGCGATGCAAACAATGCAGGCAATGCTTGCATTTCAACCATCAGTGCAGCTTTGTACTGATCAGGTGCAGGAATTCAGCCCGGGTTTTATCGCGTTCAAATGCGCCGACAAAATCGGATGTCGTTGTGACAGAATTTTGCTTCTGAACCCCGCGCATGGACATACACAAATGTTGTGCCTCAATCACAACTGCCACGCCAAGGGGTTTCAGGGTGTCGTTGATTGCATCTTTGATCTGCATGGTAAGCCGCTCCTGAACCTGCAGACGGCGTGCATAAATATCGACCACCCTGGCTATTTTGCTCAGCCCGGTGATATATTTATCAGGGATATAAGCCACGTGCGCTTTCCCGATAAAGGGAACCATGTGATGTTCGCACAGGGAGTAGATCTCTATGTCTTTCACAATGACCATCTCCCTGTAATCTTCCCTGAACTTGGCAGAACTCAGGATTTCTTTGGGATCGAGGGCATAGCCTTGTGTAAGGAATTGAATTGCCTTTGCAACACGCAACGGTGTCTTCTCAAGGCCTTCCCGGTCGGGATTTTCCCCGATAAGTCGCAGTATTTCCTTATAGTGAAATGCGAGCTCTTCCGTTGCCTGCTGATCGAATTCCTCGACCTTTTCGTAATTAAGCTTTCTTTTTACTGGCATGATAATTAATTTTCAGATCATTCACCGTAATAGTCAACAATATTATTTTCTGATTGTTCAATCCGCACACAGTGCAATACGCCACCCAAATCCAGGATATCCCCGGCCAGTTCATTCCATATGCCGATGGCGAGGTTCTCACTTGTCGGAACTTTCCCGTTTAAAAAATCAACTTCGAGATTCAGGTTTTTATGATCGACCTTTTTCAATATTTTCTCATCGATCAGCCGGCTCACATGCCGGAGATGAATAACCAGCCCGGTAAAAGGGTCTGGCTCACCCTTCACAGTGACATACAAAACGTAATTATGTCCGTGCCAGTTTGGATTTGAGCACTTGCCAAAGACTTCAATGTTCTTTTCATCCGTATATTCCGGAAGAAAAAGCCGGTGTGCGGCACTGAAGTGTTCCCGTCGAATGATGTGAACCATTTCTTTAGTATTAACAGGCAAAGGTATTTATTTTTCTATTTGGTATTTTCGGATCCGGGCAAACGGGTGAATTTTATGATGCTGACCGCTTCGAAAACGGTATAGCACAAGTAAAGGATGAAAAAGCCCAGCATGAACGGAATTGCATCGCGGCGGTTGACCAAGGCATAAGCCACCATGACACCTGCATAGATAAAGAGTTTGACAACGATGGTTAACAGGAAGGTGTTGACAAATCTAATATACCTCCCGGAGGCTGATTTCAGCAGGTAGTAGAATGACAGCAGTGATGCGGAAATAAAAAAGATAAACACGAAAGGCAAGGCAGGCGACAGAATGGGTTTCGGAACAACAAACATGATAATCAGTGCAATTGCTGCAAGGATACCTGAAAATACCAGGAGGTTGCGGAGATAGGTTAAATATGGTGATTTCATGGCACAAAGGTAAAATTTATTGGCAAAAAGGAACTGTCACCTGCGCAACAGGTCTTTCGTCACAAAATAGATGGAAAGGACTACAGAGGCAACGGAAAGAACCACTGTGAATACCGGCGTCATATCAAGCCATTGATCCAGTTTGAACCCGGCGAATACACCTGCCAGGATAATGGCAACCATTTGCACAGCCATGCCTGAATAACGGGCATAGTCATTAAGGTTTTTCCGGGGGTCGGTTCTCATTTAAAGTTGGCGGAAACTTAATGTCTTTTGCCCCGGACTGCTCCATGCGGCAGGTTCCGGAAAATTTAGCGCCAGGTTCGATGGCCAGTTTCCCGGTAGTGATATCCCCGCTGAAACGGGCAGTCTCCTTTAATGTAAGCAATTCGGCTACTTTGACGGTGGCAGTTACCTCACCTGAAAAATCAGCGTTCTGACACTGTATCTCGCCGTCAATCTTTCCGGTTGGTCCCACCACAATTTTGCCTTTGCACAGGATGGTCCCGTTTAAAGTTCCGTCGATGCGGAAATCGCCATTGACCTGGATTTCGCCTTTCACAACGGCACCGGGACCCAGTATGTTGATGGTGGGCATTTCAGGTTCTCTGTTTTTCGACATAAATGCAGATTTAAACACGGAGATTTATTTAAGTGCCGGGTAGTTCTTTTCAAAGAAGCGAAGATACAGCGGAATATCCTTGTTTTTATAAAGAATGGGGTAATTCTCGACAGAAATGATAAAATTGAAGTATTGGCCAGCGTTTTCAAGTTTGGTGAAAACATATTTGCTGGTCAGGATCCCCATAAAATAGGTCATTGCCGTTTCGCTGTTCTCGAAATTGTTTACGGTGATCATCTCTCGGCCATCATCAAGGACCAGACTGTTGACCATCAGTTTTTGAAGATCGTGGAATTTTGCGTTGTAGTCGGTGATTTTCAATTTAAGCGCATCAACATCCACAAGATCCTCTTTTACGATCAGCACATAAAAATGCAATGCATTCGGATCGAATTTATACAATTTTTCCGAATTGTCAACGACGAGCGTCGAATCTGTAACGATTGGCTTCCCTTTTGAATCCTTCTGGGTTCCCAGGAAAGCAAGCACATTTTCGGCCAGTGGTTTAACTGTGCTCCTTGGATAATCCCTGATGACTTTATTCATGGCTACCACCAGGGAGTCAACAACTTCAATTTTTCCAAGGGCCAGGGCACGCATGTAATCGAACTTCGGCATCAGCACGGAATCGGATTTGTACTTGTTGCGCGCAATATCCGCATTGTTGATGACCATGTAATATTGCTGGTTTGCGAATGCCTTGTAAGTGTCCGTGTATAGTTTTGCTGCTTCTGATTGCCTGGCGTTGATCTCCTTGTAATAATTCGGGTTGACCAGCAACTTTGCATAATCACTTTCCGGGTAGAGGGTAAGAATCTGATTTTTATATTGATCGCTTTTGGGTTGATTTTGAAGAATTGAATAGAGCTGGCTCAGTTCATAAGCCGATTGAATCTTATACTTGTTTTCGGGGAAACGAGATTGCAATGTCTCAAAAGTTTCTGCGGCATTGCCATAATCATTAAGGCCCTCAGCAAAGATGAACCCAGCCTGGTAATAAGCTTCGATAATCATTTTGTTGGAGGCTGCGATCCTTTCCGGGGTAGTTGGAATATCCGGCAGATAATAGGCCCGCTCTTTCGGATTTTTCACCTTCGGGAGCTTCTTTTTACCATCTTTGGCCGTGTCGCCCGGCTCACCTGCAAGGGAGTCTTCCTGCGGAAGTTCATTAACTATGCTGATCGCGGTCTTGTCGGTAAGGAACCAATTGTCTTCCAGGTTACGTCGTCCCCATTTCCGCAAAAATTCGGAAAATCCGCTTGACATGATGGCAGGGTTGTAAAAATACCAGCGTCCTGTCGTTGAGCCGCCCGCCGGAAGATCCATGCCCTGCCCCATATTCGTCTGCCCGGGTATCATCTGTGCTTCACGCAGCAACTGCTCCTCCATCTGCTTCTTCATCTCTGCTGCCAACAGATCGGAAATTATTTTATCGATGATTTTATTCCGCTGTTCTTCAGGCATTACGGCAAGTCTTTGCAGGCTGTCCTGCCGCTGGATAACTGATAGGTTTTTAACCAGGTCGGTAAGGGTAAGGGTTCGGCTGGCAAGTTCCTTATAACCCGGGTAGTCTTTCGGCAGGAACTGCATCGTGCTGTCGTAATAGGCCTGGGAAATGGTATAATTGCGAATTCCGAAGAAAATATCCGCCAATTCAAGCGACGAGATCGCCTTTTGGTAGTTATTCGTCCGGCTTGTGCTGACCGATTTTTTGTAATAGTCGATAGCTGCTGAAGAGTCAGCATCTTTCATGGCAATATGGGCGAGGGCATAATATATCTGGTCCTGGTACTCCTTGTTTTTATCGTCCTTCAGCATTTTTGTCAGCTTCTTGACGATAAACTCCCGGTTGCCGCCTTTTGCATCATAACACTGAGCCAGGCTGATCTTGGCATTGAACTCCATATCATACGATTTCGCATGCTTGATCACATAGGCATACGAAAGGGATGCCTCGTTCAGTTCGCCGTTGCGCTGGTGTATCTGTGCGAGGATAAAATTACACCGTGTGCGCATTAGACCCGAAGGCTTCAGCTCCAGAGCACGGTTAAGGTACGGAACGGCGCCATCGTAGTTCTTTTGCTGTATGAAAAACTGGCCATATACCAAATTTAGCTCCGTTTCATATTTCTGAGGCGCGTCGCCTTTATTGATCTTGCTCTGCAGCATGTCAAGCATGGGTTCTGCCCGGTTAAAGTCGCCCATTTGAATGCTCGCCTTGGCTTGCCAGAGCATGGCCTCATATTTAATATCATTGTAGTTGTAGGTCTTGATGATGAACTCGAACGTTCGCCTGGCCATTGGGTAATCCTGCTTGTAAAAATATGACTGGCCGATAAGCATATAGCAATCATCGATCGTCCCGACATATTCCCTTCCGTTAAAAACCATCGAATGCTTATTGATCGCCTTGGAGGCTTTCTTTATCGCAATGTCAGCATATTGGGACATTTTGGTGGCGCTGCTTTTATCGCCATAATTAAATACCGGCAGCACGGTAGAATAATTGTCTTTCAGGCCTGCCTGGTATTCCTTAAGCCCCTGGCGAAGGTTGTCCTTGCCATTCCAAAACACATTGTAATAGGCTGTGATATTGTGATACGTCCTGCGAACCATGGTGTTTTTCTTGGTGGAACAGGCACTGAACAGTACAGGTCCCAATAAAACCAGGAACCATGCGGCGAGGGTATATTTCTTCGTCGAACTCAAAAATCCGGATACATTTAAATAGAACAAACTATAATTTTACAAAATTATTTTAATTTTTTGATTTTTCGGTGCATTAGTGGCAAATAGACCAACAGTTTGTTTAAAACAGAGGATTTGCGGGCTCGCATAATTTTCCGATCTTTGCAGCGTTTTCAGGATCAGTTTGTAATACATGGCTTTGCAGAGAAAAGAGAGGAAGACAGGAAAGTGGACTGAACGTTGGCGGATTAAGTACCGCCTTGTTTTCATGAATGATGATACCCTGGAGGAACGGTTTACTTTCAGGCTTTCACGGATGAATGTATTCGTGGCCCTGGGAACACTTGCCATCATCCTGATTTTCCTTACCAGCGTCCTCATAGCATTCACCCCGCTCAGGGAATACATTCCCGGGTATACCAATGTGGGCCTGACGAAACGGTTATACAAACTCCAGATGAAAACTGATTCGATCGAGCGGGCCCTGGTTGCCAAAGACCAGTTTTTGGGAAGTCTGCGTGATGTAATCAACGGGAAGGACCTTCCCAGCGACAAACCTGTAACCGGTGACAGCGTGAAAAGGTATGGCAACATTAAAATAAAACGTTCTGCCGAAGATTCCCTGCTGCGGCTGGAAGTGGAAAACCAAACCAAATACAATCTTTATAAAAATGAAGCAGCGGAAAATACAGGCCAGAAAAAATCTTCTGTCGGCGGTGCGTTGTTTTTTACCCCGTTAAAAGGGATCCTCACAAACATGTTCAATCCATCCCAAAGGCATTACGGGGTGGATATTGTTGCCAAACAAAACGAAGCTGTCAAAGTTGTTCTTGACGGTAGCGTAATCATCAGCAACTGGACACTGGAAACCGGTTATGTTATCGTTGTTCAGCATGCCCGCAACATCGTATCCCTGTACAAGCACAATTCCGCCCTGCTTAAAAAGGTCGGCGATTATGTGCGGGCCGGCGATCCGATTGCGATCATTGGTGAAACCGGTGAACTTGTTACCGGGCCCCACCTTCATTTCGAATTGTGGAGTGATGGCAATCCCGTTGATCCGAAAGAATACATAACATTTTAACCCCCCCTGCACCGCCCATTTGAAGAAAAACCTCGCAATATTAGGATCAACCGGGAGCATCGGAACCCAGGCACTTGAAGTGGTGCGCCTCCATCCTGAACTGTTCGGAATAGAGGTGCTCACAGCCCATGGCAACTGCGACCTGTTGATAAGCCAGGCAATTGAGTTCAGTCCCAATGCCGTGGTCATTGGCAATGAGCATTGCTATGCAAAAGTGACTGAATCGTTAAAAAATTACCCGGTGAAGGTCTATGCCGGAATGGATGCCATCGCCCAGATCGTGGAAATGGACGGAATTGACATGGTTCTGAGCGCATTGGTGGGTTACGCAGGACTGAGACCCACGCTGAATGCGATCAATGCAGGAAAACATATCGCGCTGGCGAACAAAGAGACGCTGGTCATTGCCGGTGACCTGGTCATGGCTGAGTCGCGTCGGAAAAATGTAATGGTCCTGCCGGTTGATTCAGAACATTCTGCTATTTTTCAATGCCTTGCGGGCGAACAACATGGCAGTGTCGAAAAGATTTATCTCACCGCTTCGGGAGGTCCCTTCTTTGGCAAAACCAGGGATCAGCTGGTCGGGATAACCAAGGCAGAGGCATTGCATCATCCCAATTGGAAAATGGGCCATAAAATCACCATTGATTCTGCCTCCATGATGAACAAAGGCCTGGAAGTGATCGAAGCCCGCTGGCTTTTCGATCTTTTGCCAGAGCAAATAGATGTGATCATCCATCCCCAGTCGGTGGTTCATTCCCTGGTTCAATTCATCGATGGCTCCCTGAAGGCACAACTGGGCCTGCCAGATATGAAACTGCCGATCCTGTATGCACTTACATATCCGCAGCGGGTAAACTCCGACCTTCCGCGCTTCAGTTTTGCCGATTACCCGCAGCTCACCTTCAAAGCTCCCGACACATCGCTGTTCAGGAACTTGGCCCTGGCATATGAAGCGCTCAGGCAGGGAGGAAATATGCCATGCATCCTGAATGCAGCCAACGAATTTGCCGTCGGCGCATTTCTGAATGACCGCATAGGATTTCTTGACATTCCGGAGGTGATCGAACATTGCATGAAAACAGTCACTTTCATCAGGCAGCCACAACTCGACGACTATGTGGAAACTCATAAAGTGGCGATGGCGAAGGCTGACGAAATTATCATTCATTTAAAAAATCAATAACCAGAAATATCGCAAAAACCCATGGAAATCGTAATAAAAGTAATCCAACTATTGCTCAGCTTGTCTATTCTTGTGATATTCCACGAGTTTGGCCATTTTATTGCAGCACGCATATTTAAAATCCGCGTTGAGAAATTCTATCTCTTTTTTGATCCCTGGTTTTCGCTGTTTAAATTTAAAAAAGGCGATACTGAGTATGGCGTTGGCTGGGTTCCACTGGGAGGTTATGTGAAAATTTCGGGGATGATCGATGAATCGATGGACAAAGAGCAGATGAAACAGCCGCCCCAGCCCTGGGAACTCCGTTCAAAGCCGGCCTGGCAAAGGCTGATTGTCATGCTTGGCGGCGTAACGGTCAATATTCTGCTGGCCATTGCCATCTATGTGATCATGCTTGCCGCCTGGGGAGAACAATACCTGCCTGCTTCCAATGTGAAATATGGAATTGCGGTGGATTCGCTGGGACATGAAATGGGACTGCGAAACGGTGATGCAATTCTCTCTGTCGACAACAGGATTGTTGACGATTTCGCCGCAATACCAAAAACTATTATTCTCGAGGAGGCAACAACAGTACAGGTTTTGCGCGACGGTCAAAAGATCGACATTCCTGTCCCTGATGGGTTCATCAGCAAGCTGATCAAGCAAAAATCTCCCGATTTTATTGCAGTCCGGTTCCCTTTCGAAGCCGGGAAATTTACAGTCGGGTCTCCGGCCGAAGCCGCAGGGATGAAAGTCAATGATAAAATTATCGGGCTTAACGACTCACTCCTGGGCTTTTTTGACCAGTTCAGGGCGTCGGTGCAACAATATAAGAATAAAACCGTGCAGGTAATGGTGCTTCGCGGCGCAGATACGCTCCGTTTGGCAGTTAACGTGCCGGCGGCCGGACTTATCGGGGTATATCCCAAGGGGCTGTTAAATTATTTCACCTTCAAGGAGAAAAATTATAACCTGGTTTCAGCAATCCCTGCGGGAGTCGTAAAGACTTTTGACCAGGCAGGAAGTTACATCAAATCCATCAAGCTGTTATTTTCGCAGGAAAAGGCATACGAATCGGTTGGCGGGTTTATCACCATCGGCAATATTTTTCCCTCAACCTGGGACTGGGGCGCGTTCTGGTCACTCACCGCATTCCTGTCGATCATGCTGGCGATTTTGAATATTTTACCGATTCCTGCCCTTGACGGCGGTCATGTGATGTTTCTTTTATTCGAGATCATTTTCAGGCGCAAGCCAAGTGATAAATTCATGGAGTACGCGCAGATCGCCGGTATGGTCGTCCTTTTTGGACTGCTGATATTTGCAAACGGCCAGGACATCCTCAAATTATTCAGACATTGATCTGGTAAAAAAGTTACTCCGCCACTTTTTCTTTCAGCGACTTAAACCCCTCCCCGAGTATTTCGGTGGCATCGGTGACGGTGAGGAATGCTTTGGGGTCTATTTCGTGGATAAATTCCTGGAGCATTCCCAGTTCACGGCGGCTGACGACCGTAAAAATGATCTGTTTTTCTGCCATGTTGTACATGCCCTTCCCTTCAATGTAGGTCCCCCCCCGGTCAAGGTTGTTAATGATCTTTTCCCGGATCTCGTCATGCTTGTCGGAAATGATAAATAGGCTTTTATCATGACTCACCCCTTCAAGCACAACATCAATCACTTTTCCGGTGATAAAAATAACGATCCATGAGTAGAGCGGGATTTTCCAGTCGCGGAAAACCGCCAAACCGATCAGCACGATTGCCGAATCGACATAGATCATCAGTATTCCCAGTGGGAGTCTCGTGTATTTTGCCAGGATCATGGCCACGATATCGCTGCCCCCCGAGGTGGCCTTTGCCTTGAAAATCAATCCAAGTCCAAGGCCTGCCATCACCCCGCCGAAAATGGTCGACAGCAATGCATCACCCCTGACAAGTGGTTCTACCCCCCAGAAAAAGGTCAACGTGTCGGTAAAGAGGGCTGTAAGAGAGAACCCGACAACAGTTTTCATGCCAAACCTCGGCCCTAAAAATTTTATTCCCAGGAGTGTGAGCGGGATATCGAAACACAGTGCCACCAGGCCAACCGGGGTTCCGATCAGGTAGTGCAGCACGATTGAAATGCCGTATACTCCGCCTGGGACTATTTTATACGGGGTGATAAACAACACAAAACTAGCCGCAAGCACAGCTGCGCCGATTGTGATGAGGCTATAGGAAAAAAACCACTTTCGCGAGAAGGGAACCTCTCTGGTAATGAATCCGGACATACGAAAATCTTAGGTTTAACAAGAAACAATTGTGCAAAGATATTTGATTGGAACACAATGTACGCATGGAATATGCGTTACTGATTGTAACTTTTCACCGGGATTCCGGTATAAGTAAGTTCTGTAACTGTTATTCATACGTTTAGAGTTTTGACTGGGTTTAAATTGGCATCGGAATGGTGGTCGTAACAAAA
>JBBQUQ010000061.1:0-20875 GCA_038212325.1 Bacteroidales bacterium
AAAACAGCAGCACCAGGCTCAACCTTCGAATCAGCAGCCTCAACCGCTGCAGCCGCTGTCTCAACCGCCCAGGCAGCAGCCTCAGAAACAGCAGCCCCAGGCTCAACCCCCCAGGCAGCAGCCTCAGAAACAGCAGCCCCAGGCTCAACCCTCTAAGCAGCAACCCCGGAAGCAGCAGCCACAAACTCAACCTCAGAAGCCTGCCAAGGACAAGGAAGATCCTGGCAAAAAATCACCCACCCTTTAAAAACAGACATTTATGAAAACAACAGGCATTGTAATTCTTGTCATTGGATTAGTTTTGACCATATTCACCACCGTCAGTTTTTTTACAAAGGAGAAAGTGGTCGATATCGGCAAGCTTGAAATAACCAGGGAAAAGCCCCACAATTTCAGTTGGTCGCCGGTGATCGGCATCGTGGTCATGGGGATCGGGGGAGTTGTTTTGTGGCAGGCGTCAAAAAAGCAATAAGTAAAAACAAGCAAGTATCAAATATCATCAATCTCACTAAAAATTAAAAAAAAAATGAAAAAAACAATTTTTTACACTGCAATTGCTGCATTGGCGGCTGGCAGTATCGTCACCTCCTGCGCAACAAAAACTGATAAGGTTGAAGATGCACAGGAAAATGTAACTGAGGCCAACCAGGATCTGACGAAGGCACAGGTCGAATTGAATGCTGAGTATCCGGTATTCAAAAAAGACGCAGAAGTGCAGATTGCCGAAAACGATAAGCGCATTGCTGAATTAAGAGTCCAATTGAACAAGCCTGGCAAGGCACCGCTCGATGAAATGCGTAAAAAAAGGATCGATGCACTGAACGAAAAGAACAGCGAATTGAGGAACAGGCTGTATGGTTATGAAAAAGAACCAACGGACTGGGAGATGTTCAAACAGGAATTCAAGCATGATATGAAAGGAATTGGTGAAGCGTTCAAAGAACTTGGAAAGAAGAATACATACTAAATTTTCATGCTACCATTCAAAAAGAGCGACCCGGGAAGGGTCGCTCTCTTTTTATTCATGTTGATCCTCTTATCATGCCGGCTTCAATCCCAGAACATTGGAGTGGCCGATACCATCGTGCCGGCAAAAGGCAATGTGAATGAACAACTCGGGGAGATCAATAAAAAGAAAATAGAATTGCATTCTGACTCGACAGGAAGCCAGCCGGTAATGAGCGCCCGCCTCGACACGGCAACACAGAGCAGGTACGGGAATTTACTCAATAACGACACGGTGTACAACAAACGACACCCGGTGTGGTTGCCTGCGATAAAAGTGTTGGGAAGTTGTTTGTTCACATTCGCATTGAACCGGTTCCTGTTCAAAAAAGATTATGCGATCCAGGTCGGATTAAATTCCTGGAAATATAATTTAAAAACCGGCTGGGACTGGGATAACAACAGGTTTGGTACGAGTTTTTTAATCAGGCCGTATTCAGGTTCTGTTTTTTTTAACTCTGCCCGCGCCAACGGGTTCAACTACTGGCAATCGTTCTCTTTTGCTGTCGGAGGCACGGTGGTTTGGGAATATTTTGGAGCAAACACCCTGCCTTCTTATAATAACATGATCAATACCCCTGTGAACGGGTCGTTTCTCGGCGAAATTACCTACAGGATTGGTTCTAACATCCTGGATGACCGTGCCAGGGGGATGCAGCGGGTGTTTCGCGAATTGGCAGCCGCCATCATCAACCCTGTAAGGGGACTGAACAGGTTGTTACAGAGAAAGACCTTCAGAAAGATCAACAGGGAGATTTACCAGAAAGAGCCGCTCAACATATCCCTATACGGAGGGGCGCAAAAACTGAATTCCAGCACCGACGACCTTTTTAACACCGGAACCATCACCGGGATACTGGACCTTCAGCTTGATTATGGAAATCCGTTTGAGTCCAGGCGACGGAAGCCGTTTGACTTCTTTAAGTTCAGTGTAGGCCTGAGCGTTGGAGGCGGCCGAAAGATCCTTGATAATTTCAGGGGATACGGGATCTTAAAGGGAAAGAATTTTCAGCCTGGTGCGGGGAAGAACGCCATACTGATCGGCGCATTTCAATACACCGACTACTGGGATAATCAAACCTTTGAACTGGGTACCATCGGTTTCGGCGGAGGAATGATCACAAAAGTATCAGTACACGGTCCTTCGGAATCCAATCTGTACACGTCGCTCCACCTTGCGGCGGTTCCATTTGCAGGAAGCAGCATGCGGTCGAGCCCGGAAAATTCACCTTACCGGGATTATATTTTCGGCGCCGGCCTGGAAGGAAAAGTTGAAAGCACCATGAACCTTGGCAAATGGGCCACCGCCGGCGTTGTTGCATATTATTACTGGGTGCGGAGCTATACCGGTTTCAATGAGAACAGTTTCACCGGCATCATAAAGCCAAGAATCACCATCAGCCTGTTCAAAGGCCTGGCCATCGGGTATGAACACGCGCTTTATTTCAACGATGCCTATTCACAGGATCTGCCTGCCATTCACAGGGTGCGCACCGAGCAGAAAATTTTCCTGATGCTTTACCTGGAGGATAAACAACGACGGGGACATTATAACTGAAAGAAACATGAAGACATCGACAAAGTTGTCAGCAAAGATCAAAAAATTCTTCAGCGTGCTCGGCCCGGGACTTGTAACGGGTGCCAGCGATGATGATCCCTCCGGCATTGCGACCTATTCGCAGGCAGGCGCACAGTTTGGCTTTTCAACTCTGTGGACCGCCCTTCTTACCTTCCCTTTAATGGCTGGCATCCAGGGCATGTGTGCAAGGATCGGACTGGTAACGGCGCAGGGACTCACGGTTACGTTAAAGGAAAACTACCCGAGACCGATCCTTTACATCATGCTGTTCTTCAGTTTTCCGGCCATTACCCTTAATATTGCAGCCGACATACAGGCGATCGGTGCAGTAGGGCACATGATCTTTCCGTCGATACCGGTGTCTGTTTACTGCATCAGCATTACCGCCATTTTAATGTACGTCATTATAAAATATCCCTACCAGAAAATAGCCCGGATCCTGAAATGGCTGTGCCTTACGTTATTGCTTTATATCATTGTTCCTTTTACCATAAAACAGGACTGGGTTGTCATCGCAAAGAGCACTTTTATTCCAACGATCAAACTGAACAAGGAATTTCTTTCGATCATCGTCGCCATTCTCGGAACCACGATCTCGCCTTACCTGTTTTTCTGGCAGGCCACCATGGAGGCAGAAGACATCGCCCACAGCAGCAGAAAGGTCATTGTCAATAAGCAGGTTCTCGGAGATATGAAAACAGATGTTAACCTGGGCATGCTGCTATCGAATATCGTCATGTTTTTCATCATCCTTACCACCGGGAGTGTTTTATATGCTGCAGGTATCCGACACATCGACACCGTGGACCAGGCAGCCATGGCTCTGGAACCGCTGGCAGGAAAACTGACCTACCTGATATTCGCCATCGGGATCCTTGGTGCCGGCCTGATTGCCATTCCGGTGCTGGCAGGCTCCCAGTCGTATATGCTTGCTGAAACATTTGGCTGGAAAGCCGGTCTGGATAAAAAATTCCCGCAGGCAAAGGCATTTTACATTGCGATCATTGTTTCACTGATCGTCGGCCTCTCGCTTAACTTTGTCGGCGTAAGTCCGATAAAGGCTTTGATGTATACCGCCATATTATACGGACTTACCGCGCCTTTCATGATCGCCATGATATTGCATATCGGCAACAATAAAAAGATCATGAAAAAACATACGAATTCAAGGTTTTCCAATGCGCTTGGTTTCATCACATTGGTACTGATGACGGCCGCGGCTGCTGGATTGATATACTTTATATTCGTGAAATAGGCCTGCGTCACTCGTAACTCATGTTCGTTCGTAGATTTCTCCAATGTGTGAATCATGTAACTAATTCAGGGAATTGTGTAACGAAAAAAAACCCTGAATACTGACCTTTGCAGTGAAATAATACTAATCTTTAAAAAAATTATCATGGGAAATTTACTTTACATCATCGCGGTTATCCTTGTAATCGTCTGGCTGTTTGGATTTTTGGTTTATCCATTTGGCGGTGGGCTTATTCACATCCTTCTTGTCATCGCAGTCATTGCCGTGATATTCAGGCTTATCCAGGGAAGAAGGGTTTGATGGACAATGCATTAAAATTACCATTTTTTGTGAAGGCATCCCTACTTTTAGTAGGGATGTTTGCCTTCATATACATGATGTATGTTGCGCAAAGTATAGTTGTACCGCTCATCTTCTCCATTGTAATGGCAACATTGCTTCAACCGGTCGTGAATTTTTTAGTACGTTACAAGATCAACCGGATCATCGCTATTGTTATAGCTTTACTGTTAAGTATTCTCGTCATTTTCGGTTTTGGTGCTTTTTTCGTTTCACAGGCGGGGCGCTTTGGCGACTCATGGCCATTGCTGGTCGAAAAATTTACAGCGATGCTGCACCAGTCCGTTACCTGGGCATCGGGTTATTTCGATATCAGTCAGGGCAAGATAAACGCATGGATATTAAAAACTAAAAACGAACTGATCAATACCAGCGGCGGAGCGATCGGTCAAACCATCATCACTCTCGGAAGCGGACTGGTATTGTTACTCCTGATCCCCGTATACATCTTCATGATCCTGTTTTACCAGCCGCTCCTGCTTGAATTTTTCCACAGGATCTTTGGTTCTGCCAACCGCACCAGGGTGAGCGAGATCATTACGAAGATAAAAACGGTCATCCAGCGCTACCTCGTGGGACTGGTCATAGAATTTGTAATTGTCTCTGTCATGAATTCCATCGGCCTGCTGATCCTGGGGATCGAGTATGCGATCCTGCTCGGTATCATCGGGGGCCTGCTAAACATCATTCCATACATAGGGGGACTCATTGCCGTGGCCTTGCCAATGATGATCGCTGTGGCAACGAAATCATCGCCATGGTTTGCAGTTTACGTTCTGGCAATTTATTACTTCATACAACTGGTCGACAATAACTACATCGTTCCAAAAATAGTGGCATCCAAAGTGAAGATCAATGCCCTCGTTTCCATCGTTGCCGTCCTGGCATTCGGAGCTTTGTGGGGAGTTGCCGGAATGTTCCTGTCGATACCACTAGTCGCAATCGTCAAGGTGATCTGCGATCACATTGATCCCCTGAAACCCTGGGGGTTCCTGCTGGGTGACACAATGCCTGAACCGGCCATCTTCAAGCTCAGGCTGAAAACGAAATTAATCAAATCAAATCACAACAACGAAAAGCCTTCCGGAAAGACATCATGAAAAAGTACAATCCTTTGCCGAAAGTAAAAAATTTTGCGACCGGGCAATCCATCAGGCTCAGTGATAAGACCTTTGAGCGCAAGGCAAGGGCGCACAACTTTTTTTCCGACATCGGGAACATGGCATTATTCATCAAGAGAATTGCCGCGGCAACTTTTTCCCGTGGCTTTGAATTCAGGGAATTCCTGCGCCAGTGCTTTGAGATAGGGAATAAATCATTGCCGCTGATTGCCATTACAGGAGCCATCATGGGCATTGTACTGACAATACAGTCACGCCCGGCACTCGCCAAATTCGGCGCGGTCACCATGCTCCCGGGCATGGTCGCGATATCGCTCATCCGTGAGATCGGGCCGGTCATCACCGCCCTGATCTGTGCGGGAAAGATCGGTTCGGGGATGGGGGCAGAGCTGGGATCGATGAAAGTTACAGAACAGATCGATGCCATGGAGGTTTCTGCCACCAGCCCGATGAAGTACCTCGTTGTTACACGGGTTCTTGCCGCCACGCTGATGCTGCCGATCCTGGTGTTGTTTGCCGATGCTTTCGGCCTGGCCGGAAGCTGGATCGGGGTGAATATCAAGGGAGATGTAAACATGGTACTGTTTTTTTCCCAGGCTTTCGCAGCGGTGAATTTCATGGATCTCTTCCCTTCCTTGATCAAATCGGTCTTTTTCGGGCTTGTGATTGGCATCGTCGGGTGTTACAAAGGATACAATGCGGGAAGGGGCACCGAGAGTGTCGGAATCGCTGCTAATTCTGCGGTGGTGATGGCTTCGCTGCTCGTCATTGTGGTGGATATGATCGCTGTTCAGATAACAGACATGCTGCAATGAAAAACCAGCCAACAGATATGACAGCCAGTGGTCCGCCCGCAGTTTCAACAGCTTCCGGGCCGCTGATCACGATCAGCAACCTGAGAAAAGGATTTGGCGACCAGGAAGTGTTAAAAAATATCTCCCTGGAACTTTTTAATGGTGAGAACCTGGTTATACTCGGCAAATCCGGATCCGGCAAATCGGTGCTCATCAAGTGCATCGTACGCCTGTTAACACCGGATGAAGGAACGATCGAGGTACTGGGAAAGGAAGTAGGTTCATTGACCGTGAAGGAATTGGGCGAGTTAAGAAAGAAAATTGGTTTCCTTTTCCAGAGTGGCGCCCTGTACGATTCCATGAGTGTGAGGCAAAACCTTGAATTCCCGCTTCGAAGGATCAAAAAAGAGCTGACCGAACAGGAGATCAGCGCGAAGATCATGGAAGTGCTTGAAAATGTCGGACTTGCGGATGCCCTGCATAAGATGCCATCCCAGCTTTCAGGCGGAATGCGCAAACGGATCAGCCTGGCCCGCACCATTGTCGTCGACCCGCTCATCATGCTGTACGACGAGCCAACCACCGGCCTCGACCCTGTAACCTCCGATGAGATAAGCTATCTCATCAATGATGTTCAGAAAAAATATAAAACCTCTTCCATCATCATCACCCACGATATTGAATGCGCGCGTGCCACGGCCAACCGGATCATCATGCTGCAGGACGGGGAGGTGCATACGGAATGTGATCTTGCAGAGATAGAAAGATCAAATGACCCGCTGATAAGGTCGTTCTTTAAGACAAATTCTTGAAATCGTCAAATCATTGCCAAATGGAAACTAAAACATCAAAATTCAAAGTCAGGTTAGGAATGTTTGTCGCCGGAGGATTCTTACTCCTGATCGTCGGCATCTTCCTGATCGGAAAACAGAAGAATTTATTCAACCCGGTATTTGACCTTACGACGAAATTCCACAGCGTAAGCGGATTGCAGGTTGGCAACAAGATCCGTTTTTCAGGCATCGATATCGGAACGGTGGATGATATCAGAATAATCAATGACTCAACCGTGCAGGTCGGCATGATCATTAAAAAGGATGTCCAGCAGTTTATCAAGACCGACTGCGAGGCAACGATCGGATCGGAAGGAATCATTGGCGACCGGGTGCTAATCATAAGCCAAGGCAGCAATGAGGCTAAGCCCGTGAAAAATAAACAGTTCATTTCCTCTGTAGAACCATCTGAAATGGATGCCATCATGGCAAGCATACAGGTAACGGCACTGAATGCCGAAATCATTACCGACCAGCTCGCCGAGATCATGATCAAGGTCAACAGCGGGAAAGGTACGCTTGGCAGGCTGATCCAGGATACGGCCATCGCAGCGAACCTCAGCGCGACCATGATCAACATCAAAAGCAGTAGCAAAGGCCTGGATGAGAACATGAAGGCTGCAAGCCATAATTTTCTGTTAAAAGGATACTTCAAAGACAAGGCAGAAAAGGAGGAACAATTGAAAAAGGATAAGCTTAAAATGGAGAAAGCGGCCGCAAAACAGGCTGCAAAGGATGCGAAAGCTGAAGAAAAAAAGAGAGAAAAAGAGGAAAAAGAAAAAAAATAGAAAACCAAATCCTTAGTAAATCATTTTTAAACCCCTTGTTAAATTGACAACAATGAAAAAAGTACTTATTGCATTGGATTATAATCCTTCCGCTAAAATAGTAGCAGAGAAGGGCTACGCACTGGCAAAAGCGATGAACTCCGAAGTGATCCTTCTACACGTTATCGCTGATGCAACCTATTACTCCTCGCTCGAATATTCACCGATCATGGGATTTGCCGGTTACAGCAATGCCAGTTTTTCCCAGATCGTCCATTCCGGCGGACTTGAAAAGGCATCACAATATTTTTTAGATCAATTCAAACTTCACTTGGGTGATACAGCCATCCGTACCTATGTGGAAAAGGGCGATTTTGCTGAGATCATTCTGAAGACCGCCAAAAATCAGCATGCCGAATTAATCGTAATGGGCTCCCACAGCCGGCGGTGGCTGGAGCAGATCTTGCTGGGGAGCGTGACGGAAAAAGTGCTGCAACAAACGAAAACACCGCTGTTTATCATCCCGATCAAGGAACCCAATTCCTAAGAAAAGCGTAAAAATGATAGAAGTTAAGAAAGAGGGTATGATATTAGAGAAGACCGGTCTGAAATTTGAGAACGAAGGCGTACTGAATCCTGCAGCAATAAAGGAGGGAGACAACGTTCACCTGTTTTACAGGGCGGTGCAGAAAGGCAACCATTCCACCATCGGCTATTGCAGGCTTGACGGACCGCTTACGGTTGGAAAAAGGTGGAAAAAGCCGATCATCATACCTGAATTCGAATATGAGACCCATGGGGTTGAAGACGCACGGATCGTAAAGATCGACGATCTTTATTACCTGTCGTATACTGCATATGACGGGATCAATGCCCGCGGGGCATTGGCCACATCAAAGGATCTAAGGCATTTTAAGAAACGGGGAATCATTGTGCCTCCCATCACCTATGCTGAATTTGTTTCGCTTTGTGAATCCGCAGGCAAAGTCGACGAACGCTACTACCGTAATCATAAGTTTTACTACCAGGATGCCGACCCCGAGAAAAAGATCGAATTATGGGATAAGAATGTGATCTTCTTTCCCAGGCGGATCAAGGGCAAGCTGGTGTTCCTTCACCGGATCAGGCCTGGAATTCAAATTGTTGCTGTTGATAAGATCAAGGACCTTACCCATAAATTCTGGGAAAAGTATTTTCTGCACCTGGAGGAACACATCGTCATGGACCCTCTTTATTCGCATGAGTCAAGCTACATTGGCGGGGGATGTCCGCCGATCGAGACACCGCATGGCTGGCTGCTGATTTACCATGGAGCGGAAGAAATCAACAACGGGATCGTTTACTCTGCCTGTGCAGCAGCTTTGCTTGACCTGGAACATCCTTCCAAAGTGATTGCCCGGTTACCTTACGCCCTGTTTTCGCCTGAATACGAATGGGAGAAACGGGGAGAAGTGAACAATGTGGTGTTCCCCACCGGGACTGCATTGTTTGACGACACGTTATTCATTTATTACGGGGCTGCCGACGAACGCATTGCGGTCGCCTCGCTTAGTTTATCTGCTTTACTAGAAGAATTGCTTACAAATGCCAGGAACGATGCAAAATAGAAACAATTTCATGGACATGCCACAGGTACTGTTCATCACCTCCTATCCGCCCAGGGAATGCGGCATTGCAACATATTCCCAGGACCTGATCAGCACACTTGACAATAAATTCGGAACATCCTTTTCCATCAAGGTCTGTGCCCTTGAATCGGGACCCGGGGCATATACCTATCCCGATGAAGTGGAGTATATCCTCGACACATCCAGTTCGCCGGAATACCTGAAGATGGCCGGGGAGATCAACCAAAACGACCATGTTAAACTTGTTGTGCTCCAGCACGAGTTTGGATTTTTCCACCATCATGAAGGGGACCTGCTCAAGTTATTATATGAACTGAATAAGCCGGTTGTCATTGTGTTTCATACGGTGTTACCCCATCCTGACGAGCGATTGCGCAAAAAAGTGCAGCATATCACCACCGCCTGCGGGGCGATCGTGGTCATGACCCATCGTTCGGCTCAGATCCTCGAGGAGGATTATGAGGTTCCCGCGGAAAAAATTTCGGTGATCGCCCATGGCACCCACCTGGTGCAGCATTTAAGTGAAACATACCTGAAAGAAAAGTACGGGCTGGCCGGAAGAAAGGTTCTGACAACGTTTGGTCTTTTAAGTTCCGGCAAAAGCATTGAAACCACCCTCGACGCCTTGCCTTCCATTATCAAGACAAGTCCTGATATCGTGTTCCTTGTTATCGGGAAGACCCATCCCGAGGTGGTGAAAAATGAAGGAGAAAATTACCGGGACATGTTAGAAAAGCGCGTAACAGACCTGGCTATCCAGGATCATGTCGTCTTTATCAACCAGTACCTGGCATTGCCGGAGTTGCTCGAATACCTGCAGCTGACCGATATTTACCTGTTTACCTCCAGTGATCCGAACCAGGCGGTAAGTGGTACCTTCGCCTATGCAATGAGTTGTGGCTGCCCGATCATTTCCACCCCAATTCCTCATGCAAAGGAAGTTTTAACCACCGACACCGGGATCATTATTGATTTCCGGAATTCGCAGCAGCTGGCCGACGCCGTTAACAAACTGCTTGGCGATGACCCGTTGCGAAGGAACATCGGATCCAATACGTTGCAAAAGATTGTTGCAACGGCCTGGGAAAATTCTGCTGTTGCACACGCGATGCTGCTGGAAAGGATGGCTGGCAAAAAGATCCCCCTCCGCTATGACCTGCCGCCCATCAAACTCGATCACATTGAGAAGATGACAACCGGGTTCGGGATGATACAGTTCTCAAAGATCAACCAGCCTGATATCGAATCGGGTTACACGCTGGATGACAACGCACGAGCGCTGATTGCCCTGTGCATGCATTACGAACTAACTGGTGATGAAAGCGATGTGCTGTACATGCAGACCTACCTGAATTTTATCAAATACTGCCTGGAACCGGAAGGTGATTTCCTGAATTATGTTGACAAGGAGATGAATTTCACATCACAGAATGAGGTAAACCTCGACGATGCCAATGGCAGGGCGATATGGGCGCTGGGGTATGTCATATCAAGGAAACCGATGCTGCCTGCAACCATGGTATTAAAAGCCGGCTCGATCATGAAAACAGCATTGGTCCGTGCTGAGAACATGCATTCAACCCGGGCTATGGCTTTTGTGATCAAAGGGCTGTATTATAGTCACAGCACACTGAACAATCCCGGGAACCTCATCCTTTTCAACACACTCGCCAAACGGCTGGTGCAGATGTACAGACATGAATCGGACGAAGGATGGGAGTGGTTTGAAAGTTATCTCACCTATGCCAACAGCATCTTGCCCGAGGCCATGCTATACGCCTGGTTGCTTACCGATGAACCGGTTTATAAAGATATCGCCATAGCGTCGCTGAATTTCCTGTTGTCGCAAATCTTTAATGAGAATGGGATTGAGGTCATCTCAAATAAAAATTGGCTGAAAAAGGGCGAAAAAGCCGGGTATTTTGGCGAACAACCCATTGATGTGGCCTATACAGTCATGACCCTGGGTAAATTTTACGATGTGTTCGGTGATGAGGAGTATCTTAAAAAGCTTGTCATCGCTTTCAACTGGTTTTCAGGCCAAAACCGACTTCACCAGGTTATTTATAATCCCTGTACCGGGGGATGCTACGACGGGCTGGAGGAGAGCCACGTAAACCTGAACCAGGGCGCAGAATCTACGATAAGCTACCTGATGGCAAGGCTGACCATTCAAATGTACCAGGTTTCTGAGCGCCATCGTGAGTTCCGGATGCGGAATCATTACAACACGAAAACGAAACACAGGGAACTGGTTTATTCCAGCAATGCATTGCCCCGTGCTTTAGCACAGGGTATCAGGGTTCTACAACCGGGGCTTTAGCCCCATAGTGAGACCTTAGTAACCATTGTGAAGAGAGAACAGCGAATGGTGAAGATTATTAAGGATCAGGTGTTTATAACAAATCATAAACATGTTTATCGATTATTACAAGGTTCTGGGAATAGATAAAAAGGCTACGCCGAAGGAGATCAAATCCGCCTATCGGAAAATGGCCAGAAAACTGCATCCAGATCTGAACCCGAATGACAAGGACGCCAAGCGGCAGTTCCAGGAGATCAATGAAGCGAATGAAGTGCTGAGCGATCCTGAAAAACGATCAAAATACGACCAGTTTGGGAAAGACTGGCAACATGCCGGGGCGCCCCAACAACAGGGCCAGTACCGTGAACGGCCCCAAAGTTCGGGCCGGCAGGGGTTTTCCGGCACGCAGTACGAAGGAGATTTTTCCGATTTCTTTGAATCCCTTTTCGGAGGAACAGGAGGTTCTGGCAGGGGAAGGCAGGCAAAATACAGGGGAGAAGATTATAGTGCTTCATTGCAGCTTGAACTCAAAGATGTTCTCGAAACCCGGAAGCAGACCCTGACCGTGAACGGCCATAAGATCAGGATCACCATCCCTGCCGGCATTGAGAACGGCCAGACCATCAAAGTCGCCGGATACGGAGGCCAGGGGGTGAATGGCGGCCCAAACGCGGACCTGTATATCACCTTCTCCATCGCCGATCACCCGGGGTTCAAACGGATGGGCAACGATCTGTATGCCAAGGCCGACCTGAACCTGTATACAGCTATTCTGGGCGGGGAGATCACCATCGAAACCCTCGACGGCAAGGTGAAAATGAAAGTTGCCCCCGAAACCCGGAATGGAACAAAGGTCAAGTTAAAAGGCAAGGGGCTCCCCGTTTACAAAAATGATGGCCGATCGGGCGATCTCTATGTGACATATACCATATTGATCCCTACAAAACTGAACGAAAGGCAAAAGTCCCTGTTTACCGAATTGTCAAAGATCCAATCTTAAAAATCAGCACATGCATAAGGAGGATTTAATACCTGCCCATGAATTCTGTTCAGGTCATAACATTGAGATCTCATTTATCAGTTCACTGAAGGAAACGGGGCTGATCGAGGTCACGACGGTCACCGAAACGGAATTCATCCCGGCAAGCCAGCTCCGGCAACTGGAGAAGATCGTGCGGCTTTACCACGAGCTTGACATTAACCTGGAAGGGATCGAAGCGATCATCCACCTGCTGAACCGGGTGACTGACATGCAGGATCAAATAACTGCGCTAAATAACAGGCTCCGCAGGTATGAGTCGGGCGATCTGTAATTTTAACATTGATGTTTCCATGATCATCCGCGAAAAGCGGGAAAACCGCTCATCATTCCCAGTGAGAGCCTGAAATAATTATCAACCGGTCTCACTGATCCGTTTCAGGCGGTCGTAATCGAGCATTTTAAAATTTTTTCCCTCCATTTGAATCAAACCTTCATCATTGAATTTCTTCAGCATCCTGATAACCGTTTCCGGGCTCATGCCCGACAATTCGGCCAGCTCTTTGCGGGACAACGGCAATTCGAATGCGTGATTCATAAAGATCCGGTCGGAAAGGCAAAGAAGGATGTCGGCGAGCCTGCCATATGATTGCTTGTGGGTAAGGCAAAAAAACCGGCCATTGATCTGTACGCTGTTGGCGCCGAAAATATTGATAACCTCCTGGGCGAAAGCGGGATTCTGACCCAGCAACTGCTTGAAGAACCTTATGTCGATCTGCTTGATTTCAGAATCCACATAGGCCATGGATGAATATTGGTAAGTATTGTTCACCGCATTGACTGACGAAAGTCCGAGCATGTTCCCGTCGGGAATAATTTTGAGCACCAGGGTATTAACTCCATCGTCGAGATATACTTTTGCCAGGCCCCTCTCCATATACATGATATGAGAGGCGAATGACCCCTGCTTGCAGATGATTTCTCCCTTTTTATATTTTACCTTCACGGAGTTAATCTCCATCAGGCCCTTTTCATCTTCCGTCAGCAATTCAAAGCACCTGCAATGGTGCGGACTGATGGTGCAACCTGAGAATTGATCTTTTTTAGCCATTCGTGATCCTACGTAAAAAGGCAAATATACGAATTAATCATGAATAAAGATGATACAGATCATGTTTGAACCTGTTAAGGAGCTGTCGTTTCAAGTGGTCATGACATCTCCGGTTCGTGTGATGTTCAGGATAATACTGCAATCTTTACAGGTAGAAAATTCTTGAAAATTGATATTGATTATGAGATATTTAGATAAAACCAACCTGATCGTGACGGCGCTGTTGCTCCTGGTAACCGTTTTTCAGGGCTGCTCCAAAAACGATGATGCCGATACGGCTGCAAACAGCGTTGCATCCTGCGAAGGGTGCCACACAAATTATGCCCACCTTCAGGCGGTTTTCAGTCCCGACACGGCAGCTCCCGCAGGCGGCTGCGGAGGCGAGGCGCCGCAGTATGAACCTTACGACCGCGTTTACATGGGGGGCGATGGCTTCGCCGCCTTCAAGGCATCGGGCCATTATCAATCCGGTTGTACCGGATGCCATAAGGGAACTGATAATACCGCCGATAAAACTGTGGCACACTCCGGTAACTTCATCTCACATCCATCGATGTTTGCCGAAGAGACCTGTGGTTCATGCCATAAGGCAATAGTCGATAATTTCAAGACCAGCATACACCGTGGTACAGGTCAGAAAAGAAAAGTCACCCTTCGCAGCGGGTTATCAGGTCCTGATGATTTTGACAAGCTTCCCGCCCATCAGATCGAGGGTTACAACAAAAACTGTGCGACCTGCCATGCCACCTGCGGAAATTGTCACATTGTGCGTCCGCCGATCGGCGGCGGCGGCCTGGCAAAAGGTCATTCGTTCACCAAAACACCTGATATGGTCACGGTTTGTGTAACCTGTCACAGCTCACGCGGCGGGCATGCGTACCTTGGCGTTGCTTCCGGCACCAAACCGGACGTACACCTGACGAAAGCCGGTTACAAATGCACCGATTGCCACAAAGCTGACGAACTTCATGGTGACGGCAAAAAGGTGGAGCAGCGTTATGCGTACGAAAAACTACCTTCATGCGAGGATTGCCATACGGGTATCGCAACAAAGAACACCTATCATTCAATGCACTATAAATCTTTTAATTGCCAAACCTGCCATTCCCAGAATTACAACAACTGCGGGAGTTGCCATGTGCACGGAGAAGGGGCGAGGATTCCCTCATACCTGGGATTCAAGATCGCGGTGAATCCCATTCCGGCAATCAAAACGGGATTTGACTTCACCCTGGTGCGCAGAACGCTTGCAGCCCCTGATAACTGGGAAAGATACGGAGTGCCGCAATATGCAAACTTCAATGTGCTGCCGACCTATAATTTCACCTCCCCGCATAATATTCTGCGATGGACTGAAAGAACAGCGGTTACAGCCGGGCAGGCCTGTTCTTCAAACTGTCACATCCGCAATGAGGGAGGAACACTGATAAATAAAAACCTATACCTGTTTGCAGATGACCTGTTGAATTGGGAGGCAACCGCCTCTGCCGGCATCGTGGTCGACGGTAAATTGCCGCTCTCCTGGTTCGCCAAATAATAATCAGTCAATCAAATAATAATCAATCATTTAATTTAATTAAAAACCCAAGATTATGCAAAAAACAAAACTTCTGATGCTCAGCATCCTGTTTTCAATTTTCTTTGTTACCTCCTGTTCCAAGGATGACGACGAATCCACTCCGCCACCGCAAGTCAACGAATCAGAGACACTTGCATCGTACCTCGAGTCGACAGGTTCACCTCTTCAAAAAGATTATGTGAACACCGACATGCCATCCATCATGGGTGCCACCGAAGTAAAAACCCTGAATGAAACCAACCAGGTTTACATCATCGACGTGCGCGCAGCTGCTGATTTTGCCCTTGGCCATATCCACAATGCGCATAATGTGGCCTTTGCCGATCTTCTGACACATATCAAATCTGTTGATCTTACACCGTACACAAAGGTTGCCATCGTTTGCTATACCGGTCAAACAGCAGCGTATGGCGCTTCATTGCTCCGTTTGATGGGTTACAGCAAGGTGTTCTCCATGAAATGGGGAATGTGTGCCTGGAATACCGATTTTGCGACAAAATGGAATACTGCCATTGCAACCGGGAATGCCTATGCTTCACAATTTACAACTGCAACAACGCCCAAAGGCACTACGGGAACGATGCCCGTGCTCTCCACAGGTAAAACAACCGGACAGGAGATTCTCGAAGCACGCGTAGCTTCCCTTCTTATCGAAGGGTTTACCCCGGCTTCAGTTTCCAACAAAACTGTTTTCGATAACCTTTCGACCTACTATGTTATTAATTACTGGCCGGCCGCTCAGTACACCGATCCGGGACACATTCCCGGAGCCATGCAATATGAACCGAAACAATCCATTAAACTGGCTGCCGACCTGAAGACCCTGCCGACAAATAAATCAATCGTGGTTTATTGTTATACCGGACAAACCAGTGCATTTCTCTCAGCTTACCTGAGGTTACTTGGTTATGACGCCAAATCGCTACTGTACGGAGGAAACGGAATGATCTATGATTTGATGGTTGCTAAGACCATGACCGTTTGGAGTGCCACCCAGATCATGGGGTATGATTATGACCATTGATATTTGTTGACATGGTAAAAAAAACCGCCGGAAATGGCGGTTTTTTTTTATCCGGACTTTTGCTGTTTTATCATTTCCGTGTCATCGCAGCATTCGAATTCAACCTGGAGGGTCGTGTGGGTTATATTGAACTTACTGGATAAAAGTTTCTCGATTTCCATCATCAGCGTCCCGGATTCACTCAGCGGCATATCCCTCAGGGCTTCAATATGTGCTTCAAACAGCACCTCATGATCCTCAAGTTGCCAGCAATGGACATGATGTAAATTTCTTACGAGGGGATGCTTTTCAATCAGTTCCTTGATCTCCGCCAGATTAAGCCTTGAAGGCGTGCTCTGCATCAGGATATCGACCGACTCACGCAAAATTTTATATGCCTGGATGATGATCACGGTGCTGATGACGAGCGTCAATGCGGGATCTATCCAAAGGATATGCGTATAATAGATCATGACTGAGCCACCGACAACAGCGACAGAAGATAGTGTGTCCCCCAGCAAATGCACATAGGCGGCCCTGACATTCAGGCTGTGTTTCGAGTCGCGATGCAGGAACAGCATGGAGGCCAGGTTGGCCAACAGCCCTGCAACCGCTATGGCCATCATCAGCAGCGATTTCACCGGCTCAGGATGCAAAAAACGGATTACTGCTGCATAAATGAGGTAGATTGAAATAGCCGTAAGCAGGGAGGCATTGATAAAAGCAGAGAGAATTTCAAATCGTTTGTATCCGAACGTTTTGCGGGCATCTGGTTTTCGCTTGCCAACCCTCGTTGCCACCCACGCAAGCGCCAGTGCCATGGTATCGCTCAGGTTATGTATGGCATCGGAAATCAGCGCCAGGCTGTTGGACAGGATCCCGCCAGCGATCTCCGCTGCGGTAATCAAACCGTTGAGAAGGATGCTGATCAGCAATCGGCCCGACGGGTTATGATGAGGCGTAAGGTGTGCCATTTGTTCCTGGTTAATTATTTCACCATGGTGATTACTCAATGCAAAGGTCGTCAAATCCAAATGAAAGAAAAAGCAAAAGCTTGTCTTGAGATAATCGACCTCTCATCCTATCCACCCGGAATCTATTTTGTAAAAGTGCAGGGCCCCGGTATTTCCGGTACCGAAAAAATCATATTGCGGTAAACCCACACCTCTTGCCGGTTGTCGGCTCAATGGAAAAATAAAAGTGCCTTCTGACGGAGGGCACTTTTATTCGAATCACAGATAAAAAAATATTTAGACCAAATCTAAATAAATTTATTATTTTTGACCCGAATATTAAATTGCAGGGATTAAAGGCAGTTGCCCTGTAGTTGTTGTTATTTAACCGCCCATTATTCAAATTTAACATTTATACATATGAAGAAGATCATCACAATTTTAATCATTGGATTTGCCTTGTTATTCAGTTCTACACTATCTGCCCAGGAAAAAACATATAAAGACGGTTCAGTATGGCAAATCGGGTTCATCAAAATAAGTGCCAACATGACCGTTGAGTATCTTAACAACCTTAAAGCCAACTGGAAGGTAACACACGACGAGGCAGTAAGCCAGGGATTAATTCTCTCGTATAAGATCCTTCAGGGTGCTGCTGCAAATCCGGAAGATTGGGATGTCATGCTGATGACCGAATTCAAAAGTCTTGCTGCAATGGAAGGATCGGATGAGAAATGGGCAGCCATCAGTAAAAAGGTGATTGGCGGCGAAGAGGCAATGAAAAAACTGAATGAAAGCCGTGTAAGCATGAGAACCATTTACGGCGGCAAGCTGGTGAGAGAAGTCATTTACAAATAGCAATGACTGATCGGTAACAAAATGGCTGTTGCAAAAGGTTATTTCTTTTTACAACAGCCATTTTTTTAAGCTATTTTGTTATTTTTTTAACCCGAACGGCACTCATCCCTTTAAACCCGCGTTCCAGTTCAAAAGTAACCATGTCGCCCTCCCTGATCTCTTCGGTGAGGCTGTTGACATGAACAAAAAACTTTTCCTGGCTGCTGTTTTCCTTGATGAAACCAAAGCCTTTCGAATGGTTGAAGAATTCGACTCTGCCACTGCGCACGGTCACCGACTCCACTGCTTCTCTTTTGGGAACTCCGATTTCTATGCTGTCGGCATTGATTTTTGTCCTGGTAGCCGGATCGGGTGGCGTGTCGGTAATCCGCCCGTTTTCATCAACATAGGCAATCATGTTGTCGAAACCTCCACCTTGCGGATTGGCCTTGCGTTCTGCGATTTTTTGCTGCTTGTCAAGCCGTTTCTTCAATCGTTTTTTTTCCTGATCCCGCTTGTTAAAGGTCTCTTGTGAACCGGCCATAATATCTTTAATTTAATTTTTGCAAAACTATTGTGCAAAGATAAGATAATTAATCCAAACCAATTTCAGGACAGGGGAATGAATGGATTAATGTGATGGTCAACCTGTGAATTCCTGATTCAATTCAAAATTTTGGTTATTTTTACCATGTGATCCGCAACACTTAAATTATGAGCAGCAGCAACCTTAAATTTGACTTCGACGATATCCTGTTATGCCCTGCAGTGCAAAGCAGCATCAACTCCAGGAAAACAGTAAAGATCTTCGACGAGCATGGGATGCTGCCGTTATTCACCGCCCCGATGGATACAGTGATTGAATTTGATCACCGGAAAATTTTCACTGGGAATCAGATTTATCCCATCATTCCCAGAACGCAGACAAAGAGTTTCAATGCCGGCGACTGCGTGCGCGCGAATGACTGGATTGCCCTGAGCCTTGACCAGTTTGAGCGGTTGTTCCTTGGAGATGATTCTGATATGAATTTTGAACAGGTTCATGTCTGCATCGATATTGCCAACGGGCACATGCAGCGGCTGATTGAAGCGGTGATAAAAACAAAGCACAAATTCAGCGACCAGGTGATCCTCATGGTTGGTAATGTTGCCAACCCTCTTACATTTATTGAGTTATCCAGGGCAGGCGCCGATTACATCAGGGTGGGCATCGGCAATGGTTCAGGCTGCAGCACTTCGGTGCACACCGGGATCGGTTACCCGCTGGCTTCCCTCATTCATGACATTCACCTTGAAAAAGCAAATCATTCCATAATGTACGCCAAGGTCGTAGCCGACGGCGGAATAAAGAAATATGCCGACATTATAAAAGTACTGGCGCTTGGGGCTGATTATGTCATGTGCGGTGGCATCTTCAACAAAGCGCTGGAATCGGCAGGCAATACCTACGCGGCAAATAAGAAATTTGAGGGATACACCGTTCCCGGCGACCAGGTGAACCAGTACAGCGATGAGGTGAAAACAGCTTTTAAGATGGGATCCCTGTTTTATAAAAAATTCCGCGGCATGAGCACGAAAGAGGTCCAGGCCCATCTTGGCAACGAACTGCGATCGTCGGAAGGAGTGACCCGGATGATCCAGGTTGAATATACGATTGCAGGCTGGGTGGATAATTTTAAAGATTATCTCTCTTCGGCAATGTCTTATACCGACAGTCAGGACCTGGCTGGTTTTATCGGAAAGACTTCCTGGAATTTAATAACTCAAAACAGCCTGAACCGGTTCAACAAATAAGAGGGGAGGGGAATAACAACGCTTGCCGCACACATGCACGATCACTTTCCGAAGACCTTTTTCAACAGTTCAGTCGACCGGGCAGCAGGATTCTGGCGTATTTTGGCCTCTTCCTTCGCCACCATCACGAATAACCCTGCAAGCGCTTTATCCGTTGCATAGGCAACGAGGTCGGGATTCTGCTTCTTAACAAACGGAATCTGGTTGTATTGCCTGATCACCTCCGCCCAAAGCCTGGTTGCGTCAACTTTATCAAGCGAGGCCTTGATGATGGGGCTGAATTTTGATCTTAATTCGGGAGAGGTGGTTTTTTCAAGATAGCGGGTTGCCGCATCATTTGGTCCTTTTACGATATTGATGGCATCGGCTATGCTCATCCCGCTGATTGCAGCCACGAACACAGGTGCGGCACTCTTCGCAGCATCCTCCGCTGCACGGTTGATGGAGGCAACCACTTCGTCGACCTGCGAACCCAGGCCGATCGCCCGGAGTTTCGTTTCAACATCCTTTGCCTCCTGGGGGAAAGGAATTTTAATGGCGGGGTTCCCGAAGTAGCCGTTCACCTTTGAAACGACATCAACACTTTCATTTGTGCCTTTTACAAGCGCTTCCCTTATGCCTGCAACGGCATCCTTTTCCGTCAGCCCGCTTTTGGCTGGATCTAGAACCTGTTTGATCGATATCGGGTACTGGGCGTTGCACACGATGGTTCCGGCCACCAATAACATGGCTGAAAGTAAAACCTGTTTTCTATTCATAATGAGTGTCATGATCATTTCTCTCTGATTAAAAAGATAAAACGCAGGATATTCGAATTTGTTTTATTCCACGATTTCCGGTTGGCACCTTATTATAAATTCCGTACCTTTACCTTCGTGCTTTTTAAACACACTGCTTATCCCCTTTGGGCAAGTAAATAAATCATTGGCACATCCAAACATGCATTGGTGTTAACAGATGAAAAAATCAACCACATTAGGCACAATAGTTCAC
>JBBQUQ010000062.1:0-20733 GCA_038212325.1 Bacteroidales bacterium
CTATTTTACCACCAGTTTTCTGCTGAGGTCACCTTCAGGGGTTCTCAGGCGCACCAGGTAAATGCCTGATGGAAGGCCGGCCCTGTCAACCTTAATTGAATTGGGTCCCTGCCGGATCTGCGCGGCAGATTGCCACACAACCTGCCCGTCAAAACTGATCAGTTCGAGGCTTACGGCTTCGTTTCGTTGTGCAGTAAATCCAACAGTGAAGGCCCCCTTTGCAGGATTGGGGTATACCGATAACTTTGAGACCAGGGAATTCTGCTCGGTGAAACCGGGGCTATAAGGCTTAAAGGTAATTCTTACAGTATCCGACTGGGTTCCATATTGATTGGTAACGCGACAATAAATAGTTTTTGTACCAAACCCAACCCCTGAAGAATCAACCTTGATGATCTGTTCGCCGATCACTCCGGTTGACCAGATATAGGTTGTAAACTGACCGGCATCCAATGTTACCGTATCGCCGCCATGCACAGTCTGGTCGGGACCAAGGTCAAGAACCGGGTGATCACTCAGCGGGATCGCTTTATCAAACCGGTATTTGAATTCCTGGTAGAAGAGGTTGCAGATAGCGGCAGAATGGATGACGATGGAATTTTCGTCGTTGCTCACATTGGCGGCATCGCTCCAGTTGTGGGAACCTGTCCACACAAAAGGATCAGAGGCATTACCCGCTTGGTCAACGATCATGGCTTTGCTGTGAAGCAAACCCTGTTCATGATACTCCTTGAAGTTGCTGCCTAACGCTGCCTGCAGGTCAGCCACAACGGTGGCATCTGAAGTAGCACGGTTCGAAATGATCATTTTGGATGTAACCCCTGCATTTTTGCGTGCAATGATCGCATCGCTGATGACCTTGCGGGTAATGAGCATGGTTCCGATTTCGAGGTCATTGTTTGCAGTGCCAATATGATTGACGATCTGCTGGTTAACGCCATCGCTCGGACTAAAATAGACTTCAACCCGGCTGCCGCCGATAATAAGCTCATGCGGGGTATTGTCCGATTTTTTCGGACCAAATTTGGAGTTTGCAGTATCAGGGGCGGCTGCGGACGAACCGTACATTTCGTTGAACTCGATGGTGTAAACCTTGGCAAGGCTGGCATCCTGGATAAAGAGCACATTGTTGGCATCGGTGTTCACATTCTGGTCGGTCCAGTTGCAGGAGCCCGTCCACACGATCGGATCGTTGGGAACCGACGATTGTCCATCGATTACCATGAATTTATTGTGCATGATGCCTGGTGTATTCTTGCGGGGAAGCTTACCGATACCGCCTGCCAGTTCCTGCATGGCAGAATTATTGGTGGCACCATCGGTGACGATCCTCACTGTCACGCCCCTGGCATAAGCGGCATTCAGCGCATTGGCAATGTTACTGATCCCTTCAATGTTAAAATTGTATATCGCTATGTCGATGCTTTGCTTAGCCCTGTTTATATAAGCAATGCAGGTATCGTCAACCGCACGGTAGATTTGAATTGCATTGGGGCCAGCGGCCACAGTCGTATCGACCGGACGGGTAAAATAGGTTTTGATGGATCCGGAAGAAACTGACTGCGTGATAAAGGTTTTCAAACCCGAGAACCCGGTATCGGAACCGGCGACTGAAAAAGCCAGCACATAGAGAAGGTCGGAGGGATTGCGCCCGGAAATACTGATCGTATGAGCGGTTCCGGTGCCGGCGGCTATAAGCTGTCCGAGTTCAAACTGTGGGGTCAGACCAAAGTACAACTGGGTAGTTCCGCCAATATTGGTATTCCAGTTAAAGGTCAAAGAATTGGTGGTGATGTTCGAAACAGAAAGAGGAGTCGTGAAAACGATTGAACTGGTGCTGATGATGTCATTCTTGTCGCGAAGCAGCAACTGGTAACCACCGGCCGGGTTGCTGAATGAGAATTGGGAGCAAATCCCGATGATGGTCACCTGGTCGGCAGGGATGATCTGACCAACAAGATTCGAACTGTTATTTACACGCACAGAGGCGGTTTGACCGTTTGCACTCACATTATAATTGGTATTACCGGCAAAAACACCGCCGGCATTGGCAAAGGTTACATCCACCATTTTAACCAGCTGGGCCTCCAACTGCTCTTTCAACTGGCCAGGGGTTACGATGATCGGTGCGGGCACCGGTTTGGGAGCAATGGCAGAGACGGATGCAACCGGATCAATTTCCAGCAGAAAATTATAATTTTTTGTGACCCCGGTAACTACCACTGAATCGCCCCGGTCAACAACAGACATCGATCCGCCGTAGGCAGCGATGCCGGCTGTGCCATCCTGGATGTAGCGGATAATGCCCAGTTCCGGCCCGTTGGTTGCGATACCCCGAATGGTCACTGTTGATCCTTCGGGCATGGCCCTTGCCGCTGCGATATTGGCCTGTGAAAAGCCCTGGAGAGCCAGGATCGTCAAACATATTATTGATAACGCGATTTTTTTCATTATTGATGGTATTTCAGATTAATTGTTTTGGTTTTTTCGCTATCCCTTCATGAAGCATTAGAAGCTTATTGCCACTGAGCCATTGAAAGTTCTTCCCATGCCAAAGAAGACCCCGGCAGAGGCGGCATCAAAGTTCGCCGTCTTGGTAGAATATGAATCATTGTTCTGGGCATCGGATATGTATTTCCTGTCAAGCAGGTTAAGAACCGATGCGCGCACGTCCAGTTTGATCTTGTTGAAGGTGAACCGGTAACCGGCATTCAGGTCCACGAGGAAGTAAACCGGGAGTTGCCATGAATCCCTCGGTTTCCCGTTTTCATCCAGGTAATTTGGATTTGTTGTCGGGCTCAGGGAGGCCGGGTCCATTTGTGCGTAATTTTTGGCAAACAGGGTGAAACTTCCTGAAACATACAGGTATTTGATAATTTCCCAGCGCATGGATTCCATAAACTGGAATTGGGCGGCATCGCCAACATGAACGCCCTTGGCATTAAAATCAAGGCTGTCGATCAGCTGACCTGAAGGTGTGTAAACATAGGCTCTTCCTCCCGAGGTCCATCGCCAGTCACCCCACGACAGCACCTGGTCCCATTGCAATGACGGAATTGGTTTCCATCCGAATTCAATTTCAATCCCCTTGTGAAAGGCATTGATCCCATTTATATTGTATGGGTACGTATCCTGTGTTACCGGGTCAGTAAATGACGGAGTTGCATCGAGGGGCCTGTTGTCCCAGGCAGTCAGGTATCCATTGACATTCAGTGAAACAGATTTTGTATTGAAGCTGTAGCCGACCTCAAGCGCCTTGATAATTTCGTTTTTTGCATCCAGGATCTCCTGGTTGCTATTGTTGAAAACATTGCTGAATCGTGGGGCCCTCGAAAGGTAACCAAGGTTCACGTATATATTGTTTCGCCCGTCGATGTTGTAGTTAGCGCCACCTTTAACGGTGAATCCCGGAAAATATTTCCAATTGGTCCGGGTGTACCTGGCCTCCGGAGAATCGATGGTGTATTTTACCGCATCTAACATATAAAGCGTATCATTCGACTTGATGATAAAGGTTGTATCGTGCGAAGAGTATGGTGCGGGGTCTCCGTAAATGTAAGTAATGTTTTGTGAACCATTTACATAGAGCGCGTCCCCGTAACCAATTGCTTCACTGAATGTTACGCCATTGGCCACCACGTCTCTTTTCCTGAAATAATCTATCCGCTGATAGGCACTGAGTGAGGTTGTAAGATTGATAAAAGCCGACCAGCTTCCCTTCTTCCATTCAGCTTGCGCAAAGATGCCACCCCAGCGTACTTTTGAATCATTGTTGTAATATACCTTGTCTCCCTCCGTCAGTTTGTCGGTCCAGTTCCTGCCCCTGTTTGAATTATTCAGGAAATAGTTACCTCCCAGGAGGTCATAAACTTCACCATAATGCTGGCCGAGATAGGTCCTGGCATCGATACCACCCGTGATCGTCCACTGGGAGTTGAGTTCCCATGTGAATGTCGACAGCAGGCCGTACCAGTTATGGTTGTTCACGCTGCTGCGCAGGATGCCGGTGGATTGCCCTTTCGGATCTAACCTGTTTGCGTTATAATAGGTCTGGAAGGCGACCTGCCCGTTGGTCGGGTCGAGATATGGGGTTGACCCGCCGGGTGTTCCGAATTTATCGCTGGTGAAGGTTCCTGTTCCTCCCCCATTGCCAAACGAAGTATACACAATTGTCGACAGGAAAACTTTTTCGTTGATGCGCCAGAAATCCCGGAGACTGATCTGTGGTTTGAAGTAATAATTTTTAGACTGTGATAAATGTTCAAGGTTACCTGTGTAACCAGGGTTACCCTCTGCATCCGTTTGTGTCCAGCGATCAAGGTAGCCCCAATTCGAATTGTACTTAATTCCCCAGTTGTTCATGTTGGTGTAATTCGGGCTGGTCCTGGAGGTATCTACACCCAGTTTGGCTGCATAGTTTTTATCGAAAGTGCCGATGGATTTCTGGTATGAGCGCTGGGCATGCTCCTGGGGAGCACCCATGGCTGAAAAAGTGAGGGTATGCTTGCCCAGTTTTTTATCCACACGGATGTAACCGAACCATCCTTTGGTCCAGGTGTTATCCACCCAGCCATTGCCCTGCTTGTAGGAACCTGCAATCGTAACGCCCCATCCGTGTTTCAACTGGCCGGTTGTAACGCCGATGGAAGTGCGCAGGTATCCGTCACTCCCAACATCCTGTTTGATGCTGGCGCCAAGTTTGGCTTCAATGCCTTTGGTGATGATGTTCATGGTGCCACCTACAGAAGGCAAAGCCAGTTTCGAGGCGCCAAGCCCGCGTTGCACCTGGATATTCCTGGTTACGGCATCCAATCCAAACCAGTTCGACCAGTAAACCCATCCGTTTTCCATGTCATTTACCGGGATACCGTCGATCATTACAGCCAGATTGCGCTGGCTGAATCCACGAATGTTGATACGGGCATCGCCATCGCCTCCGCCCTGCTGGGTGGCATAAACTCCGGGCGTTTTATTGAGGATCATCGGGATATCACGACTGGCAAGCTCTTCCTGCAACTGGATCGGCCTTACGGTAGAGAACGCCACCGGTGTTTCACGAGCCTTTGCGACATCGCCAACCACCTCAACCTCGGTCAACGTGGGTGATTTCAATTGAAAATTTTGGGTAATTTCTGCCTGCTCAAGAGTAACGTCCAATTCCTGTGGCAGATAACCCACATAGGAAACGCTCAGGTGGTAAGTTCCTTTTTCAACTTTGATGTAATAACGGCCATCCATGTCGGTAACCACGCCTTTACCTTCACCGTAAAGGATTGTTGCGCCAATAAGGGTCTCTCCCGAATTGGCATCAGTGACAACACCCCTGATCATGAATTTCTGACCGAAAATCAGGACCGGAAAAAGAAAGGAGAGGATTAAAACTGTAAAGTGTTTCGTCATGTTTTCCTGGAATTTGGTGATGCGCTGAAGCTGTTTTAAAACTCAAATAACACCTCAAAGACGAGAAGGCGCGAACAAATATAGACAGCCCGTGATTCAGACCAATATGCTACTGTCTTTAAAGGTGTAAGGCTTGTCCTGTCACTATTGAATGATGACTTTTTTGATTACTGACTGGTTGTCGCCCAATTTTATTTTTACGAGGTAAACTCCTTCCGGCAGGTTATCCAGTATTACCCTGACATCATGCTGGCGCGCGGTGAAATCGCGGGAATAGACCGTTTGTCCGACAATTGAAACAACCTCAACAGATTCAACAGGTGAAGTTGCCTGTACCGTAAACTGGTTATTGGTCACGGGATTTGGCGAGATGATAACAGTCTGATTTTGCGTAAGTTTACCAATACCCGAAGAGGTTTTACAGTCGCAATGATGCTGTCCGAGACTGTCAAAGAAGTTGACTGGCATTGAATCATATTCAGCAAAGGCATTAAAGCTGTTGGGATAAATGCCGGTGATTGAGTCTCCGTAATGGCTCATGACAACTCTGTCGATTCCGTGCTTTACAGTACGTTTACGAATAAGGGTCTGATCCTTGGTGAGATATGCACCGGTTCCGCGCCAGTATGGCTTGGTGTCAGTCCAGGCACCCGTGGTTCCACCCTGCCAGTCGAGAGGCCGCACTCCGATTTCTCCAAAAATGTCGATATCCTTCCAGGTTGAGCCTGTCTTTTTCTGGAGAGAAATGGCATCATCCCCGTTCCAGAATACCACATTGCCTCCCGGGGTTGTTCCACCGTAATCGTAAGGTGCCAGCCAGGTGGCTTTTTTACGCAGGGCAGGCGCTACCATCGTATCCTGTCCGGGTTTGGTCGTGTCCTGTACTATCACCATCACCTGGTATGGGGCAATTGTGCCAACCAGGGGTAATACATAAAGCGGATCCTGATTGGAGGTGGCAAGGCCGTTCGACCACCGGATGAGCTGGTATGTATTATCAAGCGTTATTGCTGTATTGGTCGGGTTGTACAATTCGAGGGCTTTATTGTTATACCAGCCTTCAACATATTCCGACATGAATATGTCAGTGCAGTCGGTTTGAGCAAAAAGTGCACCTGCTGACAGCAGGGCGGCAAAAAAGAGTACAAGTTTTTTCATATGGTTAGGTTTAAGGGTTTCTATCCGAAAATCAGGAACAAAATTAAGAAAAGTTAGGGCAGGCGGGGTTAAGTAATTAATAAATGTTAGTAACTTTTAATATCTGGAATGGTTCCAGCCGCATAAGTGCTTCATTGATTCCGGTTACCTCGCGAAACGTCATAAACAGCCTGTTTTTTTCCTCGGTCATTTTACTCCATGAAGGGTTGATTTTCATGAAATCAAGAATGGCGGTAAACTGATCCGACTGGAAATAACCTGATTCAGGGTTATTGATGAAATAGGCTGTAAGCCGCTGGTTGCGAAGCACAAGCTTCTCGAACCCGATCCTGCGGGCGAGCCAGCGGAGCCTGATGGTGTGCAGCAGGGTTTCTGTCTGCTTTGGCACCGGGCCAAAGCGATCGATCATCCGTTCCATGAACTTCATCAGGTTTTCTTCAGTTTCAATGGAATCAAGTTCTTTGTAAAGGTTGAGCCGCTCGGTGATGTTGGTGATGTAATAATCGGGGATGAGGATTTCAAGGTCAGTTTCAATTACACAGTCCCTGACATAAGATACCGGCTGATCGGCATGAAAAAGATCCTTGAATTCTGTCTCTTTCAATTCAAGCAATGCCTCATCCAGGATTTTCTGGTACATCTCATACCCGATTTCGGAGATGAATCCGCTTTGTTCGGCACCCAGGATATTCCCTGCCCCGCGGATATCGAGGTCGCGCATGGCAATATTGAAGCCACTTCCCAGGTCGGAGAACTCCTCGATGGCGCGCATCCTTTTACGGGCTTCATCGGTTAGCGACGACATAGGCGGGGCAAGCAGGTAACAAAAGGCCTTCTTGTTCGAACGCCCCACCCTGCCCCGCAGCTGATGCAGGTCGCTCAGCCCGTAATGATGGGCGTCGTTGATGATGATGGTGTTCACATTCGAGATGTCAAGCCCCGATTCAATGATTGTGGTTGCAATCAGTACGTCATATTCACCTTCAATAAAATCGAGCATCACCTTTTCCAGCTTATGGCCCTCCATCTGGCCGTGGGCAACAGCGACTTTGACCCCCGGCACCATGCGCTGAACCATCACCGAAATATCCATGATGTTCATCACACGGGTAGTTACAAAGAAAACCTGTCCTCCCCGCTGTACTTCATTGGTAATGGCCTCCCTGATCACCTCCTCGCCGAAGGGATGGATCTCCGTTTGAACGGGATACCTGTTGGGTGGCGGCGTGTTGATGATCGAAAGGTCGCGCGCCCCCATCAGGGAGAATTGAAGCGTTCTTGGAATTGGTGTTGCTGTGAGGGTAAGCGTATCGACATCCACGCGCAGCATTTTAATTTTCTCCTTCGCTCCTACCCCGAATTTCTGCTCCTCGTCAACAATGAGCAATCCGAGGTCTTTGAACCCGATATCCTTGCTAAGCAATCGGTGTGTGCCGATGAGGATATCGATCTTGCCGGCCTCCAGGTCAAGCAGCAGTTGCTTTTGCTCTTTCGCCGATTTGAACCGGCTGATGTAGTCAACCCGGCAGGGAAATGCCTTCAGACGGTCGGCAAATGTTTTATAATGCTGAAGAGCCAGGATGGTTGTCGGCACTAAGACAGCAACCTGTTTGCTCTCGGTTACGACCTTGAAAGCAGCACGGATGGCGATTTCGGTCTTTCCAAACCCGACATCCCCGCATATCAGGCGGTCCATCGGGTAGGTCTCCTCCAGGTCTTTCTTCACATCTACGGTGGCCTTGATCTGGTCGGGCGTGTCTTCGTATATAAATGACGCCTCCAGTTCGGTCTGCAGGTAAGTATCAGGGGCGCAGGCCAGGCCGGTTGCAGCACGGCGCTCAGCATACAGCCTGATCAGTTCCTTGGCGATATCCTTGACCCTGCTCTTCGTTTTATTTTTGAGTTTATTCCATACATCCGAACCAAGTCGGTTCATGGTAGGCGCTGTCCCCTCCTTCCCGATATATTTTGAAATCCGATGCAGGGAATGAATGCTGACATACAACAAGTCTTCATTCTTGTATATAAGCCTGATGGCCTCCTGCTCCTTGCCGTTGTTGACGATCTTTTCCAACCCGTCGAACCTCCCGACCCCATGATCGATGTGGGTCACATAATCTCCCGGCCGCAGATCATACAGTTCTTTCAGGGTCAATGCTTCCTTGGCAGTATATCCCTCGCGGAGGTGGAATTTATGGTATCGTTCAAAAATCTGATGGTCGGTATAGCAGGCAATCTTCAGGTCGCGGTCGATGAAGCCCTCGTGGAGGGAAAAGTTGAGTGTTGTGGTGAGTTCGTGACGCGTTATAGATAACGCGTGACCTGTTGCGTCTATCGTTCGTCCTTCGTCCTTCGTTTCGATATTCTCGAGGATGCTTTGCAGCCGTTCGGCCTGTTTGGGGTTGTCGGCCAGAAGGAAATTCTGCAAACCACTGTCTGAATTTTTTTTCAGGTCCTTCAGCAGCAGGTCAAAGTTTTTATTGAAGGAGGGCTGAGGCGAAGTATTGAAATTCACCGGCCGGCCTGTTTTAAAATAAAACTGCTGTCCACATTCAAGGGTGGTGAAATCCAGCAACGATTTCAGGAATTCACTCCCGTGTACCAGCAAGTCAGTGGCAGGCTGCTGCTCCATCTGGTGCGCCATCGAGCCCGCATCTTCAAGCCAGACCACCGTTTTCTCGGGAAGAAAGGCAAAAATGGATTCATAAGCCATCTTTTTCCCTTCATGTACCCTGATATCCGGCACGATGCTGATCTCCTGCATTTTTTGAATTGAAAGCTGGCTCGACGGATCAAATGTGCGGATGGTTCCCACCTTGTCGCCTGCGAATTCAATGCGGTACGGATGGTCATTGCTGAACGAATAAACATCGATCAGCCCGCCGCGAAGTGAGAACTGGCCCGGTTCCGCTACAAAATCGGCTCGCTCAAATTCATACTCAACAAGCAGGTCAAGGATGAAATCCATATTTACCTGCTCCCCTACAGATAGTTTAAGGGTGTTCTTTTCCAGGTATTTCTTGTTGACAACCTTTTCGGAAACAGCTTCGGGATAACTTACAATGATGAATTTCCGGGCCCGGCTGTTGAGGTGGTTCAACACCTCCGTACGCGAAAGCAATCCCTGGTTATCTTTGATCCCGGTATGAAACCCACGCTTGAAGGAAGAGGGGAAATAGTAGACCCGGTCGGCCAGGATTTGCTGAAGGTCGTTGAAAAAGTATGCAGCGGATTCCCTGTCGGGAAGCAACACCAGGTGTGTGAGCGTGGTTTCCTCAAATGCCGCAGCCGTTACCAGCGAACGGGAAGAGCCGACGAGGCCTTGCAGGTGAAGACGGATGGGTTCAGAAAAACTACTTACAATCTCCTTTACAAGGGGATGTTTTTTGAATAGCGATAAAAGATCAGCGGGTTTCAATCGATGGATAATCGATTTTAAAATCGGGTGAATGTTCGTGCATCAGTTGTTCGGCTTTTTCAACCATGTGCGTAGGCCCGACAAACAGGGGCGAACGTTCATGCAGCATGGTTGGCTGTATGTCGAGTATGCGCCGGAATCCGTCGGAAGCTTTACCGCCGGCCTGTTCGGCCAGGAAGGCAACGGGGTTGCATTCGTAAAGCAGCCTGAGTTTCCCCCGCCTGTTTTTCGTTGTACCCGGATACAGGAATACACCTCCCCTGATCATGTTCCGGTGAATGTCGGCTACCATCGACCCGATGTACCTGGTAGAATAAGGGCGGTGAGTCGCTTCATCCTCCTCCTGGCAATAGTGAATATACTGCCTTACCCCTTCAGGAAAGGAGAAATAATTGGCTTCATTGATGGAATATATGCTGCCGCCTTCAGGATATTTCATGTCGGGATGGCTGAGAATGAACAGTCCTACCGAGGGATCCAAGGTAAAGCCATTCACGCCGTAGCCGGTCGTATAAACAAGCATCGTCGAGGAGCCATAAATCACATACCCTGCTGCGACCAGGTTGCGACCGGGCTGCATAAAATCTTCGAGTTGTGCAGATCCGCGAACCGTACGCCGGCGATAAATCGAAAACAGCGTACCAATAGATACATTCGACTCGATGTTCGAAGAACCGTCGAGCGGGTCCATAGCCACCACATATTTTCCATGCTTCGAGATGTCGCTGTCAAGGATGATGATGTCCTCATTTTCTTCAGACCCGATGGCACAGCACTGCCCACCCGATTTCAGCGCGGCAATGAATTGGTCGTTGGCGTAAACATCAAGTTTTTTCTGATCTTCGCCCTGCACATTCACCTCGCCGGCATAGCCCATCACCTCGCCTAATCCTGCGCGGTTCACCTCCCGGTTCACAAACTTGGCAGCTATCCCGATGTCGTTCAGCAACCGGGATAACTCCCCCGAAGCCTGGGGATATTCAGATTGCTGCTCAATAATAAACTCCGTGAGAGTCTTGAATTTCATAACGGCTATTTTTAGACTGCAAAATTAGGAATTTCCGTCTGATTCACTGTTACTTTTTCTTTACATTTGCGGCATGCACATCAATATATTTAAATTTGGCGGCGCCGCAGTCAACAATGCTTCGGGGATCAGAAACGTTGCAGATATCCTGAAAAAGTTCAACGCTGCCCCACTGGTGGTGGTCGTATCGGCCATGGGGAAAACAACCAATGCGCTGG
Organism: Bacteroidales bacterium; assembly: GCA_038212325.1. Lineage (GTDB taxonomy): Bacteria > Bacteroidota > Bacteroidia > Bacteroidales > FEN-979 > CAIVAT01. Next base: position 11,222 of record JBBQUQ010000062.1, read on the forward strand.
AAATCCTGCTGAACAACTATATGCACAATGATCCCCTTGCGCTGGTTGAGTCGTTTCAGAAGGTGAGGGACGACCATTTTTCAATCGTAAGCGAACTGTTTTCCAACAGGAATCATGCTGTTTACGGCGAGATTGATTCGTTGTTCAACCAGCTCCGCGGGTACATCCGCAAGGGGCATCTCTACAGTGCCGAACGGCATGAATATGATTTCGAATACGATCAGATTGTGAGTTACGGCGAGTTGATCTCGTCGGCGATCCTGCATCATTACCTTGTTTCCCGGGGATTTTCTTCAAAGCTTTTCGATGTGCGCGGACTGATCAGAACCGATTCAACCTTCCGCGATGGCCGTGTCGATTGGACAACGACTGAGACATTGATCCAGCGCGCTGTCGGAGGATTTTTCCGGGAGCACTCCGATGCAGGAGTCATCGCCCTTACACAGGGTTTCCTGGGCAGTGATCAGGCCGGGCATACCACGACGCTGGGTCGCGAAGGTTCTGACTTTTCAGCCGCAATTTTCGCCCGTTGCCTGCATGCCGGGGAAATGACCATCTGGAAAGATGTGCCGGGAGTGATGAATGCCGACCCGAAATGGATGAAAGATTCCGTTTGCCTCGATACGCTTTCCTACCGTGAAGCCATCGAGCTGGCCTATTATGGGGCCAGCGTGATCCATCCGAAAACCATCAAGCCGCTGGAGAATGCCAACATTGTGCTCAGGGTCAGGTCATTCATCGACCCCGAACTGCCGGGTACCCTGGTAAAAAACATGCAGGAATGGCAAATACAATCCCCCATCTACATCCGGAAGCAAGACCAGGTGCTGATTTCCGTTTCACCCCGCGATTTCTCCTTTATCCTTGAGGAAAACCTGGGCGAAATATTCAGGATCCTGGCCGGATTCAGGGTAAAGGTAAATGTGATGCAGAATTCCGCGATCAGTTTTTCAATTTGCGTGGATGGCGATCGCCGGAAGATTGACCCGCTGATCGCGTACCTGGGGAAAGATTATGAAACCCGCTATAACGAAGGCCTTGAACTGTTTACCATCCGGCACTACACCGAGGAGGCGGTAACCCGCATTCTGGCAAACAGGAAAATCATGATGGAGCTCAGGAGCAGGAATACTGTACAGTTGGTACTGGCCGACAGGTGACGCGTGACGCGTGACACATGACGCGTGACGGGAATCCAGACAACTATACTCAAAACGGGATAAAAAGGTACATTTTACCGTCTAAAAATGGGGCTAAAGCCCCGGTTATAACATTCCCTCATAACCCCGCGCTAAAGCACGGGGCAATTAATCCTGCATTTCACATAATGTATTGCCCCCCGGCCTTCAGGTGAATTGCCCCGGCCTTCAGGGTATATGAAGGCTGTCGTACCAGGGGCTCCATAAAATTAAAACCATCGTGACCCTGACTTAAGCCAGTGGCAATATTGTTTAGCCTGGGATAATTCAAATTGCCTCCGTTTTATTGCCCTTGGCTTTAGCCAAGGGTTACAGGGGCAAATTCATCAGGGGCTTTAGCCCCATTATATATGGTGGTTTCATAAATTTATTTTCAACCATTGCTTCGCATGTATAAGTAATTGTTACCCTGTTACCCTGTTACCCAGTCACCCAGTTACCCAGTCACCCAGTTACCCATTTAAGGAATAACCACCGGAAAATCGTAGCGGAATTCTTCACAACCAGGTTTTCCAAGAACCTGGGTGAGAAAATCGCGGTAAGCATCTGTAAAGGAAAACTTGCTGATATCATAATAATCTTCCGACAGAGGCTTGTTCCCCACCGCGCCCATGTCGATCGATGTCGTGTTGAACTCTTCGAGTTCGGCATTGGGCACGATTTTCTTCATCACGGGCATCTGGCCGAACTCCTCACGCAGCAAAAGATCGACTACTTTATCGGCCAATGTTGATGTTAAGCGGCGATCGTAATGGCGGCAATGCCCCGAGCGGGGATAGTAGCCTGAGATCTGCGCGCGGGCTTCAATGCCTAAGCGGCTGCTGATCTCCGAGGCAATGACACCGCTAATCCCGCCAAACCTGGGGTGGCCGTATTCATCCAGTTCGGAGCTGGCGTATACCACGTCCACCTTGCCCGATTTTTCATCAAACCAGCGGGTGCCTTCAGAAACCGGGATGATGAGGCATTTCTTCTTTGAGTGCATGTACGCCTCTTTCACTGTTTCGAAAAAAACCTCTTTACGCTCCCTGGTAATCTCAAATTCCGGGATCAGCCCCAAGGAGGCTCCTCCGAAAATAGCCGTGCCGGTAAGCCAGCCGGCATCACGCCCCATGACCTCCATAACCAGGATGCGTGAATGCGATTCGGCCGTGGTCTTTAGGTTTGCAGTAAACTCCATCATCGACTGGGCTGCCGAGGGAAACCCCGGGCACATAACAGCTTCAATATCCTTTCCTTTGTAATGGTGCACCGTTCGTGTACGAAGATCATTATCGATGGTTTTCGGGAATCCGATCACCGGGATGCCTTCCGTTTCAAACAGACGTTTTGCCGCGCCATTGGTATCATCGCCGCCAATGGTGACCAGGACATCGATCTTATAGCGTTCAAAATTTCGCAGCACCTGGGGTACACGGCTTTCCGGGTTCTTTTTGGATGGAAAGGGATTTGTACGGCTTGACCGCAGCGCAGTGCCGCCATAATATCCGTCGTATGGCTGGTGGGTAAGGTCGACCACATCGCCGTCGCCCAGAAGGCCTTTCCACCCCTGCAGGATACCATAAACCCTGAAGCCCAACAATGAGGCCCGGTTTCTGATGGCTTCGATGCTTGCATTGATTGCAGGCGTATCGCCTCCGCCTGATAAAATTGCCAGTGTCTTTCCCTGGAAGAGTTTATGCTCGTATTTCATGATAATTTTCGGTTTCGGGTGCAAACTTACAGAATTTCCCGAACACAAAAACACAGAGTTCCTCAATTTTCAATAAGGTTTTCGTACTTTTGCGGCCTAATAGAATCAACGTGTGGAATTTCCTGGTTAAGGCCATTTTAAGAAACAGAATCACCATTTTAATCGTGACAGGCCTGATGACCGTCTTCATGGGTTACATGGCAACCAAGGTCAGCATCCAGTATCAAAGCACCAGCATTCTGCCCGACAAAGATTCCACAAACATCGTTTACCAGAAGTTTATCACGCAGTTTGGCCAGGACGGAACGATGATGTTCATTGGAATTACCGACCCGAACCTCTTTCAGCTTTCGCATTTTAATTCAATTTTCGACGTCACCGACTCGTTGAAAAAGGTCAGGGGTGTTTCAGAAATTGTTTCGGTTACCAGACTCTATAACCTGGTTAAAAACGATTCGCTCAGAAAGTTTGAATTCATCCCGATTTCACCGCATAAGCCTGCCGACCAGCGCACACTCGACTCAATCAGGTCGCTGATTTATGCGTTGCCTTTTTACAACGACCTTATCTACAACAGGTCCACCTCGGCCTACCTGATGGCCATTACACTGGATCAGCAGGTAATTGACTCCAAAGAACGTGACCGGCTTATGCATGATATAGAGGTTACCATGGGGCACTTTACCAGGAACTCGAACGCAAAAGTTCATTTCTCCGGCCTTCCATATATCCGTACGCTGGTCGCCGCCAAACTCCAGAAAGAGCTTAAGCAGTTTATATTGCTGGCATTGGTTGTGAGCGCCCTGTTCCTGTTCATCTTTTTCCGGTCGACCAAAGCAGTTATTTTTCCGCTGATCATCATGATCATCAGCGTACTTTGGGCACTTGGGCTCATGGCCCTTTTCGGGTATAAAATCACCATGCTCACCTCCATTATTCCTCCGCTGGTGATCGTTATAGCTGTTGAGAACTGCATCTTCATCCTGAATAAATACCACTACGAATACAGCCACCATGGAAACCAGGCAAAAGCATTGTCGCGGGTCATCGAGCGGATCGGGGCCGCGAACCTGCTCACCAATGCCGCCACCGCCGCGGGATTTGCAGCATTTACTATCACCAATAACCAGTTGCTTGTCGAATTCGGACTGATCGCAGCCCTCAGCATCATGTTCATCTATGCCCTCTCGCTCACCCTGGTTCCCATCATCTTCAGTTTTCTGCCGCCGCCGAAAGGCAAATACACGAAACACATCGAGGCAAGTCTCGCTAAATCATTGATAGATAAAGCTGTTTATTGGGTTTCGAATTACCGTACTCCTATTTATTGGGCCATGGCTGTTTGCATATTGATCGGTGTCGCAGGCGCACTCCGGCTGAAAACAAGCGGAACCATTGTGGATGATATTTCAAAAAATGATCCTATTTACAAGGACATGATGTTCTTCGAGAATAATTTCAAGGGAATCATGCCCCTTGAAATTATTGTCGACACGAAGAAGAAAAAAGGGGTGGTGAACCTTGCCACTCTTCAAAAAATCGACCGCCTGCAGGATAGCCTGAAAAAATACCCGGAATTGTCAAAACCGCTATCCATTGTTGAGGTTATTAAAACCGCAAAACAGTCTTTTTACGCCGGGAATCCCCAATTTTACACACTGCCTAATTCGAATGAACTGGCCTTCATGGCAGATTACATCCCATCCTTCAAGTCAAAAAAAAGGTCGCTCCTCGACAATTTTATCGACACCAATTACCAGGTAGCCCGGATAAGCGTTCAAATGGCCAACGTTGGAACCGTAAAAATCGACAGCATCCAGCAAAGCCTTAAACCAACCATCGATTCCATCTTCAATCCGGCAAAATACGACGTAACGATAACGGGAACCGCTGTGGTCTTTCTGAAGGGAACGAACTTCCTGATCCGGAACCTGTGGGAGAGCATCGCCCTGGCTGTTGTGATCATCGCGCTGTTGCTTGCCATTCTCTTCACTTCATGGCGGATGATCCTCATTTCACTGATCCCGAATTTGATTCCCCAGCTTATGACGGCCGCCCTGATGGGCTTTACAGGGATACCGATCAAGCCCTCCACCATCCTGATATTCAGCATCGCACTCGGAATCTCCGTGGATAATTCTATCCAGTTCCTCTCGCGTTACCGGCTTCAGCTAAAACATACTGGCCATGACATTCCTTCGTCCGTGATATCTGCCCTGCGCGAAACGGGGTACAGCATGATCTACTCGTCGACCGTCCTGTTTTTCGGCTTTGGCATCTTCATGCTGTCTACTTTCGGCGGCACACAGGCACTTGGCTTCCTCATCTCGTTCACGTTGCTTGTCGCCGGGCTGCTCAACATGTTTGTGCTTCCGTCCATGCTGTTGTCACTTGATAAGTGGAGCACGACCAAAGCGTTCGAAGAGCCCCTGGTTGACATTTTCGATGATGCCGAGGAGATGGCAATTGATAAACCGGCTGAACAGGAGGGGATCTGATGAATTCATATGCGCATAGGCAGGAAATTTAGATTTTATTATTTTTAACCTTTTATCAAAAAACTTAAGCATGAAAGGAATCATTTTAGCCGGAGGAGCCGGTACACGGTTGCACCCGTTGACCCTCGCCGTAAGCAAGCAGCTGATGCCGGTTTACGATAAACCGATGATTTACTATCCCTTGTCGGTGCTGATGATGGCCGGGATTAATGAGATCCTTGTCATTTCAACCCCGCACGATCTGCCCCATTTCAGGCAGCTGCTCGGCGATGGAAAATCGTTGGGGTGCTCGTTTTCCTATGCTGAACAGGCGATTCCAAACGGACTGGCCCAGGCCTTTGTGATCGGCGAGCCTTTCATTGGCAACGACAAGGTTGCCCTCGTGCTGGGCGACAACATTTTCTTTGGCAACGGACTTTCGCAGATCGTGCACGAAAACAATGATCCTTCCGGAGGTGTCGTTTTTGCCTATCATGTTCACGACCCCGAACGATACGGCGTAGTTGAATTTGATGAAACATTCAAAGCGATATCCATTGAAGAAAAACCTCAGCAGCCTAAATCGAATTTTGCAGTCCCCGGATTGTACTTCTATGACAACACGGTCATCGAAGTTGCAAAGAACATGAAACCCAGTGCCCGCGGCGAATATGAAATCACCGACGTGAACCGCTGGTACCTGGAACAGGAAAAGTTAAAAGTCGGCGTTTTAAGCCGTGGCATTGCCTGGCTTGATACGGGTACCTTTGAGTCGCTGCTGCAGGCCTCCCAGTTCGTTGAGGTGGTGCAAAACCGCCAGGGGCTTAAGATCGGGTGTATCGAAGAAATTGCTTACCGCATGAAATTCATCAACCGTGAACAGCTTGACAAAATTGCCCAGCCTCTGCTTAAAAGTGGCTACGGTCAGTATCTTCTTAACCTCTCCGAATAGCCCTATCGCCATGCCAGGTTTTCACTATTTCGCAACCTCCCTATCTCCCTGTTGCTCATGCATTCGATGAAATCACTCCATCATCGGATCGATGAGGCGTTTTCTGCCGCAAGTTTCAACCACCATCCGTTGCAGCTTTACCAACCCATCGCATATACGCTCGACCTGAGCGGTAAAAGGTTGCGCCCCTTGCTTGCACTCATGTCGTGCGACCTCTTTGGCGGTGAAATTGAAAACGCCGTTTATCCTGCCATGGGAGTTGAAATCTTTCACAATTTCACCCTGCTGCACGACGACATCATGGATAATGCCCCCTTGCGCCGCGGAAATGCAACGGTGCATCAAAAATGGGATGTGAACACAGCCATTCTCTCCGGCGATACGATGTTCGTGATGGCTTACGAGTACGTCGCGAAAACCGACCCGGCGCTTTTACCCCCGGTGCTTGACCTCTTCAACGAAACGGCCAGGAAAGTTTGTGAAGGTCAGCAATACGACATGAATTTCGAGACGCAGCCAAATGTCTCAATCCCCGACTACATGATGATGATCAGGCTGAAAACGGCTGTGCTGATCGCCTGCAGCCTCAAACTTGGTGCGATCATCGCCCATGCCCGTCAGCCGGATGCCGATAAAATTTACAATCTCGGCATCGAACTCGGGCTGGCTTTTCAGCTGCAGGACGATTTCCTCGACGCCTTCGGCGAAACTGCCAAATTTGGCAAAGCCATCGGGGGGGATATTGCGACAAATAAAAAGACATTTTTATTTCTCAAAGCGTTTGAGCTGGCAGAAGGCGACACCCTGATCAACCTGACAAACTACTATTTTGACAAAGAGGTGGCAGGGGAGAAAAAAGTTGAAGAGATCATCAAAATATACAGGAAGTTGAAAATTGATGAACACACCCGCCGTGAAATTGAGAACCACCACACGAGAGCCCTTGAAATGCTCGGCTCATTTCATTTCGATCATGCAGCAACGAGGGAAATCACCGGATTCATGCAGGAGATGCTTGGCAGGGAACGTTAGCTATTCTTCAAGGATCTCCAGCTCATAGCTGAGCTCTTCCCAGCGCTTCATCTCCCGCTCCAGATTTATCTTCAGGGCCTCGTATTCCTTGTACAGGCTTCCGTCCTGGACCATTTTCTGATATTTTTCCGGGGTGCCCAGCATCCCTTCTTTTACCTTTATTTCTGCCTCGATCCGTTCAATCTCAGATTCACTTTTGCTGATCTGGGTTTTCACTTTCCGGATATCTTTATCGTTTTCCTTCCGCTTTTCCCAATTGACCTTGTTTTGTGAAACCTGTTCGGCGCCGGCTGCAGGGTTAATATTGCGTTTCGATGCCTCCAGCTCCTTCAGGGATTGTATCCGGCGCTGTTCCAAAAAATCATAGATGTCGCCGATATACTCTTTGACCATTCCACGACGAAACTCAAATACACGGTTTGTCAGTCCCTGTAAAAAATCACGGTCATGCGAAACGATCAGCAGCGTTCCATTGTATTGAAGCAGGGCGCTTTTCAACACATCTTTTGAACGCATGTCGAGGTGGTTGGTCGGTTCGTCGAGAATAAGCAGGTTGGCAGGAGTAAGCAGCAATTTTGCCAGTGACAGCCGTGATTTTTCGCCCCCTGACAGCACTTTGACTTTCTTTTCAATATCGTCGCCGCTGAATAAAAAACCACCCAGAATGCCTTTAATCCGCGTTCGGATATCCCCCACAGCTATGTCGTCGATGGTTTTAAATACAGTGAGTTCCGGGTCGAGGTAGTCGCTCTGGTTCTGCGCATAGTACCCGATCACCACATTGTGACCGTATTTAAGCTCCCCGGTATGGTCTACCAGGCGGGTGATAACCTTCGACAACGTGGTCTTTCCCTCGCCGTTCTTTCCGACAAAGGCGATCCGGTCGTTCTTGATCACAGAGAAATTGAGGTTATCCAGTACCCTCTTTTGTGGATAATCTTTGCAAAGATTAATTCCTTCCAGGATGATCTTGCCCGAATGGGGCGCCGGCGGAAACCTGAAGCGTATTCCCGACTCATCCACCATATCCACCTCAACCAGGTCGATCTTCTCCAGCAACTTGATGCGCGATTGCACCTGCTTGGCCTTGGTGGCTTTCGACCGGAAACGCTCCACAAACCGTTCTATCTGCCTGATCTGCCGCTGCTGATTGTTGTGCGTGGCAAGCTGGCTTTCCATGCGTTCTTCACGCATCAAAACATATTCAGAGTAATTTGCCTTGTAATCGTAAATCTTGCCCAGCGAAATCTCGATCGACCGCCGGGTAACATTATCAAGGAATGCCCGGTCGTGCGATACAAGAACAACAGCGCCCTTGTAATTTTCCAAAAATTCCTCCAGCCATTGAATCGACTCGATGTCAAGGTGGTTTGTCGGCTCATCCAGCAGAATAACATCATGCTGCTGGAGCAATATTTTGGCAATCTCCACCCGCATCTGCCAGCCACTGCTGAACGTGTCCATTTTCCTGGGAAACTCCTCCCGCTCAAATCCCAATCCCAGCAGCACCTTTTCGATGTTCACATGAATTGCCTGCCCGCCGATCAGATGATACCGCTCCAGTGCATCCGAATGCCTCCTGATCAGCTTGTGATAGCTTTCCGATTCGTAATCGTCACGTTCAGCAATCAGTTTTTCAAAACCGGTGATCATCCCCTCAAGCTGAACCACCTCGCCAAAGGCATTCATGGTCTCCTCCATGACCGTCCGGTCGCTGCGGATCTCCATTTCCTGGGGCAGATAGCCAACAGAATAGCCATCAGGCAGGATCACATCGCCCTCGTCGGGCTTTTGATGTCCTGTGATGATCTTCAGCAGCGTCGATTTTCCGGCACCGTTTTTACCCACGAGGCCGATACGGTCTTTATCGTTGATAATGAATGAAACATGGTCAAACAGCGATTCGCCGCCAAACTGAACCGACAGGTTGTTGATTGAAATCATAGGGTGCAAAGATAAGAATAGTAAAAGAAAAAGGCCGGTGAAACACCGGCCTTTTTCATAGGGTATCCCGTCGGGGATTAGTGGGTCACCGTAATCTTCACCATGCGCATTCCTTCGGTGGTCGAAACCTTTACGAAGTAGATGCCCGGTTTGAATGTCGAAACATTCAGCTGGGTGGTTTTTACATCAACATTGCTGCGGGTGTAAACCATCTG
>JBBQUQ010000063.1:0-20564 GCA_038212325.1 Bacteroidales bacterium
CCGCCGCGCACTGAAAAGCAGTTTGCTATTTCATCGTTTGCCAGTACGGTTCCCAACTCAGGGCACCAGTTCACCATCGCATCCGAAAGATAGGCGAGGCGGTAGTTCATCAGGATATCCTGCTGCTGCTTTTCGGTGAATGATTGCCATTGATCAGCAGAAAACAGGCCATCCCAATTTTTACCGAAGGAATCATCTTTTTTCACCAACTCTTTGAACCAGTTTTGTGTCATCGAAGCTTCGACACCGGCATTTCCTTCCGATTCGAATAGGTTGATCAGCGCCGAAACCGGTTCTGCCTGTTGGGTTTTTTGGTTATACCAGTGATGGAAAAGTTGAATGAAGGTCCACTGGGTCCACTTGTAATAACCAGGGTCGCAGGTTTTCACTTCACGGTCCCAGTCATAGCAGAAGCCGATCTTGTCCATCTGCTCGCGGTACCGTGCTACATTTTTTTCGGTAGTCACCGCCGGATGGGTCCCGGTTTGAATGGCATACTGCTCGGCGGGTAGGCCATAGGCATCATATCCCATCGGGTGAAGCACATTGAAGCCCTTCAGCCGCTTGTAACGGGAATAGATGTCGGAGGCAATATACCCGAGCGGATGGCCCACATGAAGCCCGGCTCCCGAAGGATATGGAAACATGTCGAGCACATAATATTTTGGCCGCGACAAATCAGTTTCAGTTTTAAAGGTTTTATGATCAACCCAGTATTTCTGCCATTTTTTTTCGATGTCGGGGAAGTTGTAATCCATTGGTTGTTGTCTGTTTGGTGTGGCAGCTATCACTTTTTCGCTGATTCGCTGATTTACGACTTTACTTCTGCAAAATTAGGCAATTCGCCCGAATGGTGAAAATGCATACCTTTGGTTCCAAAACCATCGTGTTTTATGGACGACCCAGGAGCTGCAAATGATCAGCCAACCTTACGGCGAAGGCCGCACCGCGGGCTGATCGTCCTTATTTGGATTTTCCTGTTCCTGCTCCTTTCATTCATTGCGCTTTTCTTCGGATTCAACTATTTTGGCGAACGCGTGCTCAGGCAATACCTGCAGGAAAAAATACATGCTTCAAGCAATGGATTGTACCAGGCCGGTTTTAAAACGCTGCATGTGAACATTCTCACCGGAAGGGTGGTGATCGACTCTTTTGAACTGATCCCTGATACTGCCCGATACCAGCGGCTGAAAGCACAGGGCAAAGTAGCCAGGGCGCTCTACAGCATTTCAATTTCGTCGCTGTCCGTCGACAAGGTCCATTTCAGGCAGATCTTTGCCCATAACCGCATCAACTTCCGCCAGTTGACCATCCGGCAGCCCCGGATCAGAATCGAAGGATTTCCCGACACGGTGGTGGTCAAACACAGCAGGTGGCGGGTGATTTATGAAGATCTTTACCCGGCTGTTTCCGGGTTTTTCAACGATTTTCACATCGATTCTGTTAAGTTAAACCATGGTCTGTTCCTCACTTCCTTCAACAAGAAAACGGGCAGTGTATCAACAGGAGAATATGAATTCAGCGCTGTGCTGAGGGATGTTTCGGTAAACCCCTTCAGCTACTACAACCGCGATCGGGTTTTTTACTCCCGCGATGTTGAACTGGTCGTCCACAATTTTGAATCGCAGCTTGCCGACAGCCTCTATTCGCTCAGGGCGGAAGAGGTTGGGTTCTCTCTCACAAAATCAACCCTCTATGGGAAAAAAGCCTCCCTGGTCCCTAATTTCAACTCTGAGAAGGTTCGACAGATAAAGAGCGGTGATTTGTACCGTATCGACCTGCCATCATTTTCGATCAATGGCATCGACCTCTACAAGGCAATGACCGGCCGCGAAGTGAGTGTTTCGACCGTGAGCCTGGCCGATTTTTTCGTTCAGGTTTACCGGAATCAGCCGCCACCCGGAACCTTCATCCCTAAAAAGTCGAAGAAAAAAATAACGCTTGACGGGCTCTATTCCGTGGTGGCAAAGGAGCTCCGTTTCATTGCCGTCGACACCCTATACATGAAAAACGGCTCCTTTGAATTTTATGGCAGCCTGGCTGATGCAAGACCTGAGTTGAAGATCGGCACCGTAAACCTGGAGCTGAGCCAGTTCAGGCTCGATTCACTGGCACACCTCGACAAGTCGAGAATCTTTTATGCCCGCGGCATTGAACTTGACCTGGAGCGGATTTCGCTGCTTCTGCGCGACGGGATTCATAGCATCAATGCCTCCCGAATCAGCTTTTCCACCCGGAAATCGACCATAGATGTGCGGGAAGCAAACATTTTCCCCGACCGGCGCAAAAACCTGGTTCAATCTGCCGGTAGTCGCAACACGATGCTTGTAAACCTGCCGCGGCTCACCTTTACAGGAATAGACCTGAAAAAGGTCTTCAACCGGCGGATCGTTGATTTCGATCAACTCCTCATCAGTGAGCCGGAGGTGCGGTACACCCGTTTCAGGGAGCCGATAAACCCCGATCCCAGGTTTAAACAGCCTGAAGATTTTTTTGAAGCGGAAAATGACGACGTCGTGTACGGCCTTTTAAAAAAGTACCTGAGGGTTATCAGGGGAAGCGATATCAGGATCACGCAGGGCCTCGTAAAATATTCTGCAGAGCAAAATGGGGTGGAGATACCAATGATAACAAGCAGTTTTGACCTCACGATGCAGCAGTTTCTCATTGATTCGTTGCATGGCATGAATGAGCAAGGGTATTTTTACAGCCGTGATTTCGACCTCGACCTCAAATCTGTTTCAATGATGTCGCCCGATAGCCTGAAGCACCTTTGGGCCGACAGGGTTCATTTCGTCACGAAAGATTCGCTCATTGAATCCGAAAACATCCGGATCATCAAATCAGTCGACCCATTGCAGCATAGCTCAAAGTGGAATAAGCGCCAATCGCTGGCCTTTGAATTTAGGGTTGGCCGTATGCATGTAACAGGGCTGAATCACAAGAAGCTATTCCTTGAGAATATCCTCAGGGCCAACCAGGTTGTGCTCGACAACCCTTCCCTGCATTTAAAAACCAGCAACAACCTTCAACCGGTGGGACCTCCGAAGCAGCCACAACTCCTCAAAACGAAGAAATTTATTCATGCGTTTGAAATCGGCCGATGCCTGGTTCGAAATGGAGCCGTATCGTACGACGGAGAAGAAGATCGCAAAGCTTCCTATTTCTCGCTGAAAGACATTGAATTTGCCTTGGTCAATGCCACCATTCGCATACCTGAAAAAGGGTTGCACGACGGACTTATCAAATTCGATTCCCTTCAGCTTAAAGTTGTGCCGCTGCGGGCGGTGATCGCCGACAGCACCTACGCCTTTGAGGCGCGAAGCCTGGATGTCCATTCTTATCCTGCCGACATAACCCTGCGGGGCATAAAAGTGGTGCCGCTCAAATCATGGAACGAAGTGCCGGGAAGAAAGAGCATGGTAAACATTACCATCCCCGAAATACGGTTCACCGGCTTTTACTTTGACCGCGCCATATTCGACAACGAGTGGCTGCTCGATGGCATCTACCTGGACCATCCGTCGGTTCAATACGAAATGCGACATGACGAAAGCCAAGGAACCGGGTCAGGGCATGTTGATCCCGCCAGCCTCATCAGCACGCCGCAATTCATGAACACCATCGCAGTGCATGAATTTACCGTTTCAGGCGGCGACGGGCAAATGATCATTCACAGGCCCAATAAAACACAAACCTGGTCGCTCACCAACATGATGCTGGAGGTGACCCGCTTCAGGGTTGATTCCGCCACCCGTTCAAACCCTGCCGGTACGCCGCTGTTCAACGCCGACGACATATCGCTGTCGGCGCCAGGCATTTCGCTGGTATCCCCCGACAGCCTCTATACCTATTCCTTCGGCCACATTGGCTTTTCTACGGAAAAGGCGACTGCTTTTCTCGACTCGGTGACGGTCGTTCCGAATTTCAGCAAAAGTGATTTCTCCCGGAAGCTGGGCCACCAAACCGACAGGTTTGTTCTAAGAATTCCACGGATAGTGTTGTCTGAACTCGACTTCCGGAAACTGGTCAGCGACCGGCAATTGACGGCTGCCAGTTTAAGAATGGATAACCTGGTTTTTGAAGATTACCTCGACAAACGGGTGCCATTCTCCGACCTGCAGCGTCCTATGATGCCGGGTACGGCAGTGGCAGGCATAAAATTCCCGCTTTGCATCGATACCATTGCCATCTCAAACGGGTTTGCCTTATACGAAGAGCAAACCGGCGATGAGCCCGGAAAGATCTTTTTTGACCGGTTGAACGCCACCCTTACAGGGTTGACCACCCTGAAGGATACCTCTGCCGGATCCTCCGTTCCGGGCCTCGACCTCCATGGCACCTTCCGGCTGATGGGAACAGCCCCTGCAGAGGCATGGTTTCACTTTCAGCCGGGCCATCCAAGAGACACCTTTACCATGCGCGCCACCATCGGAAAACTTGATCTTACCGATATCAACCCCATGCTTTCAAAGCTTATGCCGGCTTCCATCGTCCGCGGAACCGCCACCTCTACCGAAATCCTCCAGGTAACGGGTAACGGAACCAAAGCCACCGGCCTGATGAGTTTCAGGTATAACGACCTGGCCATACGCCTTCACCCTGCGAAGCCCGGCGCCTGGAACCGGCTTGAACAGTCGCTTCTGACGGAAATAGCTAACCTTTACCTGGCCGACAGCAACCCGAAAGAAAATGGCAAAATGAAACACGGTACGATCTTTTTTGAGCGTGACCCGTCCAGGGGTTTTTTCAACTTCCTGTGGAAAAGCATATTAAGCGGTCTGAAATCGACGATGGGCATTAACTCAGAAGCGCAGAAGGAGATGATCAGGCAGGAGAATCAAAAAGCGCGTGATATGCATCGGCTTGAGAAAAAAAAGAAAGCATAGGAAAATTTGCTTAATTTTATCTCGCATTTCAAACCCCTCATGAGTCAGTACGAAGAACGTTATTACCGGCGCAGGATTGCCACCTCGCAGTTTACCACCATCATCAGTATCACCCTGGTGCTTTTCCTGCTCGGCTTGCTCGGGCTGATCATCCTGCATGCCAGGATGCTCTCCGACTACGTAAGAGAAAACATCGGCTTTTCGATCATGATCCGCGAAGGGGTCCGAGAGACCGGAATCCTGCAACTGAAGAAGACCCTCGATGGAAAATACTACGTAAAATCGAGCGAATACACCCCATCCCAACGGGCAGCCGAAAAACTTAAAAGCGAACTCGGTGAAGATTTTATCGGTTTCCTGGGCTATAACCCATTGCTGCCAAGCATCGACCTGCGCATCAAGGCTCCCTACGCCAACTCCGATACGCTGCGGGTAATCGAAAAGTGGCTGCTTGCCAACCCTGAAGTCAAGGAGGTCTACTACCAGAAATCGCTCGTGGATGCAATCAACGGCAACATTGAAAAAATCAGCCTCATCCTGCTGGGATTCAGCGGCCTCTTGCTGTTCATCGCCATCATGCTTATTAACAACACCATACGGCTTGCCGTTTATTCCCGGCGGTTCATCATCCGCAGCATGCAGCTGGTTGGCGCCACCGAGGGGTTCATCCGCCGCCCATTGCTCCTTCGCAGCATCCTCCATGGGGTCGTCAGCGCGTTTCTTGCCCTGCTTATGCTGATGCTGCTAACCTATTTTGCCCTCGAAGAGGTTCCCGAACTGGCCAACCTCCAGAATCCAGTAATGCTTATCGCACTGGTGGCATTCATCTTTTTCCTGGGTGCGCTGATCTCCTGGTTCTCAACCTGGATGGCCGTTCGCAAATATCTCAGGCTCCGCACCGATTTATTATACACATGATATTCTTAAATTTTCTGTAATTTTGCTGCCCAATTTCATTTGAACCATGGATAAGAAACCGATACATACAAAGAGCCCTGCAACCGGCAAACAGGCCAGGAGTGACGAACAAACGGCAAAAACTGCCAATGTGGGTGAATTTGCGTTCGGCAAGGAGAATTACAGGCTCATGCTGATCGGGCTTGCTTTCATTGTTCTCGGCTTTTTGTTAATGGTTGGCGGTGGTTCAACAGACCCTAACAAATTCAACCCTGAAATCTTCAGTTTCCGCCGGATCACCCTTGCCCCGATCCTCATCCTCGCCGGGTATGTGATTGAAATTTTTGCCATCATGAAAAGACCAAAGGATTAATGACCTACTTTCAGGCAATCCTCATTGCCATCGTGGAAGGCATCACAGAGTTTTTGCCGGTTTCTTCCACAGGGCACATGATCATCGCGCAGAGTATCCTGGGTATTCAGAGCACCGATTTCGTCAAAGCATTTACCGTCAATATTCAGTTCGGGGCCATCCTCTCTGTGATCGTGCTATACTGGAAGCGTTTTTTCCAGTCGTGGGATTTCTATTTTCGTTTGTTTGTTGCCTGTCTCCCGCTGGTTATTGCCTACCTGCTCGAAAAACAAATCGACACCATGCTTGAAAGCGTGCTGATCGTTGCAATTGCTTTGTTGCTCGGCGGTATCCTGCTGATTTTTGTCGACGGCTGGTTCGACCGGCCTGAAAACGACAACACCCCGCTGACTTATAAAAAAGCCCTCATCATCGGTTTTTTCCAGATCATCTCCGTCATTCCCGGTGTAAGCCGCTCTGCCGCTACCATTGTCGGGGGAATGAGCCAGAAGCTCAGCCGGAAAGCGGCGGCCGAATTCTCTTTCTTCCTCGCCGTTCCCACCATGTTCGCCGCATCGGTACTGAAACTGGCAGGGAACTACAAAATAATCTCTGCCGAAAACATCAACCTGCTTCTGGTCGGGAATATAGTTTCCTTCATTGTAGCCATGATAGCGATCAAATCCTTCATTGCTTTCCTCACACGATACGGTTTCAAATGGTTCGGATTCTACCGCATCGCAGTGGGCCTTGCCATCATCATCCTCCTGTTCTGCGGTAAGATCTTAACGATCCTATGATGGAATTCCAGTTTGAACAGGGAGAGATCCTCCTGGTCAACAAGCCCTATACCTGGACCTCCTTCGATGTCGTAGGGAAGATGCGCACCATCATCCGGCAGCGCCTGGGCATCCGCAAAATCAAAATCGGGCACGCCGGAACGCTCGATCCCCTTGCAACCGGTTTGCTGATCCTCTGCACCGGGAAATTCACACGCCGCATCGACGAGTTCCAGGGCTTGGAAAAGGAGTATACAGGCACCTTCCGGCTCGGGGCCACAACCCCCTCTTTCGACCTCGAAACGGAGATCGACCACACCCGCCCCATCGGCACGGTATCGTGGTGTGAAACAATTGAGGTATGGGAAAAAATCCGCAACGCCGCCTTGCATTTTACCACCACGTTCGACCAGGTGCCGCCCCAGTTTTCAGCAATAAAAGTCGACGGAAAGCGGGCCTACCTATCGGCCAGGAAAGATATCAATGTCGAGATGAAGGCGCGGCAAGTTACCATCTCGGCATTTGAAATCACACGGATCGACCTGCCCGATGTCGATTTCAGGGTGGTGTGCAGCAAGGGAACATACATCCGATCACTTGCCCGTGATTTCGGCGAATTGCTTGGCTGCGGGGCGCATCTTACCGCACTTTGCCGCACCCGCATCGGAACGTTTCATTTACGCGACGCCTTTGAACTTGCTGATTTTCAGAACATACTCCCGGATATGTCAGGTGAAGTCGGGATTTATTAACATCCTTAAATCATCTATTTCCCATCTTTTCTTACCGTTTTTCTGCGGAAATCTGCGAGAAATATTACCCCAAAAAGTGATAACTTTGTCATTCAAATATTTCCAACGTAATAATGAAGACAGGGAAAACACCATGAAAAAAAACCTGCTTATTTTTTTAACCCGAATCATTATCCCCGGCCTGGTCGCCCTGTTTTTCCTGAGCGCCGGCTTCATCTACCTTAGCCGTCACAAACGAACCGACACTGAAAAGCGCAACAAGCACGAACTGCGACTGAACGTGCTGAACAAATTGGTGCCCCCGGCGGAAAAAAACAACTTAGAAAAGGATCAGTCAGCCGATGAGCCCGGCATTGCGGCCTATCATGATTTCCTGGTGACCTTTGATCCTTCAACCGGCACCGTGCCCCGCGAACGGCTGATTGCCGCAATTGAAAGCACGCGGTCGATCGCCTCCCTCAAGCAAAGCAGCCAGGTCGCCTGGCAGGGATATCCTTCCGACATGGGAGGCCGCACACGGGCAATCATGTACGATCCCAATGATCCGACACATAAAAAAGTGTGGGCGGGAGGCGTAACAGGGGGCTTGTGGTATAACAACAATATCACCAACGCTGAAAGCCCGTGGATCCCGGTTGGCGACTTCTGGAACTGCCTCGACATCAGGTGCCTGGCATTCGATCCGAACAATCCGATGACTTTCTTCGTTGGTACCGGAGAGGTGGAGACCGCCATGCAGACCTATCGTGAAAGTTCGGGCCTCGGCTTCGGCATCGCCAGGTCAGATGATGGAGGGTTGACATGGTACCATATGCCCGGAACCGAACAATTTGCCTATGTGACCGATATCGTGGTGCGCCCCGAAAATGGCGTCAGCGTAATCTATGCCGGAGTTGCTTCAGGCCTCTACAAGGGCAGCCAGCACCAGAGCTTGCCATCCGATGGATTGTTCCGCTCGGCAAACGGCGGAACCACCTGGCAGCAGGTTTTACCACTCATAACCGGATCAACGGTTCCGTACTGCGTTTCTGACCTGGCGCTGGGCGCCGATAACCGGCTGTATGCCGGCACACGGCCCAACCTCGACGGGGAGGGCGCTGCTGTGCTGCTATATAGTGACAATGGCACACAATGGACCGTGAACGAACAGTACCAGGCAGAAATCCTGGGCAGCAGCGGGAACAACATTCCGGGCAGGGTGGTGATCGGAACCGCCCCCTCCGATGCAACGGTCGTATATGCTTTAATTGCAAGCGGGTATGTTAACGCGGCCAACGGTTTTAACTATTTCAACTGCTACCACATCCTCAGGTCTTCAGACCGCGGGGCCACCTGGATACAAAAACCGTTGCCAACCGACCTCACCTCGGGCGTCAACTTCGCCACCATTGCATGGCATGCCCTCGACATCGCTGTTGATCCTAACAACCCCGACAGGGTTTTCGTTGGCGGACTTGATCTTCACGGTTCGGCAAACGGCGGTACAACGTGGAAAAGGGTAAGCGACTGGTCACTGATGTACAGCGGTGGCGGACCGTATTACATTCATGCCGACCAGCACGCCATCGTGTTTAAGCCTGGCTCCTCCGACGAGATATTGTTCGGCAGCGATGGCGGGGTCTTCTATACCTCCACAGGGTCAAATGCATATCCCGCCATGGAAGAGCACAACAAAGAATACTCCACCCTGCAGTTTTACACCTGCGCCATCCATCCGGATGCCGGAATTGAGCTGTATTACGGAGGCTTGCAGGACAATGGCACGCTGTTGTACAGCGGAACGCCCCTTGCCCTCCACGACATGGTGACCGGGGGAGACGGTGCATATTGCTTTTTCGATGAACTTGATCCTGCAATTTCCATCACCTCCTATTACTACAACAATTATTCGGTGTTCGATAATGGCAACTACCTGAATTCCATCGCCAACTGGCAAAGCGGAACCTTCGTGAGCCCGGCCGACCTGGATTATAACCTAAAACTACTCTATTGCAACGCCGTCGATTATGTTGGAAATTACCAGGACCGGATTCTCCGGCTCGGCAACCTCACCAACAACACCTCAGGAACATTTATCAGCCTGAACACCGGTTCGACCGTATTCTTCTCGGCATTAAAATACTCGCCCTATTCACCCCCCGGAAAATCGACTTTGTTTGTGGGTTCTGAATCGGGCAGAATGTTTAAAGTGCAGGAAGCTCAAACAAATGCGCCCATTGTAACCGAAATCGGAAGCCCCTCCTTCCCGGCAGCAAGCATCTCCTGCATCGCCATTGGCAAATCAGAAGACACCCTGATGGTTACCTTTTCCAACTACGGTGTTGCTTCGGTCTGGCAAACATACAACGGCGGTCAGGCCTGGCAGAATATCGAAGGAAACCTTCCCGATATGCCCGTCCGCTGGGCGTTGTTCCACCCGCAAAACAACCGCCAGGCATTGCTGGCCACCGAAACGGGTGTTTGGGAGTGTATCAACCTCACCCAATTGCCAGTAACCTGGAATCCTGTCAATTACGGAATGGCCAATGTAAGGGTCGACATGCTTCAACTGCGCAAATCCGACAACACGGTGCTGGCCGCATCCCACGGGCGCGGCCTCTTTACCAGCACCTGGGATCTTTCAACCGGTGTACCGGAAATGAATGCAGCCGGGCCAATGGTATTTCCGAATCCGGCAAAAGGGCTGTTCCGGGTTTCGGCCACCCTCACGCAACCCGGAAACGCTGAGATCATGGTTGTTGATTCCCATGGAAAACAGGTGTATCGTGAGTCTTTCGTCGCTGCAAAAGGCTATTTCCAGAAACCGGTCAACCTCGAAAACCAGCCAAAAGGAACCTACCTCGTAACCCTTAAAAACGGAATGCAAAACCCGACAACAACCAAAATCTTAATCTATTAAAAATGAACCCGTCACGCGTCACCCGTCACGCGTCACCTGTCACGCGTCACGCGTCACCCATAACCCAGGCAATATGACCGCTGCAAGCTACCCTGTTTTCTCCCCGGAATACTACATGAACGAAGCCCTCAAAGAGGCCCAAAAGGCCTTCGACAGGGATGAGGTACCGGTAGGCGCGGTCGTTGTTTGCAACCGCACGATAGTCGCCCGTGCGCACAATCTTACCGAAACCCTTAACGATGCAACAGCCCATGCCGAAATGCAGGCATTTACGGCTGCTGCCAACTACCTGGGTGGCAAATACCTCAATGAATGCACCCTGTTTGTGACCCTTGAACCCTGCGTGATGTGCGCCGGAGCTGCTTTATGGACCCAGCTGGGGGGTCTTATCTATGGGGCCTCAGATGAAAAAAGAGGCTACTGTTTGGCCGGGAACCAATTGCTTCACCCGAAAACACAAGTTGCTTCTGGTTTGCTTGCTGCAGAGAGCAGCAGACTGCTGAAACTGTTTTTTAACAATAAGCGAATATGATCGGAAATATTGACAACCTGTTGAATTATCCCAACGACATCTTCCTGAAAAAAGAGTTGAAACCTGTTTTTGCAGAAATTGCCGGCATTGCGCAATACCTGTGGGACAGGGGCTGGGCGGAACGCAACGCCGGAAACTTTTCAATCAATGTCACCGGCTTTTTTCACGAAAAGGAGCTCGATCGCCTCTCTGCTTACCCATTTTACCCGTTGTCGAAAAGATACGGCGACCTTTCCCGGAAATTGTTTTTAGTTTCCGGTACAGGCACCCGCATGCGGGATACCGCCAAACATCCTGCCGAAAACACCTGCTTTATTTACATCAGCGATTCGGGTACCGCTTATCACATCATCGATGAAAACCAGGAAAAGACCTCCCTGCTGCCAACCTCCGAACTGGCTACCCACCTGGCCATCCAGCAGCAGCTGCAGCAAAAAAAATCGTCGGAGAAAGTGGTGCTGCATGCACATGTCACTGAGTTAATCGCACTTACGCAAATAGCAGCTTATACCTCCGAAGACGCAATCAACCTGCTGCTTTGGGGAATGCATCCCGAAACCCTCCTTTTTCTGCCCGAAGGGATCGGATTTATCCCGTTTAACCTGCCCGGAAGTGAAAATATTGCCCATGCTTCTGCTAAGGGATTCGAAAAGCACAAGGTTATTGTTTGGGAAAAGCATGGATGCATGGCCATTGCAAGATCGTTGTCTGAGGCGTTCGACAACCTGGATATTCTTGCCAAATCATCGAAGATTTACTTTCAGTGCAAATCTGCCGGGACAGAACCCGAGGGGCTCACCCGTGAACAAATGCTGGAAATCCGCGAACATCTTCCTGCCTGAACGCACACCATATAACGCCTGATTGTATTTTTTTTTCTGCTGATAGGTATATTTTACGAAATTTAGTGTATATTCGCAGGAACATTACCTGCTATGCGTCCTGTTAAGATTGTGATATTTGAAGACGAATTCCTTTTAGCCAATGACCTGAAGAGACAGATTCAGCAATTTAATTATGAGGTTATTGCTATATTCCGTAAAGCTGAGGAAGGTCTGAAATTCATCGACGACATTCACCGGCAGGAAGACCTTCCCGACATTGTCCTGATGGATATTTCCCTTGCAGGACGGATGAACGGCATCGAAGCTGCCCAT
Source organism: Bacteroidales bacterium (assembly GCA_038212325.1). Classification (GTDB taxonomy): domain Bacteria; phylum Bacteroidota; class Bacteroidia; order Bacteroidales; family FEN-979; genus CAIVAT01. The sequence continues at coordinate 12,258 of JBBQUQ010000063.1, forward strand.
ATCCTGATGGAAAAATTTAATTTTGCCCTGGTTTTTCTCACTGGAATGAGCCAGATGGATGTGTTCGAAGAGGCGTTCAAAACAAAGCCCCACGCATTCCTGATCAAGCCGTTTGATATTCAGCAGGCATTGATAAGCATCAAGTTGGCAATTTACCAGAAATCACTGGAAACCCGGCTGCACAAATACCAGGCAAAATTTGGTGAAAAATTCGATGAGCAAAACTGCTACCTCTGATGCTTAATTGACGGTGATATTTCCCGTAACCGTCAGGACAAACCCAAAATCAATGGTAACGACCTCTCCGATGCCCACTGCAAGGTTAAACACTGTGGCATTGTGATTAAGCGTGGTGACACTGAGGATGCTGAAGCCCCATGCAGGCGTGGCCAGCACCGCACTGCTCCTGGTCCAGTTCGCACTGTTAGTGCAGAGGCTTCCCAATGCATTGACCGAACCGGCAGAAATTAAGGTGTAATTCCCGTTCTTCTCAGGAAAGGTAAGCGAATTTACCTCATTGGCGAGCCCTGCCGGGAAATAAGAGGTACTCGATCCAGCCGTGCCGGAAGTGATCCATCCTGCATTTCCCGCGTTCAGCCCGCAAATCAGTAACTGGTCTGTTCCCCAGGCGCCCTGGTATGCAAACAACTGATCCCCGGTTTCATTAAACGCGAAATTGCTGGGACTGCCCGAACTCCAGCCTGTTCCGGCAAGGGTCATCCCGTTATACCACGAAACCACGGTGCCCGCCGCAATGATTGTCGGGGCAGTATATACAAGAAACCCTTCGCCTGTCCTCACCACTCCCGGGCCGGCAAATCCATTGTCGGTAAAATTGATCACGGTGCCTGCGTTGATCTGATTAAACGTTATGAACGACAGCCTGTCGGGATTAACCGATCCGTATTCAACAATGGCAATGTCGCCTGGCTGAAGCACGCTCACTCCGCCGGAAGTGGTCGCACTGGCATTTGGCACAGATTCGCCGGATTTATAATTGATGGAGTTTCCGGCATTGGTGTATGGGAAAATTTTAAAATAATAAGGTGTACTTGATAAAAGTCCAGAAAAAGTACAGTTCTGTACCCCCGATCCTGTGTTTTTATCCAACCCCGCGTTGGATACCGGTACGCTGTCGACCGGGGAAACAATTGCTGCATAGCTTACGGCACTGCCCCTGATGAGGTACCCGGCCGGTACAACAGGCCCTGGCGCATCGGTCCAGCTAAGCTGGATCGTGCCGTACGGAGGGGTGCCGGTCGCCGCCGTAAAGCCGGTAACATGGTTCGAGGGTTCGGGCTGGGGCCCCGATGGCATCCACACAGAGTCAACAAATTCAGGATGATCGATAAAGGGATTCCGGTTGTGCTGGATTTTGAATACCGAGTCGTTCCGCGAAATCTCTTTGGCCGAAACGGGGTCCTGGTTGTGCCAGGAGATGAGCAAATTCACGTACCATGTTTCAAACGCAGGGTATGAGGATCCGTTAAGCACTGCGTCGGCATTCGGATCGTTGGCAGGCCAGGTGGCAATGACATTCTCATAGCGGGTAGCCATGTAAAAATAAGCCCTCGCAAAGTCTCCCTTATAGGCATCGATCGGCTCAAAAACGATCCCTGAATAACCGGTTGTCGCACAAAGTCCCTTTTTACTGCCATTCAGCGATGTGGCTGTGATGGTTCCCACGGCGGCGAAAGGGTAATTGCTGTGCATGTTGTTAACATACTGATCGGTCGGAAAGATATGAAAGAGGTCGGTAACCATGGGTGACAGTTCATTGAACCAGCTCTTTGGAAAGGAATGCTCCCGGCTGTAACAGTTGCCCTCTACCCCGCCGCCGCCAATGCCGCACTGGCCTGTTCCAAAGGTGTATTCATACGGTGGGGTCCCGCCGGGAACATCGGAATACATGTCCCACACCTTCCCGTTCGGCTTTTTGTCGGTCGAATAAAATGCATCCCATACGCCGGGGGTGTAACTCACCACCGTATGGCCCTTGATGATGTTGTACAGGGCAATCTGCAGCGCTTCGCCATTTTTACCCGCAGCCGGGCTGTAATAACCGGCAGGAATCTGTCCGGAAACAGCAGAAAAAATCAGTACCGGTAACAAAACAAGAATGAATGTCCGCAGGTGGCGGTGCAGGTGGCGTAAAGTATTCAGCAAAATATTGGCGTTGACGGATGATTAACGATTGCAATAAAATACAAAGATAAGCAATAGTTCTTCTTCACTGCTCAATTCCGTCATTGTCGCTTTGCACCCTCGGCCATTCGGTTTAAGGGGTCAATACAGCTGCCGGGGCTTCGACAACCAGGTTGCCGTTCAGGGTAAGTTCTGCACCGGGCGCGATGGTGAACAACCCTCCGGCGGCGATGGTCATATGGTTGAGCGAAGCATTCATCGTCAGGGTCACGCCGCTGCTGTTGCATGGACTGATGGTCGAAAACGGGCCGGCCATGACCGATCCCGTGCCTGAAACAACCTGGGGCGAACTCCCGTTCAGCATGACCGTACCTGTTGTCGCCGGGTCAAATATCAGCGTTGCCACTTGCGCTACGCTGATATTCCCCTTGATTGTGTGCCCTGGCGCACCGGTCACATTGAAGTAAAATGTTCCCTGCGACGCCCTGAAATTGCCGATCGACACCGCGGAAGATCCGGTTGAGGTGATGGAGCCGGGATAATTCATCTCGAAATCGCCGTAGGTGCGGCCGCCGAAAGAGGGAACCGAATAGGCATCGATCCTGTAAAGGCTTCCCGCCTCGAAGATTACAACAGACGCCGGCGCCGGCGCGCCAAATGGGTTTCCGCCTGACTGGCATGCATACAATGATCCCGGACTGAAGATTACGGAGTTCAGGCTCGCTGTTCCAAAGGCATTGCCAGTGAAACCGCTCCCTGCACGGAAGATGCTGCCGGACGTAAAAACCACCCCTCCGGCGGATGCGGAAAGCAGCCGGTGGCCTCCACCTGTAAAGGTCATCCCGCCACTGATCAGGCCTGTGGCTCCGGCTTCAAGCGAGATGCTCACTGCACCTGCACCGGATATATTCAGCTGGCTCCCCTGCACAACCAGCAGGTCCTCTCCGGAATTCCCCGCAATATGGATGCTTCCGGGCCCATGCAGGGTGACCGATGTATTCGCTGAAACCTCAACCTGGCCTACGGTTTGTACCGGAACATTGATGATGGTCCAGGCTCCGCCTGTATCGAAGACCAGGATGTCGTTCAGCGCCGGAACCGTTCGCAAAGGGTTCCAGTTTCCTGCCATATTCCAGTCGGTGCCGGAGGCGCCGGTCCAGTGGTACGTTGTAACGGCTGGTATACCGGTGGTGGCCCAGGCGATGGGAACCGGCGGCTGGATAAAGTAATTCGTGGTCTGCTGAGCGGTACCGTCCCACGCATAGGGGAAGATGGTAAACGCATAGGTGGTTCCGGGCGACAAACCGGCGATGGTTAGGGTTCCGGTCGCTCCGCCGAAAATATTGGCCGCAACAATCCCTTCACCAAGCATGGTTCCCGGCGCATATTGCTGGGCGTCGGAGGGTAACCCCGTTGGGAGGCCGCTTCCCTGCCGCTGCAGGATAAGATAGCCGTCGGCGCCTGTCGCCAACGGATTCCACGACAGTGAGATGCTGGTTGCCCCGTCGGGAATGGCAGTAAACCCAGTCACATGAACCGGTGGTTCGGAGGCAAGGGTGTAAAAAGATGATTCCGGGGTCAGCGAGGTGCCGGTCGCGTTTGTCGCGTAAGCAGCATAATAAATATGTGTGGCAGGTGGAAATTCCATGCGCAGATGGCTGAAAAAGCCGGTATCATTGCCCCCCTCGGGAAGTTTATGGTCGGCGATCGTCACGGGGGATGAAACGTTCCAAACTGTCCCCCGCTCAGTTACCGTACTTCCGCCATCCGTTGCGACATGGCCGCCGAGGATGGCGCTTCCGGCGGTGATCGCCACTGCCGTTGGTGAATTGATTGCAGGCGCCAGCATGATGCCGGAGGTTGGCTGGCTGCAAGGATTGCCTGCTGCGGCCAGGGTGCTGAACATCGTCAGTGTTCCCGACCCATTGTATTCATAAACCCTGAACCAGTAGGTCACTCCCACAGCCAGGCCGGTCACAACAGGAATGGAGGTGCCCGAATGGTTGTACACCACCTGCTCCCCGCTCCCGGCATAAACAGGGCTGGCCGGCGGGTCGTCGCCATCAGCCGGATCGGTAAAACTGCTTGATGTGTTGATCTTTACCACACGCTTCTCCCCGTTCCCCGGCGTCCACGAAACACTCATCTGCGTTTGCCCGATGCTGCTGAAGGCAATGTTCGAGGCCTGCAGGCCGGGTGCTGTGATGATCGCAGGGGTAACCGTTCCGCCAACTGCAAGGCCGTTCGTTCCCGGCGAACCGGAGTAGAACCCCCATCCGCCGGTGGCTGTCTGCCCGCTGGCATAGTACCTCAGCGTAATGGTCGTTCCGGCATAAACATTCTGCAGATCGGCGATTGCCGCGAGGTTTATCTGTACCATGGCCAGGGATGCAGATTGCACAGGAGCCCCGATAAGAACAAAATTGACCCCGTCGAGGCTGTAGGCAAACTGGGAGGTAACTCCCGGACTGCTGAAAAAGGAGGAGGTTCCGTTGAATTTCGCATCCAGAGTGGAAAGGGTCATCCTGAATCCGGGCAGCGGCTGGAGGGTAACCTGGAAATAATCATCATTGGCTGTGGATATCCCGTTATTCTGGAATCCTGTGGTGCGGAACGAGTGCGCCCCGCCGGATGCAGATGCCCCGAAACCGCGGGTGATATTGCTTGCCCCGCCTGATGCGGCCAGGTTCATGTTAAACGTTGTGGCTCCAAAGGTTGCCGGTGAATATTGCCCGTAAAAATCCCAGGCTGCGATCTGGCCCTGGCACGAAAGCACTGCAAGCAACGCCAGGCAGGCTGAATAGATGTTCTTTGCCATAGTTTTTTCCGCTTAATCCAGTTAGGAAGCAAAAGGTGAAGGGGGTGTTGATAACTTTTGCAGGCGTACGGCCGTACGGGCGGATGGGCGGACAGGCGGGTTTTTGTTGTATTTTTGGCCTCTTAAAAGGAATATCATGCGGAGCTGGCCGACGCCGGGAAGGAACAACACATCGTCGCCATTGAAGCCGACCGCGGAGGAACCACCCCGCTGGGCTTCTCCATCGATGGTTCACCCGATAAGACGAACAGGTTCAAGGCCTGGGAGGGCTTGCTTCGCCCTTATGGCCTCTGGTCATTCGAAAAAAGCGGCAGTGGGGTCGACATCCGCGAACTAAAATCGCAAGGAGCCCTTCTGATCGCGCTGGTAACCGATTCGCAAAGGTATTTTGACTATCACCTTCGGCCAACGATACATTTGACAAGGTCAACGTGCGTGAACTGCAACTTGGAGCTGCGGATTACTGATGCGGCGAACATCTTTTCCTTCATCCGTTAGGCAAGGCAATGGAAGATCATCTTCTCATTTTTCACATGCCTTGAAAGCAGTTCAAGTGCGGTGGTCCGGTCGGGGTTCATCATATCCTGCAAAAATAATTTATTTTCCGGATATTTTCAGCGGAGGTCTTTGTTAATACAATCCTTCTGTCGAAAGATACCGCTCCCCGGAATCATAACAAAATGTCAGGATTCTGGCCCCGGCAGCAAAATCAACGGATTTCTGATGGACTGCCGCCAGGGATGCGCCTGTTGAGATCCCGACAAAAATCCCCTCTTCCCTGGCTGCCCGTTGTGCGAAGCCGTAAGCGTCATCTTTGCTTACCTTGATAATGCCGTCAAGCAATTCAGGCTTCAGAACGCCCGGAACAAAACCGGCCCCGATTCCCTGGATGGGGTGCGGGCCAGGTGTACCTCCGCTCAGAACCGGGGATAATTCGGGCTCAACGGCATACACTTTGAGCTGCGGGAATGCAGCTTTAAGTACTTCTGCACAGCCGGTGATATGTCCGCCTGTTCCCACGCCGGTGACCAGGTAATCAAGCCCCTCCGGAAAATCGCGAATGATCTCCCGGGCCGTCGTCGTTGAATGAATCAAGGGGTTGGCAGGGTTATCAAATTGCTGCGGCATCCACGAACCAGGGGTTTCCAGCAGCAGCTCTTTTGCCCGCTCAATGGCGCCTTTCATCCCTTTTTCACGGGGGGTCAGCACAAATTCGGCGCCGTAAGCGCTCATGACTTTCCTTCGTTCGAGCGACATCGATTCAGGCATCACCAAAATCACACGATATCCTTTCACGGCAGCCACCATGGCTAAACCGATGCCGGTGTTTCCCGAGGTGGGCTCGATAATGACACTGTGCGGCCGAAGGATTCCCTGCTGTTCTGCATCATTGATCATGGCCAGCGCAATGCGGTCTTTGATGCTGGCCCCGGGATTGGCCCTCTCCAGCTTGATCCAGACCGAAAATGACGGGGGAAATAAACGGTTTATCTTTACATGCGGGGTGTTCCCGATGGTTTCCAATATTGAGTTTGCTTTCATAAGATTTTGTGTTTGATGTGAAAAATAAAAAGCGGCAATCTGCGAGAAATATTCAGATAATAAAATTAACCGGATCCTTGTAATCCTGGTGATTCCTGACAATGATCTCACTCTTATGGTATACCACCGAAAATGGCCGGATGCTGTCGGTGAGCCACACATTTCCCCCGATGATGCTGCCTCTCCCGACAACCGTTTCGCCGCCGAGAATCGTGCAGCCCGCATATAAAATCACATCGTCTTCGATGGTGGGATGCCTTTTTTTGGATGCCCTGCTTTTATCCACGCTCAGGGCGCCCAGAGTGACCCCCTGGTATACCTTCACACGATCTCCGATGTGTGCCGTTTCGCCGATGACGATCCCCGTGCCGTGATCGATCGAAAACGGAGTGCCTATCATGGCGAGGGGATGAATGTCGATGCCTGTAACACGATGAGCATGTTCGGTGATCATCCTGGGAAGCAGCGGAACCGACAGCTTTGCCAGCAGGTGTGCGATGCGGTAGCAGAATATGGCATAGAAGCCGGGATATATCGCAATGACTTCCGTGATTCCGGTGGCGGCAGGATCCGATTCAAGAATGAATGCGGCATCTTTCAGCAGGGTCTCCCGGGTGTCATCAAAAGATTTGAGAAAGCTGGCGGCAACCTCCTCTTTCTTATCTGTGAGACCGTCGAGCAATGCCGGCAACTGCTTTTGCAGGCATGCAAGCAGGCCGTCGGCCGCCTCGTTTACAGTTGATTGCTTGGCAGGGAAAAGCAGTTCGAAAATGCATTCGATCGTACTTTCTACGGCTCTTCGATCGGGAATGATGACAGGTTCCATCCAGTGTATCTTATGTAATTGATATGTAATCAAGAACGCCGGAGATGGCATGATATTATATCACGATCACATCCTCGCCCGAAACAAGTACCTGGCCGCCCGGATCGGGACCGCTGGCCTGGAAATCCAGGATGCAGAATACCAGCCATGCACCGTAAATAATCGATATCAGTCTGTTCATATGATCAGAATTTCAGGTGAAGTTGCGTGATACGATATCAAAGATACGATAATACACTTTGACCCAACGAACCAGCCAAAGTTTAAACGGATCAACAAACATTTACAGCCATGCAGCCGACCGTCGGGGTTTGCATTGTGACCTTTAACCAGGAGACATTCATCGCACAATGTATTGAAAGCGTATTGAATCAAAAGAGTGATTACCCTGTGAGGATGTTTATCGGCAACGATGCCAGCACCGACGGAACACTTGCTGTTTGCCGGTTTTACCAGGAGCTGTATCCAGGTATGGTGGAGATCATCAGGCATGAAAAAAACCTGGGTGTGGTCGGCAATACGATGCAGGTATTAAAGCGCATCATGAATGCCGACTGCGATTATGTAGCCATGCTCGATGGTGATGACTACTGGACCGATCCTCTGAAGATCAGCAAGCAAGTCGGCTTCCTCGAAATGAACACGGATTATGGCTTTGTTCACACCCGAATCAGGGGGCAGCGGATCCGCTTCATCTGTAGCGATCGTATTCAGATATTCACAATTTTCTTTCGACAAAAAAGTGCCTTCTTGCCGGTTTGCAACTTTCAGATGAAGTCCACCGTGTGGTTTGTCCGGGGTTGATTAGGTTTAATGCGACGATATCCCCGGCGACAGGACCTAGAGAAAAAATATCGAAAAAAACTACAGATTTTTGTATTACCTTTTGGCTTGTAATATTCAAAGATTTCCACGTGACTTCATGTTCGAATTGACGAAATCCGAATTTGAAAACTTGAGGTCACAAATTGTGACC
>JBBQUQ010000064.1:0-20194 GCA_038212325.1 Bacteroidales bacterium
AAAATGTCAACATTGATTTTGAATAAGATAAAGAATGGATGCTGTGTTATGCCAGGTTAATAAGATAAAAATACACCTGTTTTGGTCGTTTTTTTATGAAAATTTAACAATTGAGGGGAGCTGAGCTGCAAAATGGGTTAAATCGTGACGCGTGACTCGTGACGCGTAATTTGATTATTTCCTGGTTTTACCCGTATAGGCCTTGAGGTCTTCCATCCTGAAGGTGACCAGGAGCCATATGCCGACCACAAAATAGGGTACTGTAAAAGAAGATGTGGAGATGAACGCATTGGTGAAGTCAAATATCTTCTTCCCTGTGCCGGTGAAATTTGTCAGTTTCAGCCATGGGTTTTGCTCACACTGGTAGAGGATGGAGATCCAGTGTTTAAAAATAATGAGAAGCATCACCAATACGAATCCCGTGGCTAACGCAAACAGTTTCCTTCTCCAGGGAACCGGCGAGGCCAGCACAAGAGAGATCAGCAGAATGGTTGGAAGGTAACCCAGGATGCGGGTGTTGATGTCGACGGCTGCGGTATCGAAGGATCCGTCGGCAAGGGCAAGCGTGTAATTCCCGATGTTGGTGTGCGTCATCGCAGGATCTTTCATCTCATTGAATTTGGCGAAACCGGGTCCCCTGAAATGACCGAAGCATTGATCGGCCACTTTCCTGTAAAAATCACCATATGCTTCATCGTAAAATGCAAGGGGAGCTGACAGCAATCCATACAGAACAACTGCCTTCAACAGGAAAAGCCATAAAGTTCTACTTTGCAGCATGGGCAGTCTCCTTTCGCGACCATTTTATCCAAAAAATCCATAACCCGATTGCAAAGATGATGAAGATGACCTGCCATACCTCCACGTGCATGAACTCAAAGGCCTTTGGATAATGCAACCCGATGAGGAAAAGCGATACAACCCTCACGATGTTGAGGGCGAACAGGATGGCCATACCCCCGATAAAGCCGATCAGTTTGTGCTTCCATTTGGCAGGAAAGGAGAGGAGCGCTGAAGCAAACAAGGCCATTGCCTCAAGTCCGTCGCAACCCCTGGCAATGCTGATTGAAAAGGCAGGTGAGTTGAGCATCTCTTTGTTTGCCGTGGTCTCAACACCGAATATATTCAGGATCATGCTCGAAATTTTTGCATCCAATGCAATGATACTGAGTTGAATATTGTTTTGAAAGAAATCGGAAAGCAATAATGCATAGAAAAGGATCATTAAGACGGCAAAGCCAAGGACAAATAATATCACAGGCTTTTTTTGAACCCAATGGGAACGAATTCCATCAAAAGGCGAGGTGGTGGATTGTTTTTTCTTCAGTACTTTTTTATCTGGCGTATATCCCATAACAATATGTTTTATTTCATTTGTTTGACGTGGTAAGGCAATATCTCTTTTTGCAAATATATCAAAGATATGGAAATAACGAAAAAATAAGCAATAAAAAAGGCAGTCTGCTTTTCAGGAGACTGCCTTTGTAGCGTTATACCGCAAGGCGCTATTTCTTCGGTGCGACCTCTTTTGTTACAGTGGCGGCCGGCTATTTTTTCGTGTCGGTACTGGTTCCTGATGGCGGTGTTGCCGGGGCAACGGCCTTTGTAGTTTTTGCAGGCTGACCTTTAAATTTGCCAGGGTCGCCTTTCCCGGTGAATTTGCCGTTCTTATCAAACAAATAAACATATTTTTGTCCGTTGCTCTCAACTACAGCGGCATATGAACGTGTTCCCTTTTCATCCATCTGCCCGGCCCGGACAATTTTACCGCCGGCAATGTTTTCTGACACCCATTTGGTCGTTTCTTTGGGAAGCTGACTGATCTTTATTTCAGTTTGTTTACGGTCCTGAGCAAATACAGCAATGGAGAAGATAGCTGCAATAAGTAAAAGCATTGTTTTTTTCATGGAGTTGGAATTAAGTTGATTTTGGTTAGTGAAAAAATGAAAGAAGGCGGGCTGGCTGAAGGTTAATTCTTTTTCGATGGCTGGCAGCATTCGAGCGAACAGGACTCCTTCCTGAGAAATTTCCCCTCCTTGTCGAAGAAAAGTTTCTCGTATGTTTTATTTTTATTAATGCAAATGTCGTAGGTGATCACGCCTTTAGCATCAACCTTGAAAACTTTGTTGATGGAATAGTCTTGGAAATTCTTGGAAATATACTCTAAAATGGGCTTCTGGAGTTCAGAAGTTTGCAATTCTGTTTTGGTTTGGGCGAAAATAAACGTACTGTAAATTCCCAGAAAAACTATTAACAGTGCTTTCTTCATCATATAAATTGGTGCTGAAGTTAAAATATTGGTGCAAATTTGATTCATGATTCTGTGTTAATTTTGAAGTTCGTCGTTACCTGAAATTAATTTTCAAGGTGTGCAGTCCATCGTTGTACTGGTAGTCTACTTTCATTTGGTAGAGGTCGGCAATTTTTTGGACGATCGAGAGCCCAAGCCCGACTGAATCGGGATTGCTTTCCGACTTCCTGAAGCGTTCAAAAAGTTCGCCCGGGTCTGTTTTCAGGTGATGCCCGGTATTTGAAATGATCATGCAATCTTTTTGAATGGTCACATCTATCCTGCCATGGACGAGGTTGTGCCTGATGGCATTTGATACAAGGTTTGTAATAAATATTTCAGCCAAAGAGGGGTTCATGTTCAACAGGACCGGATGCTGATAATTTTTTGATATGGTAATTGTCCTGTGATCAATCATCTCTGCAAAATGGTCGATGGTATTATCCACTAATTTGGCCAGGTCGGCTTCTTCGGTTTGGAGATACTGGTTGTTTTCAATTTTAGAGATGAGGAGCAAACCCTGGTTCAGTTTTGAAATGCGCGTTGTGGCCTCAAATACCGCACTGATCAAACGAAGCTGGTTTTCATCGAGGTTTTCATTCTGGATCAGCAATTCAAGTTTTGATTTGATAATCGCCAGGGGTGTTTGAAGTTCATGTGCGGCATTTTCATTAAATTCCTTGAGGCTCATATAATCATGGCGTATTTTCATTGACATTTTTTCAATTGCATGATTCAGGAGGTTAAATTCAAAGATATCCGTTTTTACAAGATCAATTGACGCGGTTTGGTTGATGTCGTACCGGGTGAGGTTATGGAGTGTTCTGTAAAATGGGATCCATATGCGGCTGGTAATAAAGTAGTTGACAATGACCAGCATCAGAAGCAAGCTGATAAATATCAGGCCCATGGAAACGACAATTTCACCGATCAGCTTTTCATTTTCCTCCAGGGATTTGTATATGTTAATGGTGTATCCTTTTTGCCAGATGGAGGTATTTTCAGCGAAAAGATGGCGGAATGAGGCAAACGTACCAAGGTCATTGTCGAACATCAGCGTATCCCTGATATATCCGTTTTTTTTCTGCAGTTCATTAAGGATTGTCACGTCAATCATATGTCCGAATACCAGTCTGAAATCGGGAACACTGTCGGAATAGTTGATCGTTTGCTCGATGAGAAGTTTTTCTTCATTGAGCGTTTCATCAAGTTGGTTTTTAAAGATACGGTTGAGGAGGTTAAAGAAAACAAGGCCGCTGATGATAAAAACCAGCATGGAGATGAAGATGTAGGATAATGATGTGCGGGTTAACAACTTCATTGGTCGGTGAATTTATAACCCATGCCATAAATGGTTTTGATGTAGTCGTCGCCGCCTTTTTCCATGATTTTCTTTCGCAGATTTTTAATATGCGTATAAATGAAGTCGAACGAATCGGCCATGTCCATCTCATCGCCCCACAAATGTTCAGCTATGGCTTCGCGGGTCAGCACCCTGTCTTTGTTGGAAAGAAAGAAGATCAGCAGGTCATACTCCTTTTTTGTCAGGGCAAGGGATTGTCCGTTCACGGTTACCTCCATTAAATCGGGAAGCACCTGCAACTCATTAAACAGTATTTCATTGGCTCCGCCGAAACTGCGCCGGCGGATGATGGATTTGATGCGGGCATTGAGTTCAGGTAAATAGAACGGTTTCGTAAGATAGTCATCAGCGCCAATTTCGAGCCCGGTTATTTTATCATCCAGGGAATTCCTGGCTGAAATAACTATGATGCCGGTTTCAGATTTGTTTTTTTTGAGGGTGCGGATAAGGTTCAGTCCGCTTCCATCGGGCAGGTTGATATCAACAACAACGCAGTCATACTGGTATAGGTTGATTTTCTCTTCAGCCTGTTCAAAGGTAAAGACCGCTTCGCAGAGATAATTTTCTTTTTGCAGGTATTCCAGGATGGAGCCTGACAACTCTTTTTCGTCTTCGATCAGGAGTATCTTCATAAGGCGGCGAACAGGGGGACAAACGGACGGGCAGTTAATCGGACAGGCAGCATGGTTTCAGGTATCTGTTTTTAATTCCGGACACATCTCACCGGGAAGGCATTGGCCCCGGAGCTTTCGTATTTAGAAACGGATGGCGTGATAACATTTAATCCTCGTGCGATCGGCCTGCCGCCTGTCGTGGTTGAAGTCCAGAACATGGTTGCGTTAATATTATCACTTGCATCGAACGCCCATACACTGTTCAGATAGAGGATCCCGTTGAGCAGCCCGTGGAACCCGGGCGAAGCGTTCGGGTCGATGAGGTTGCTGCCGGCAATGCCGTCGCCCTGGTAGTCATCGATCAGCACCTGCCATTCCGCTGCGCCAGGAACGTGCCATCCGGCAGGGCAGATGTCCTGAAAGCCATTATTTTCCTGGTATTCCATAAGTTCTCCCCATTGATAATAGCCTCCGGATAACAGGCATTGCGGGTCGAGATTTCCCGGACAATATTTTTGATAGGTACAATTATCTGTTTGCACCGTTTGATCATCCGTAAAGGTGCCGTAATTCAAATTTGCGGCCATCCAGCATCGCGCATTGAATCCTGTCCCCGATAAAAAAGAGGGATAAACCTGTCCGTCACGGTGATCTTTCAGCGGTCCGGGGCAAGGTTCGCCACCATTCGATGCATAAACTGCGATCTCGATGGTTTGATCATCGTAACATCCCTGTGAATTCGTATAGCGGTACATGACCTGGTGATTGATGCCGGTTACCTGTGTACCGCCGGCTACGGCGTTGTTTGACGGATCAAAAACATAGGTGTCGGGCGGAACCAGCGCAACACCCGTGCCGCTGTAAACCCCTCCGCTTCCGATCGGGTTCCCCCCCCTTAATACAATGGGGCGGCCGTTTTTCGTGGTTTTAATGGCATTGCAAACTGAAAATTGAACGGTTGGTTTTGGCTTGACGGTAATGGAGAACGGCAGCGACATCTGTCCGCCGCCGCAACTATTCTGTCCGTTGACCGTGAGGGTACCGGATGTGGCTGTGGATGAAAAATCAATGAGCAGGCCGGCCCCGTTATTGGTAAGGGTTACGCCGGTGCCGGTGTAGTACCAATTGTACGTCGATGCAAAAGGCACTGGCGTGATGCTGTAGGCCACTCCGTCCTGGCGCTGGCATACCACCGATCCTTCGGTGGTTGCTATTGAGCCTGCATTTCCGGGAAGCGGATTGACGGTTACCGCCAAAATGGAAGGTGCACCATAGTTGCATTGGGTATTATAGCCCTGAACAGTGAAGTTTCCGGAAAGTGACCCGGGTCCGAAAAGGCATGAGATTGTGTTCGTACCTGAACCCGAAACGATGATTACCCCGGGTGGTACCGCCCAATCATAGCTGGCCGCATTCGGAAGAGGAACGATGGAATAGCTATGGAGCAAAGGCCCCTGGCAAAGTGAGGCCAAACCGCTGATCGGGCCTGCGGGTTCAGGCGATGGGTTTATGGTAAGCGAAAGGATCGATGGAGCACCGTCGCCGCAAAAGGTGCTGTGGCCCTTTACGCTGATGGTGCCGGAGGTTGCTGAAGTGCTGAAGGCAACCGTGATCGCGTTGGTGTTGCCGCCTGATGTAACGGTAACTCCGGCGGGGAACGTCCATAAGTAGCTTTCAGCTCCCGGGATGATCGGTATGGAATAGTTGACACCGGCGAGCGGTGTGCAGATCGTTGCAATCCCGGTAATTTGGCCGGCAGGCCCCGGTGCAGTGCCAACATCAACGGATATCTCCTTTGAAATGGTCTGGCTGCAGGCATCGGTAACCGTAACCGAATACAGGTTGGGGCCGGGGGGAGGTGAAACCACGATGCTGGCTGTCGTTGCTCCGGTGCTCCATAGAAAGTCATAGGTGTTTGCCGGGAGGATGGGTTGCCCTCCAACGATGACGGGGGCCAGCGTGTAGGAATTCCCGTCACAGATTGTGACATTTGGCATGCTGATCGTGAGTGCGTTATAATCGTTGATCGAAAACTCATTGGTAATCGTATTGTCTATTCCGCAGATGATGGGCGGGGTTCCTTTAATTACCAGGTTTTCGGTTCCTTCTGTGATCCCATCCAGAATGGCATTGATCAGGATAGGTGTTGATTGCAACTGACCGGCAGGAATAAAAGCTTTATTCGGGAAGGGATTTGGGGTGATGTCGGCCTGGTTTGCAGTTCCGGAGGGATGAATGACCAGGTCGATGCTCAGTTCTGTCTGTTTAGCCAACGCGATTGAATAGACGAGGGAGACATTGTTGCACCCTTCAACGAGGAGCTGACCTGTGAGGGGGTTGGAAAATGTGGTGGTGCTGGTAACATTATTGCTGGAAAAACTGTTTTGCTCAAGAAATACTCCTGAATCCAGCACTCCGTCTGATGCATCACCGATGGCGAATTTCATATGATAGGTCTGGTTGCAGACTACGGTATAACTTGCAGAAAAAACATGGGTCAGGCGGTTGTAGGAGAAGTTATCCTTTTTATCGTTCCACCAAGAGTAGATTCCATTTCCGAGGTTCCCCTGGTCGGCTGCACAGATATTGAAAATGTTCACATAATTTGTGCTGTTCGGCAGCAAGGCGATGTTAACGGCGTCATTCACAAATCCAAGCCCGCCGGAAATGCCAGGCCCGCTTAAAAAAAGTCCGAAGGCATCGTTGATGGAGCTGCAATATTGATCAAACTCAATGGAACCGAATACATACCTGAAGGTTACGACATCCGTTTGAGGAACAAAATCAAATTCCAGGACAGATTTATCATTAATAGTGTTGTTGGCCAGTATTACAAGATCCGGATCACTTTCTGCCGGCTGACTGTTCCCCCACATGTCATCACTGGGATTATTGCCTGTTACTGCTTTCCCCGTAAATCCTGATGAAAGCAACACGCCGCCGACGATGCCAAGTTCAAGTTCGGCACCTCCTGAATTCAAAAATGATCCAATCTGATCTCTCGACTTGAGCGGAATGCGGTTCGTGCTGTTAAGCGGTTCGGAGGAACCGTTGTATTTTGCATTGGAAACCGTGATCCCTGTGCCGACAAGGTAGGTCTCGACGAATTCCTGGGGGGTGAGGCCGATGCCGGTTCCCTGGGTCACCTGTACCTGGCATTTAACGGCAACGGGAAATAACATTCCAAGGATCAGAAGCGGCAGTAGCCAGTATCGTCCCGGGAGCGTCATTTTTAGAGATTTGAAAATTTAACTGTAAAAGTACGAATAAAATATGGTTAATCCTTGACGCACCTTACCGGGAAGGCGTTCGCACTGGAGCTCTCATAACGCGATACGCTGGGGGTTTTGCTGTTAAGGCCCCGTGCAACAGGTAAACTGGCTGTAGCATTAATTGTTGAAGTCCAGAAAAAGGTTGCCTTGGCATAGGAGGTGGTAAATGACTGAAGGTTATTCAGGTAGAAAATTCCAGCGGGCTCGGCCTGGAAAGAACTGCTCAGGTTAATATCTTTCATAAATGAACCTGCTGTGCCATTTCCCGTGCCTCCGGAGACTGCGGCAATCAAAATATCCCATTCTGCCTCGTCGGGAATATGCCACCCGGGGGGGCAGAGCCCCTGGGCCTGGCTGACAGCGTTGTATTGCATAAGCTCATCCCATTGGTAGAATCCGCCATTCAGTAAACAATCGGGATCCCCGGCAAGGCAGTTTCGTTCAACAAGACAGTTATCGGTTTGTGGATCGTCAAATGGGATGGAAACCGATGCATACCGAAGGTTTTCCTGCATCCAGCATTGGGCGCCGATCTGAATAATCTTATAAATTTTAGTATCGCGGGGATCTGTAAAATGGCCGAAGCATATGAGGTTGCTGTTTGAGGGTAACACACTGATGATCTGCTGTGCCGTTGCTTTGCAATTATTCACGTTTGTATATGTATAATATATTGTGTTGAAACCGATAAGCACAGCAGGATCGCCGGGGTCAAGCAGATTACCCGCCAGGGATGTCGCAGCAGGATTATTTAAATGGTAGGTGCCAGTGGTGCCATACGGCTGTCCGCCTTTTAGAATGAATGGCTTTGCGTTTTTAGTCGTAACTGCATCATTGCAAAGGTTGTATGAAACGATGGGAACCGGGTTGACGGTGATGGCAAAGGGCGGTGAACCAGGGCCATATCCGCAGTCATTCTGGCCTTTTACCGTAAGAAGGCCACTTGTTGCGTTTGCTGAAAAGTTGATTGTAACAGAGTTTCCGCTGATGCTTGTGGTTGCACCGGAACCTGAATAACTCCAATCGTAATTGCTGGCATTTGCAATAATTGGCACAGTGTAAACCTGGCCTGTCCATTGATTGCAAACCGGCGTGGGCCCTGATATTGCTCCGGCAGCATCAGGCCAGGACTTAAAAACGGGAAAGAGTGTGGGAGCCTGCGCTGTACAGCTCACCCCCGGGTAATGGGATGTTTCGGCCAGGTCGACAGACACAGGCAGTGCATTTCCCCATAAAACGTTTATTGTGTTGTTGTTGGGGCCGCCTCCACCGGCCGGAGTGCCCCCCGTTGCAGTCCAGGAATAGGTGTGGCCGGGGCCACCGGATGTGGAATAGGTTTGGGTTGAAAATCCGCAAACAGGGCCCGACGGGCCTGTTATCAATGGGACGGGATTCGGATGAACCGTTACATGAAAAATGGTCGGGTTCACTGCTGTACATCCTATGCCGATGCTGTAATTAACACTGATATCATATCCGTTGGCGATGTCCCACCTTAATTCAATAAAATCGTCATGAATATCACCACCCGACAGCCTCGTAACCCCAATGGGAGGATAACCCCATGCATAGGTGGTCGCACCCGGTTGCGTAAAATAGGTGACAACCTGTCCTGCGCAAACCGCGTTGTCTCCGCTTGTGATGGTAGGAACAGGAAGCGTTTGCACGCTTATATTGTAGGTGGAGGAAACCGGGGTGGTGCAACCATTCCCATCCGTGTAATTCACTGAAAGGGTTTGAGGACCGATCGTGTTCCATGTGGTCGTAACAGCATCAGTTAGCTGGCCGGAGGTAATGGTTCCCCCGCTTGAAATAGCCCATTGATAACCGATCATACCGGGATTTGTGTTGTATACAACACCTGCTGATCCTGTACAAACAGAATTAGGGCCAAAAATCTGCGGAACCGGTAAGGGATTCACCGTGATGGTATAGCCTGTGGAAGAACCGAAACATCCATTGGCTGAAGGAACAATGCTGATATAGGCGTTGACCGGTGATGAACCGCCGTTTTGTGCTATGAAGGAAGGGATGCTGCCTGATCCCGCAGCGGCCAGTCCAATACTTGTATTGCTGTTGGACCAGGAATAGGTCGAATTGCCCACGGTGCCATTAACCAAAGTTAAAGGGGCAGGCTGGTTGTGACAGAATGGCTGGTCAGGGATGAAATTTACAGCCGGTGTAGGGTTGACAATGATGTTATAGGATGACGAATTACCGGCACAGGTATTGGCAACAGGTACTAGGGTGATCGTTGCGCTGACGGGAACTGAGCCGGGGTTTGACGCGGTGAATGCTGGTATGTCTCCTGTTCCGCTGCCTGCCAGGCCTATGTTCGTATTGCTGTTTGTCCAGGTGTAACTTGCACCGGCTACCGGGCTGCCAATTGTTATTGCAGAGGCTGGTTCATTGTTACAATAAGCCTGGTCAGTGATTGGTATTATTGTGGGCGTGGGATAAACAACAATCGTATAAGAGGATGAAATGCCCGTGCAGCCGCTGGCTTCCGGGGTGATGGCGATGGTGGCGCTGATGGTGGCTGTTCCGGAATTTGCTGCGGTAAATGCAGGAATATTCCCGGTTCCGCCGGCAGCAAGGCCAATGTTTGTGTTGCTGTTGGTCCAGGTATAAGTTGCTCCACCGACAGGCCCGGCTACCAGTGTTGACGGCACAGGATCATTGTTGCATGCTGGCTGGTCGGGAATTGGCGCCACAGTTGGCGTGGGGTTCACAACAATTTGATAGGATGATGACGGTCCTGTACACCCGTTCGCAGCCGCAATCACGGCGATGGTCGCGCTTATCGGAGATGAACCTGGGTTGGTGGCGATAAATGCGGGAATATTACCGGTTCCGCCGGCGACAAGGCCGATATTTGTGTTGCTGTTGGTCCAGGAATACAGCGCGCCTGTCACCGGACCACCTACTGCTGTTGATGAAGCCGGACCGTTATTGCAGTATATCTGATCGGTCAGTGGGTTTACCATTGGCACAGGGTTGACCACGATGTTGTAAGAAGATGGCAACCCGATGCAACCGCCGGCTTCGGGGATGATCGTGATGGTGGCACTGATCGGCACTAAACCGGTATTTGTCGTGGTAAATGCAGGAATATTTCCTGTTCCTCCGGGGGAAAGGCCAATGTTGGTATTGCTGTTTGTCCAGGTATAGGTTGTATTCGCCACCGGGCCATTTATGATGGTTGAAGGTGCCGGCATGATGTTGCAATATTCCTGGTCAATGATTAAATCGACCGAAGGAACAGGCTTGATGGTTATTTGTTTGGACCCAGGCGGATCGCCGGTGCACCCTGCATCCGTATAATTCACAAATATGGTTTTCGGTCCCGGAAGGCTCCACTTCAGGATGATGAAATTGTCGGCCGTAGTTCCGCCTGCAACATAGGTGGCGCCCGAGGCAGCATAATCCCACAGGTAATTGGTCATCCCGGCCTGCGTCGTAAAGGTTACCTCTGTTTCCGGGCAGAATTCGTCGGCGATGGTTGTGATGACAGGGACTTCAAACGCATTGACCGTAACATTCCTGATGGCAGGAATCAGCGCCTCACATCCTTCGGGGGAGATATAACTTATGGTGATAGAATTTGCTCCGGGAGTTGTCCATTGGACCCCAATCCATGGATCATTGGCACCTCCGCCAGCCCCGGTTGCAGGTATTCCCCCTGTAATCACCCAATTGTAATGATTGTTTCCGGGTTCCGTCGTATAGGTCTTGATGTCGCCCTGACAGGCAACTATATCTCCGCTCAGAAAGGTTGGAACCGGTATTGGATTGACAATAACATTGACGCTCGCCTGGTAATTCCCTGAATTATCGCAGGCGGCAAGCACAGCCCAGTAGGTAGTGGAAACGGTGGCTATGACATGAATAATATCGCCGGTACCCACGATCGGACCTGTTGGCGTGCCTTCGTGCCATGTAATCCCGCTTGGCACAAAATGGGTGCTCTCCTCCTGCCCGGGCAAAACCTCCCATGAATTTTGATTTCTTCCAAAGGCAATATAGACAGGAGCGGTTCCGGTTGCATTCTGGATGCCTTGGGTTGCGGTGTTGCCCTGCCAGTTGCAATCGGGTTTGCGTGCGATGTGATTATCGATGATGTTTGTTGATTCATGGATAACAATTTGAAAACGCCCATACAAGGTGTTGCAATTGTACATCGGGCAATCCCTCCAGTAAACGATTAGTTTCCTGTTTGGCGGCACCCCTTCGGTTCGGTAGAAAATATACCCCTCGGCGGCTTGAGGGCCTACTCCCGGGTCCCAATCCTGCCAGGGGGCGAAGATGGCGCTTTTAGGCGCTCCCGGGTCAGGAAGTGCGGTTGGCAGGTATGTTGTTGGCTGGTTTGGTAAAAAGCTGATCCACCCGTTGGAACCAATCCAGAAATAGTCAACCGATGAATTCAAAAAGCAAAAGGGAAATCCAATGGGTAATCCTGTTGAGTTATCAGGATACACATCATCGTCTGTCATAACCACTGCCGTGCCGCCCGTGTAGGGTTCAGGGCTGTATGGGAATTGTTCAAACGAATAGCTTTCAGTACCATAAATGCCATTCACAACAGCCGTTAACTGGATGTTTTGTCCCTCGCATGCCGGGGGAACCGGAAGAACTGAAATCTGGGAAAAGGAGAAAACAGGGGTTAATAAAATAAAAATACAACACCAGAGCCTCAATTTG
Organism: Bacteroidales bacterium; assembly: GCA_038212325.1. GTDB lineage: Bacteria > Bacteroidota > Bacteroidia > Bacteroidales > FEN-979 > CAIVAT01. The sequence continues at coordinate 12,241 of JBBQUQ010000064.1, forward strand.
GAGGAGGTCAAGAGGCGATGTTGTACTTTATGGAACACAGGAAACCCAGTTGAAAAATCAGCCACAAAGGTACAATTTAATCCTTTACGCATCTGACAGGGAATGCATTGGCCTTCGAACTCTCATAGCGTGAAACACTTGGAGTTTTGGTGTTCAGGCCTCTTGCCACAGCCTTTTTGGTGGCGGCATCATAGGTTGAGGTCCAGTAGAAAGTCGCCTTCAGTGTTGCATTGAAAAAGGACTGAAGGTCGTTGAGGTAAAAAATTCCGGCGGGGAATCCCCTGAAGGAGGTGGGGAGATTCATATCCTTCATATAAGATCCGGCAACGCCATTTCCGATGCCACCTGACACGAATGTAATCATGTTGTCCCATTCCGTCTCATTGGGCACATGCCAACCTGGCGGGCAGAATCCCTGGCCCTTGTCAATGCCGTCATATTGCATGAGTTCATCCCACTGGTACATCCCGCCATAAAGGCTGCAATTCGCATTATCAGTTGAAAGACAGAACCGCTCCCATGTGCAGTTGTTGGTTTGGGGAGATGTGTACGATTGGTTGGACCCATATCGGAGATTTTCCTGCATCCAGCATTTTGCGCCGATCATAACCGTCGAGTACTTCGTAACGCCTGAGAGGTCGCGGGGGTCAGTAAAGAGGGTTCCACATGCAAAGGTTCCGTTCCCGGGAATAACCGTGACATAACTTGCCGGATTCAGGACGCTGGTTGCCGTACAGCCATACTGGTTTGTATAATGGTAAGTAATCGGGTACACCCCTGTTTCAAAAGATGACAGCAACATGGGGTTGAAGTAGTATTTTCCTCCAATTATTTCGATGGGATTATTACCTGCGACGCCATTGACCGTTGTGTAGCCCTCCTGGCTCGGAATTCCCAGCAATAAAGGCATTCCTCCGTTTAGGATGAATTTTTTTCCGTTCAGGGTGGTAATTACCTCATTGCAGGAGGTATAAGTTACCACAGGCAGCGGGTTTACGGTAATATTGAAGGAAAGAGAGGCAGGGCCGTTTCCGCAATCGTTATTTCCGGTCACCGTCAGGTTTCCGTTTGTTGCTGAGGGGGTAAAGGTAATGCTGATCGAACTTGTACCATTTCCGGCGATATTAGCTCCAGTGCCTGAATATACCCATTGATGGCTGGTTGCATTGGGGATCGGTGTGACTGAAAAGGTATAGGTTGATGTTATGCAAACAGCGGATGGACCTGTTATCAGATCAGGTGCAGAAGGCCACGGCTTGAACGAAACCGGGAATGTAGTGGCAACCGTGGAGCAACTTACTCCCGGGTAATTAATTGTTTCGGTCAGATTAACAGTGACCGGGGGAACATTTCCCCATTGAATGTTGATCGTGCTTGCTGCCCCGCCCCCTACGATGGTTCCGCCTGTTGGCGTCCATTGATAGACGTGACCGGAGCCTGCTGTTGAATAGGTTTGCGTTGAAAATCCGCAGATGGGTGTCAGCGGCCCGGTGATTTGTGGGGTAGGATTTGGGTTGACCACCACGAGGTGATGCGTGGGAGCCACTGCTGTGCATCCGGTTGATCCAACGGTATAATTTACGGTCACATCATAACTGCCAGGATTCAGCCAGGTCATGGTAAGGAAATTGTCGGCACTTCCACCGCCTGAATAGTTGCCTCCTGCCATCGGGATGCCCCAAATATAGGAACTGGCATTCTCAGTGGTATAGGTGGAGGTTGTTCCGACACATACTGCCTGGCTGCCCGTGATTGTCGGAGTGGGCAAATTCTGTACATTGACTGAAAACTGTGATGGAGCAGGAGCGGTACAGCCATTCGCATCAACATAGTTGACCGTTAATAATTGAGGACCGATCGTATTCCAGGTAACGGTAATTTCTTTGGTTGTAAGTCCTGCAGTGATGTTGCCTCCACCGGAAATGGTCCATTGATATGCGGAATTTCCGGGTTCAGTGTTGTACATTAAGCCTGTTGTGCCGGCACAAACGGAGGCTGCCCCGGTTATTGAGGGAACGGGCAGGGGATTCACGGTTATTGTAAATGTTTTGGCCGGACCGTCGCAGATCAATGATGCGTTGCTAAAATGTGGAGTCACAACGATGGTCGCAACGACCGGTAATGTTCCGGCGTTGATTGCGTTAAAGGCAGCAATATTGCCGGTTCCACTTCCGGCAAGGCCGATACCCGGTGTGTCATTTGTCCATGTATAGGTTGTAGTGCCTCCCAGGTTGGTGGTGGTAAATGTTATTGCGGAGGTTTGGCTGTTGTGACACAGCGCAGAACTGGATGGCTGGTCAACTGCAGCTGTTGGATTAACAGTGATCGAAAATGTTTTTGATGGTCCGTCACAGATCACTGTTCCATTCTCAAAATGTGGGGTCACGACAATGGTGGCAACCACCGGAGATGCTCCGGGATTGAGTGCAGTAAAACCGGCAATGTTCCCTGTTCCGCTACCGGCAAGGCCAATGCCCGGTGCATTGTTGGTCCAGGTATAGGTGGCAGCTCCTCCTGAGGTGGCTGTAGTAAAAGCTATCGCAGCCGGCTGGGTGCCATTGCAAACAACCTGGCTGGCAGGCTGGTCAACCGCGGCAGTTGGATTGACTGTAAGCGAAAACGTTTTGGATAGCCCGTCGCAAGTAACAGATCCGTTTTGAAAATGAGGTGTCACGATAATTGTCGCAACCACCGGGGCTGTCCCAGTGTTGATGGCAGTAAAGGCGGCAATGTTTCCTGTTCCGTTCCCGGCAAGTCCAATACTGGTTGTACTGTTGGTCCAGGTGTATGTTGTTGTGCCTCCGGAATTGGGTGTGGTGAACGATATCAGAGGGGTCAGGAAGGCGTTACATATTACCAGGTTTGCGGGTTGGTCAATTTCTGCCGTTGGATTGACGGTTATGGTAAATGTTTTTGCTGGTCCGATGCAAGTCACAGCACCATTTTCGAAATAGGGGGTCACAACAATGGTTGCAATAGCCGGCGTTGTACTTCCATTGACTGCTGTGAAAGCAGCAATATTTCCATTTCCGCTTCCCGACAGTCCGATGCCCGGAGTATCATTGGTCCATGCATAGGTGGTTGTTCCACCGGTTCGGTTTGTGGTGAAATTAACTGCGCCGGTCAGTTCGCCGTTGCATAGTGCCTGGCCTGATGGCTGATCAACGTCTGCCGTTGGGTTGACCGTGATGGTAAATGATTTTGCCGGCCCGTCGCAGGAGACAGTGCCATTTTCAAAATGAGGCGTAACTGTGATGGTCGCAATGACCGGGGCATTCCCGTTATTGACTGATGAGAAGGTACCTATAGGTCCACTTCCGCTTGCGGCCAGGCCAATCCCCGGCACATCATTCGTCCAGGTGTAGATTGTAGTGCCGCCTGTTCGATTGGTAGTGAAGTTTACCGGATCTGTGAAGGCCCCGTTGCATTTTACCTGGCTTGTGGGCTGATCTGCCTCTGCTGTTGGATTTACTGTAATGGTAAATAATTTTGATGGTCCGTCGCAAGTCACCGTACCATTCTCAAAATGAGGCGTAACCGCGATGGTCGCAACGACAGGGGCAGTCCCGTTATTGACGGTTGAGAAAGTGCCAATTGAACCACTTCCGCTAACGGCCAGGCCGATCCCCGGCAAATCATTTGTCCAGGTGAAGGTGGTGGTTCCTCCGGTACGGTTCGTAGTGAAATTTATCGCAGTTGAAGTCCCGCCATTGCACAGAACCTGTCCTGCGGGTTGATCAACTTCTGCAGTTGGATTAACCGTAATGGTAAATGATTTTGATGGACCGTCGCAGGTGAGGGTTCCATTTTCAAAATGCGGGGTTACCGCTATGGTGGCAATTACCGGGGCCGACCCGCTGTTGCTGGCAGAAAAGGAGGTAATATTTCCATTGCCGGTTGCTGGCAGTCCGATAGCAGGGGTGTTGTTGGTCCAGGAGAAGGTCGGGGTTCCCCCGGTATTGGGTGTTGTGAAGTTTACGGGAGATGTTGGATTGCCGTTGCAAACAACCTGGCTCGCCGGTTGATCAGCCTCTGCCGTTGGATTGACTGTAATGGTAAATGTTTTCGTCGGGCCGTCGCAGGAAATGCTCCCATTCTCAAAATGAGGTGTTACGACCAGGGTGGCAACCGCAGGTGAAGTTCCTCCGTTAACAGTTGTAAAGGCAGCAATGTTCCCGTTTCCGCTCCCGGGCAAACCGATGCCAGGCAGGTTGTTCGTCCATGTATAGGTTGTTGTGCCTCCGGTTCGGTCGGTGGTAAAGTTTATCGCATTGGTAGTCTGGCCATTGCACCTGACCTGGCTTGTAGGTTGGTCCGCCTGGGCAGTTGGATTGACCGTAAGGGTAAATGTCTTGGTTGGCCCGTCGCAGACCACTGATCCATTTTCAAAATGAGGCGTTACCACAATCGTTGCGATGACCGGTGATGCTCCGTTATTGATCGCAGTAAACGGGTTAATATTTCCGGTTCCGGTTCCTGTCAGGCCAATGGCGGGGTTGCTGTTAGTCCAGGAATAGGTTGTTGTTCCGCCCGTTCGGTCAGTCGTAAAATTTATCGCCGTTGTAAGGATGCCGTTGCACAGGACCTGGCTTGCAGGCTGGTCAAGTTGTGCGGTTGGATTCACCGTGATCGTAAATGTTTTCGGAGGCCCGATGCATGTCAGCGTACCGTTCTCAAAATGCGGTGTCACCCCGATTGTGGCAATTATTGGCGACATTCCCGGGTTGGCAGCTATAAAGCCGGCAATGTTCCCGTTTCCGGCACCTGGCAAGCCGATGGCAGGCAGGTCATTTGTCCAGGTGTAGGTTGTTGTGCCTCCTGTTCGATTCGTGGTGAAGTTGATTGCTGATGTAGTTCCGCTGTTGCAAATTACCTGGCTTGCAGGCAGGTCCACCTGTGCGGTAGGATTAACCGTTATCGTAAATGTTTTCGTTGGCCCGTCGCAGATCACTGATCCGTTTTCAAAATGTGGCGTCACAATGATGGTAGCAACAACCGGTGCCGTGCCGTTGTTCAGTGCTGCGAAGACCACAATGTTGCCATTGCCGGTTCCCGGAAGTCCGATGCCCGGAGCACTGTTTGTCCATGAATAGGTCGTGGTTCCGCCGGTTCTGTCGGTGGTGAAGTTAATCGCAACAATTGGGTCGCTGTTGCATATCACCTGGCTCGCAGGCTGGTCAACCTCTGCCGTTGGATTGACCGTTATAATAAATGGAACGGGAGGCCCGTCGCAATTCAAGGTGGCGTTTGAATAATGAGGCGTAATCGTAACAGTGGCAGAAACAGGTGTCAACCCTGTGTTGACGGCTGTAAATGCAGCAATATTTCCGTTTCCGCCGGCTGCAAGACCAATGAGGGTGTTGCTGTTTGTCCAGGTATAGGTTGCACCGGTCACGGGGCCGGTGACTGGTGTTGACGGCACTGACTGGTTATTGCAGAAAACCTGGTCGGGAATTGCTGTTACAGTAGGTGTCGGATTGACGATGATGGTATAGGTTGATGCAGGACCAGGGCACAGGTTTGCGGTCGCAACCATCGAAATGGTGGCTGTTATGGGCGCTGAACCTACGTTGGTGGCCGTAAATGCGGAAATATCGCCTGTGCCGTTTGCTGCAAGGCCAATGTTCGTATTGCTGTTTGTCCAGGCATAGGTTGCACCTGTAACGGGGCCGGAAACGGTTGTTGGCAATACCGGTTGATTGTTGCAGAAAACCTGGTTGGATATGGGACCAACACCGGGCAATGGATGAACGGTAACCTCATAGGTAACCGGTACCCCGAGGCAGTCGCCGATCCTGGGTGTGATCGAATAAGTTACCACAGCATCGCCGGGGCCGGCATTTACGATCACGTCGTCGATCAGGGTCCCTGACTGGCTGGGCGGATTGGTTGTAATGGTGGCAGTTCCGCTCGTCACCGTTGTTGTCCATGTCGCATATGCCCCGGCCTGGGAGAGGTAAATCGTTATGTTGGCATTATCGCCTGAACACAGGGGTTGTCCTGTTGCCAGGTTGACAAATACCGGCGGAGGCCCGACATTAACAATTTGTGTCAGTGTGTCGGAGCAGTCGTCCGTTGAAAAGGAGATCATCGTCACTTCATGGGGGCCAGTTGTGGTAAAGGTGTGGTTGATTGTGGGATTAGTTGTTTCCGGCGTGTACGGATCACCTGCTTCGAACCTCCATTTACGCCGTTCGATAAGCTGGCTGGGATTGGTACTGGTGGAGGTGTCAGTAAATGAACTTACGTTTCCAACGCAGTTGATCACAGAAGAAAAACCGGCAGCGACAGAGGTGAATGCAACGGTTTGCATGACCTTTTCAAGGACGCACCCATTGACGGCTGTGAGTTTTAAATAAAAAGTGGCACCTGTCACAGCTCCCTGGGCGGCAGTTACCGTGCAAATCTGTGAGGTTCCCACAATGGGGCCGGTGGGTCCGGGACCCGTCCATTCATATCCTGCAAAACCCGGCGGGCCAGTCATTGTAACAGATCCGCTACCCTCGCAACCTGCAAGGTCGATGGACATTTTGCTGCAAAATGCCGATACGTAAGCATATCCGTAGTGGGTTTGATACACGCAACCCTGCACCTTGAACCTGATGTAAACTGTTTGTCCGACATAATCGCTGAGATCCATGCCGATGGTGGCCCAGTTTTTCCAATAAAGGGCGTTCGGATCGCTTCCGCACTTATTCCATCCCGGTGGTGCAGGTCCGATTTTGGGTGCGGTGAAATGATATTTTCCGCAGGCTGTATCTAATTCATTTCCGCTGGTATCCGTGATCACAACAAGAAAGTCGGGTTGATCCTCAAGGTCATGCCCCCCGCTCTGCAGTACGACAGCATACCTGTAAATGAAGAAATTATTCTGGGTCGTAACTGAAATGGGATATTTCAGTTCTGCGGCTTTTGGATTTGCATAGGCTGGTCCGGTATACATCGTGTCACCGATTCTGGCTACAAAGTCCTCCCCGGGATACGCTGTAATCAGGCCATCGATAGGACAATTTGTATTGGCATCGACCCAGCCGGGAGTTGCAATGATTTTATGCAGCGGATGCTGCCCTGTTGTAAGAAAGCCGGGAGTTGTGCAGGTATTCGGGAAAAATGATCCATAGCAGCCTTCCCAGGAATCGAACGTGCCACTGGAAAAATTTGAATTGGGGCAGGTGGACGAACCGGGGGGAGGTTCATCAAAAACTGCCGGGATTACAAAAATTGGCATGACCGGAGTTCCTAAACTCCTTGTCGCGTCATTCACCTGACCATTTACTGCCAGGATTGCTGAGAAAAAACCTGCCAATAAAATGATCGTTCGTGAAATCAACGCAAAATTAACCCCACTTCGATATTTATTCATGACACAGGTGTATATATCCGGAAAACATGTTGATTAATTCCAATTCAGTGAGAAACCTCTGTAAAAGTACAATATTTTTTTATACCCTAACACGATAGTCCCTGTTTTATGTTTAAAACAACTTAAAAATTGCTCACAATTTGACTCAAAGCACCTCACCCCCGGCGCCCCCTCTCGCTGTTACTCAACCCATTATTCAGACACAGCCCATTGAGAAAAGGTTGCCTGAAAAATAAATGGTGAAATGGTGAAATGGTGAAATGGTGAAATGGTGAAATGGTGAAATGGTGAAATGGTGAAATGGTAAAATGGTGAAATGGTGAAATGGTAAAATGGTGAAATGGTGAAATGGTAAAATGGTAAAATGGTGAAATGGTAAAATGGTAAAATGGTAAAATGGTAAAATGGTAAAATGGTGAAATGGTAAAATGGTAAAATGGTAAAATTGTGAAATTGTGAAATGGTGAAATGGTGAAATGGTGAAAATCTAACGTGGTCAGTCCTTTATGCACCTTATGGGGAATGCATCGGCTTTGGTTGCTTCATAGCGGGAGGTACTGGGGTTTTTGGAGTTGAGCCCCCGGGCGATTG
>JBBQUQ010000065.1:0-20166 GCA_038212325.1 Bacteroidales bacterium
GAGGTTTTTCCTCTTGCGTTCGGGTTTCTTCCAGTCGTGCCATATGCAATACCTTAGCCGGTTGCGTACCCATGCATCGAGTTCTTTGAGTTTGCCCTGGATACTTGCCATACGGTAGTACCCAAGCCATCCCCGTTGAACTTGTTTCAGCCTTTCGATACGCTCGTCGAAAGTACTTGGAGTAGTTTTCCGTGTGATGGTTTTGAGTTTCTGCTTTAGCGATTCCCAGCTTTTATCGCTCACGACCATCTGGTATTTGCCTTTGTCACCTTTCACGTAAGTGGGTACGAATCCGAAACCCAGTATGGTGAAGTTTACAGGTTTGCGTAATCCGCTTTTCTCCCTGTTGATGGGTAACTTCAACTTGTCCCTTAGGAACAGATAGATGTTGTTGCCTGATGTTCGGGCTGCCGTCTTGCTTTTGGTATAAATACTAAAGTCGTCGGCATAACGGACATAGCGAAGTCCATGCCTTTCCATTTCCTTATCCAGTTCATTTAACATGATATTGGACAATAATGGGCTGAGTGGGCTTCCCTGTGGTACGCCTCCCGAGTTTGACACTTGATTTTTATAACAGATTTATTTACAGCACAGTAGTGCCACCACAAATGGTTTGTGCCACTACAAATGGTTTGTTTTTACAATATTTTGGGAGGTATTCTCATGTTCATAGCTTTCAATAAATTTTGAGCATTTGAAGGGATATCAGTTCTGACCCAGATCGTCTGCGATTTTATCTTAACCGGAATGGCCAACACGGTGTTCAACTCTTCAATGGCCATGATTGCAGTCAAAGGTCTTGTTTTGATTATTTTTCCTTCGATGGCCTTTGAATGGAGGATTTCATTTTGCTCCCTGAGCGCTTTTGTCATATGGGCCTCACATAGGTAGGCAAGGAAGCATACGACCAAATGTCCGATGATCCGTTCGTCGGTCCAATGAAACATAGGCCGTGATTTGAGGCTGCCCTTTAATTCACCGAACGAGTCTTCTATTTTCCAGAGTTGCTTGTAGTTGAAAACAATCTCTTTGGCCGTCATGTTTTTCACGTTGGTGATAATGCCAAAGAATCCATCTTTTTTTGCTTGTTCATCGATGGCCTGCTGGTTCATCACAGGTTTATTGTCATGCTGGATGACGAGGTACTTTTGATAATTACGGTTGGTCACAAAGCTTTTTGTCCGGGAGGACTTCTTGCTTAGTTTTTCCCGGATTTTAGCCAAAATATCCTCTCTGGTTTTCTGGTCTCTTTCAGCCCTGGATTTTGACCAGGTAACAATGCAACGATCCTCGCCATAGTGTGTTTCCCATATTTTTTGCAGAGAACAATTCCCGGTCGGCAATAAAAATAAACCGTCTGACCGAAAACTTTTTTCTCATTTTTTCGACAATCTCTTTAAGCGTGTTCCCCTCGATATCCGCAAAAAATCTGTACGTTCCATTCAGACTCTCCTTCACCAGGTCAGCAATAAACCAGACCAACGGAGTGATATCGCCATCGACACTTGCTTTTTCAAGAGCCCCCATATAGGCATTGCGTTCCTGGACCGGAATAACAGTCCATGGGTATCCCCCTGAAGCAAGCATCACATTCATAAGAAATCTTTTCACCGCTCCTGACCTTTTCAATAAGTTCAACGGATACTGCATATTTTTCTATCGAAAGTGAATGGTATGCGTCGGTGACATAAATTGCGTCCACCGATCTGAGATATTTTCCTGGGTCCTGCGGAAGCCCGGGGCCACCAGGAAAGTGTTTTATTTGGTTTACTGTCAAAAGGATCGGTTTCACGAATGCTGAAACCAACTGATTTCATTGCTTTGACAATATCATCAGCAATGCGCTCCTGCCCATTATTTCGAAATGCACCTGCCAACAGCAGTTGTCCAGGTTCGGAGCTTTAGGTGCACGGATCACCAATTGAGCAGGGACCCGGGTGTTGCCTGCATGTATCGCAATCGATTGTTCAGCTGAGATGCAATATTCACGGCCATACTTGTCCTCCAGGTACCTTGAACAGAACTGCCAGTAAGATGTATACCAAGCTGTACTTTTACCGGCTGGTTCCATTTTCAGGTTCGAAAATTATTTCTGCACGCTGTACTATAATTATTATTCAAGATGCACATAAATTATTACTGCGCGTTGTACTATAATTATTTTAGTGAGTAAAAAACTTCTCACTTTTGCCGAATAATGAAATTCTTTGTTTGATAAGCTGCTTTTCAGTGCACTCTGTATTATCCTGTTGCCAGTTTCTTCCTATAGCCAGTCTGTCGGATTATACACCCCCGAAGAATTTGACTTACTGTTGCAGAACTTAAAAATAAACCGATCTTCGCTTACCGGGATTTTAAAAATACCACTAAATTGCACAAGAAAAACCGTGACACGTCACATGTGACACGACACAAACCTGATACATGCAAGAAGAACATGCTTTCCAACGCAGGCTGAACCTGTTCGACTCCACGGCCATCGTGGTGGGATCGATGATTGGTTCAGGAATTTTTATTGTCAGTGCGGATATTGCCCGCATGGTGGGTTCACCTGGCTGGCTGATGATGGTATGGATCATCACCGGGTTCATGACGGTATTTGCCGCACTCAGCTATGGCGAACTCGCCGGGATGTTCCCCAAGGCCGGTGGCCAATATTTCTATCTTAAGGAGGCATACAACCCGCTGACCGGCTTTCTATATGGCTGGACACTTTTCCTGGTCATTCAAACCGGCACCATCGCAGCCGTCGGGATGGCATTTGCAAAATTCACCGGGGTGCTCATCCCCTGGGTGTCGGAATCGGTGGTGTGGTTCAGCCTGAAATCGGTGAACGGGGGACCCTTTGATTTAGGCATTTTCACCATCAAACACTTTGATCTCGGATTCGTAAAATTCGGCCCGGTGCAGCTTGTAGCCATCGGTTCCATCGCTTTCCTCACCTGGGTGAACACACGGGGCATCCAGGAAGGGAAGAAGGTTCAGAATGCTTTTACATCGGGCAAGTTCATCTTGTTGGTTCTGTTTATTATCATCGGCCTTGGATTTGCTGCAAACCACACGGCAATCAATATCAACAGCCAGAACTTCTGGACCCCTGAACAGGAGGGGCCCGGAGGTGTGGACATTCCCCTCGCAGGCATGGCACTGGTCGCCGCCATCGGCATGGCCATGGTCGGCAGCCTCTTTTCCTCGGATGCCTGGAACAATATCACCTTCACCGCCGGGGAAGTTATCAACCCCAGAAAAAATATTCCGATGAGTCTATTCCTCGGAACCATGATTGTAACTGTTCTTTACCTTCTCGCTAACATTGTTTACATCACGGTTTTACCGGTGAGGGGTTCGCCTGAAGGCGCCGACATCGCAGCCAGGGGAATGCAGTATGCCTTGAATGACCGGCTGGGAACGGCTTCTATTTCAGGCATCTTCGGAAACTACACTGTATTGATCATGGCAGCCTTTATTGTCATTTCTACGTTCGGATGCAACAACGGGCTCATCCTCGCAGGCGCAAGGGTTTATTATGCCATGTCGGCCGACAGGATATTCTTTAAAAAAGTCGGAACCCTCAATGACAAAGGGGTCCCGGCAACCGGGCTGGCCATACAGGGAATCTGGGCCGGGTTGCTGTGCCTTTCAGGAACTTACGGACAATTACTTGATTATGTTGTATTTGCAGTTTTGATATTTTATGTTCTCACAATCTTCGGGTTATTCCTTCTGCGAAAAAACCGGCCTCAGGCCGAACGTCCTTACAAAGCGTTTGGCTATCCAGTTATCCCGCTGATATACATTGCTTTGGCCTTGACCGTTATGATTATTCTGCTAATTTATAAGCCTGAATATACCTGGCCGGGGCTGATCATCGTTATACTTGGGATACCTGTTTATTTTTTATGGAATAGAAAATAGTACATCTCCCTAAATCCCTCACCAAAAAGGGAGGGACTTTCTCCCCTTCTCTTCGTGGGGAAGGGGTCAGGGGGATGGGTAAAAAAATATGAGACAAACAATAAACATTCTGCGCCTTTGCGCCTTTGCGGTGATCTTGCCGCTTTTGCCCTCACCTGCAACCGCCCAATGCCCCACATCAAATAGCGTTTTCGGCGATGGCGAGCTGCTCCGTTACACGGTCTCGTACAACTGGGGTCCTGTGTGGGTCGACGCCGGCCTGGTCACCTTTTCGGTGAAAAGTGAAACTTTCCGCGGCAAACCATCATTGCACCTGAAAGGAACAGGTAAATCATTCGCCTCCTACGACCTGCTGTTCAAAGTGAGGGATTATTTTGACTCATGGATAGACCCGGTGAGTTTCAAATCGTATGATTTCAAAAGATATGTTTATGAAGGTGGCTATACCCTCCTGAATACCTTGAATTTTGATTATACCACTGATAAGATCATCGCCAACACAAAAAGCAACAACAACCCCCAGCGAACGGATACGATGGCGATGCGAAGATGCGCCTTCGACATGCTTTCAGCGATTTATTACACCCGGACCCTCGACTTTTCCGATTTGTCGCCGGAAGGGAAACAAAAGGTCACTGTTCTGATCGACGATGCCTGGTACGACATATACATCAGGCCGTTGGGAAAGGAAACCGTGGAATCGACAGACGGTAAAACCTACCGGTGTATCAAATTTGCAGCGAAAATGGTTCAGGGTACAATTTTCAAAGGCGAGGAAGATGTGCTGGTGTGGGCTACGGATGATGCCAATAAAGTTCCGGTTTACATCGAAGCAAAAATAATTGTCGGAACCATTAAGGCATACCTGAAGGATGCAACCGGGCTGAGGAATCCGGTGACCTCGGTGATCAGGTAGCAGGCGTACAGACGCGGTGTTCGTCGTTCGTCGTTCGTCGTTCATACTTTTTCAAAAAATTATCAAAATCTTAAATTTTGCCATGAAACTGATTGCTGACAGCGGCTCGACAAAAACGACCTGGATACTTCTGGAGGGCGACAACGTTAAAAACACCATTACCACCAGCGGGTTAAATCCCTATTTTCATACTTCAGCGAGTGTTGAATCGGTGATCAGGGCCGACCTGGCGCCATACCTGGCAGAATATCATATCAAGGAGGTGCATTTCTATGGTGCGGGCTGTTCTACCGCATACAACAACAACATGATCGTTGATGCCATCCATGTCTTTTTCAGAAACACCAGGGTGTTTGTTTACCACGACATTCTTGGCGCTGCCAGAGCGCTTTTTGGAAATGGCAAAGGTATTGCCTGTATTTTAGGAACAGGCTGCAACTCTTGTTACTTTGATGGCGCCACAACCGTTTCACCCATCGATTCCCTCGGGTATCTTTTCGGAGATGAGGGGGCAGGCTCGTACCTGGGGAAACTGTTGCTGGGTGCATACCTGAAAAAGGAACTCCCGGGTGATCTGCGCACGTCGTTCGACAAACACTATGGTTACACGCTTGAAGATATCCTCAATTCGCTCTATAATAAACCCTCTCCGAACCGGTTCCTGGCATCTTTCAGCCATTTTTTGAGTCCCAACCGGGAACATCCGTTCATTCAGGAATTGCTGGTGCGCTCCTTCCGGGATTTTTTCAGTGCCCATATACGGAAGTATGAATCGTACCGCACTGCGAGCATCGGTGTTATCGGATCAATCGCCCATTGTTACAGCGAAGTGCTCCAAAAGGTTGCCAATGAGGAGGATGTGAAAATTACCAGGATCTTATCGTCCCCTGTTGAAGGCTTGGTTGAATACCACCTGAATTGAAGCGATTTGCAGACTTAGCCGATCAGCTTGAAGGTAATTCTGATCTTGTAGTGATTGAATTCGGCATAGATTTTCTCTATTTTGATTTTCCCATCCTCGCCAACGCTGAAGATGACATCAGCCGATCCGGTACAACAGTTTCTGACTGCCCTTTCAGGATATTTGATTCCACTGCTGATAACCTTCTGGAGTTCTGCCGGTGGAGGTACGGCTGGCTCTGAAGCGTGAGTTGAAATGCAAATATTTTATATCACATGATCTAAAAACCATGTGATCCGGTCAATATGACAGATAATGTATATGTATGGAAATGTACAGGGTAATTTAACTGGTAAACAGGCTTGTTTATCCGGTGAATTTTAGACGGAGGCTATTTCTGTTTTTCTGTGAGATTGAGTTGCTGAACCTTAATTTTATCATTTTTACTCAGCCCGGATAAGACCTGGATGTTAATGCCATCAGAAAGGCCGGTTTTGATGAACCTTTTTTCAAATTTTTGCGCTGAAGTCTCCACTTCAACATATGCTGAATCGCCCTCGAAGAGCAAGGCAGCCTCTTTCACTGCAAGCACATCATCCTTATGATCAAGCACAATGTCGGCGTTGGCACTATACCCTGCCCTGATAAACTGTTCTTCCTTCAATTTCACATCAGCCTTGATCTCAAACTGAACTGCTCCGTTTTCGAGCATTCCTTTTGGAGAGATATATTTCAGGATGGCATGAAACGTGTCATTTTCGATGGCCCCGATGATGAGCATCAGGTCCATGCCTGCTTTGATTTTCCCGACTTCCGTTTCATCGACTTTTCCCTGGAAAATCATGTCACCAACGTCAGCTACGGTTGCGATCGTTGTTCCGGCGTTGAAGTTATTGGTCTCGATCACACTGTTGCCAACTTTGATTGGAATGTCGAGCAACATTCCTTCAATGGTCGACCTGATCAGGGTATTGGTTGTCTTTCCCGATTTTTTATTCACTCCTTCGCGGATTAATTCAAGGTTCGATTCGGCAGCATCCACCTCCTGCCTGGCATTTTTAAAACTGACCTGCGCCAGCTGGTTCTCCACAGCTGAGATGACCCCCTGGCTGAACAATTTCCCCTGCCGTTCAGCATTGAGTTTTGCATCGTCAAATGCGATTTTCGCCCTTTCAAGGCGTGCCTCCGCATTGTTTAGGTTAATCAGGTCGGGAATTATCCTGACCCGTGCAATGACATCACCCTGCCTCACCTGCTTGCCTGCCTGCACAAAGATCTCTTCAACAATGCCGGATACTTGCGGCTTTATCTCAATTTCCTTGCGGGGAATAACGGAGCCGGTGGCCACGGTTTTCTTAATAATATTCGTCATAAATGGTTTTTCGGTCTGGTAAACGACCGGTTTTTCCTGCGATTTCCGGTATAGGTATACGATGGTTAACACGAAAACAGCGAGGATTATTATCAGAACAGCGATTTTGATGATTTTTTTCATGGACACGATAAATTATATTACTGAGATTTTGATTTTTTTTTTACCACAACAGGCACATCAGGACACATTGTGGTTATTGTTTCATTCATACCGGAGTGCATCAATAGGTTTAACCGATACTGCCCGCCGGGCCGGGATCATGCCTGCCAGGGCACCGCACACCACTAAGATGGTCAGCGCCGTGATGGCGACAGAAAAATCGATCCCCGGGTGAACGAACATTTCGTTGCCGGATCCTGCAGAACCAAGAAGAAAATCAACAAGTTCAAGGAGGCCAACCCCGACAACCAGGCCGAAATAGCCGGCGAAAGTTGTAAGTACGACGGATTCCATGATAATCTGGCTGATCACCTTCCATGGCGTGGCACCAAGGGCACGCTGGATCCCGATCTCTTTTGTGCGCTCCCGTACCACAACCAGCATGATATTGCTCACCCCGATCACACCGGCGAGCAGGGTGCCCGTGCCGACAATCCAGACGAGCAGGCGTATCCCGAAAAACAAACCCTGCATCTGGTCATATTCTTTTTTCAGGTTAAAGTGTCCTATGGCTGCATCATCGGCAGGTGCAACAGAATGTCTTTTCTTCAGCAACCTTATGGCCTTTTCCTCGACAACCGACACTGGAATGTCATCCTGAGAAGTAAGGGCGAAAAAGCCAACGGCATTTCCATAATTGTACGTTTGCTGCAGGGAGGTGAACGGAAGGAAAATGTTCTGATTCTCCTGGTTTGCCTGCTCCCCGGTTCTTTTAGAGATAAAGACACCAACCACCTGGAAATATACTCCCTGGATCTGGATATACTGGTTAATGGGTTGTTCTTCCTTCGTGAACAGAAAATCAACCACTCTTGAGCCGATCACTGCCACCTTTCTTTTATTGCTGATATCGAAGTCGTTGATAAACCTGCCACTGATGAAATTCAGGGGATCGATCTTGTTAATGGCGGGGTAATCGCCCATGATATTAAAGACCCCTGACTTAAGCCCCCTGATCACATTGTTGGTCTGCATATACCCCCCGGCCTGCAGGCGCGGCGCCAGGTACTTTATTTCAGGGATGGCATGCCGGATGGCTTGTACATCCTCATTGTCGAAATTATACCTTCGACCTCTCGGAAACCCTTTGTACGGGATGGTGGTTTGCTGGGTCCAGATGAAGACACTGTTGGTGGCCATGTCGCCAAAGTTTTGGGTCACACCACGTTGAAGGCCATTGCCCGACCCAAGCATAATCACCAGCATAAAAATCCCCCAGAAGACCCCAAAGGCCGTAAGGAAGGTCCTCAGCCTGTTCTTTCTCAACACATGATAAATCTCCTGCCAGCGGTCCAGATCAAACATTCGTCATATTTTATTCGTCATTCACATATACCCATATTCATCATTCATCTCTCAGCGCTTCCACCGGATTTACCCTGGCAGCTTTCATTGCCGGGAAAAATCCGGCAAGGGCGCCCGCAAAAATCAGCAGAACGGTCGCCATCACTGCAACAGAAAAATCAGCCTCAGGATTCCTGAAAAACTCTGTCGGAGGCATCTTTTCAGAGATTAGTTCAAGCAGCCCGACACCCAACACCAGCCCGATATAACCTGCAAAGGAGGTAATTACTACCGCTTCCTGCATGATCAGGGCTACGATCGACCAGGGAGTTGCGCCCAACGATTTACGGATTCCGATCTCCTTGGTGCGTTCTTTCACAACGATCATCATGATGTTGCTGACCCCGACAATTCCCGCGATGATGGTCCCGATGCCAATGATCCAGATGAAGAGCCTGATTCCTGCAAACAATGCCTTGAATTTGCGAACGTCCTCATTTTTATTCCAGACATTTATGGCACGGTTATCCTCGATGTCGAAGGTGTGCATTTTCGCCAGCACGGCTTTCGATTTTTTTATCATCAGATCGGCCTCCTCAGCTGAAGCATCCCCGGTGGTGAAGGAAATCTGGTTGATCACATTCTCCCCCTGGAAAACACGCTGGGCCGTCGATATCGGGATGTAAACGCGTTTTTGTTCATCGTCATTCCTGCTATAGTCCCTGAAAATGCCAACCACCTGGAAAAGAACACCGTTAATTTTTATGTATTTGCCAATGGCATTGGTATCAGCGCCTTTGAACAGGGAAGATTTAACTTTCTCCCCGATTACGGCCACCTTTCTGAACTTCCTGATATCGATGACATTCAGAAAACGCCCGTGTATCATGTCAACCTCTTTGATAAAGCCATAATCGGGATGGCAAGGAGATAAAAAGAAGGAGCCATATTCATTCTTATATGAAATCAGCTTATTACCAAGAAATAACCGTGCAGATATTCGGTCATAGCCGTTTACGGTTGATTTAATCGACTTATAATCTTCATTGGTAAACCTGATCTGTCTCCCGGTTTTCAAACCCTTAAATTTCAGGCTGGTCTGACCGCTGCTGATCCATACACCATTGGTTGCCCCGCCTTTAAATTGCTCTTTAACACCGTTTTCAAGCCCTGTGCCTGAACCCAGCAACAGGATAAGCATGAAGATACCCCACGCGACGCTAAACCCGGTGAGGAATGTCCGCAACTTATTTTTCCGGACCGTGCTGTATATCTCCTGCCACTTATCTATCTCGAACATGATTTCGCTATATCACCATTTCACTTTCTAATTTGAAATGATTTCCGTAATACTCCCGTCGGTGATCCTGATGGTTTTTCTCGTGCGCATTGCGATGTCATGTTCATGGGTAACGATGATTACGGTAATCCCGCTTGCATTCACCTCCTGGAGGATGTTCATGACCTCCATGGATGTTGTTGAATCGAGCGCTCCGGTAGGTTCATCAGCCAGGATCACTTTGGGCTTGCCAATAAGTGCCCGGGCAATGGCCACCCTTTGTTTCTGGCCTCCCGACAACTCATTGGGAAGGTGATGCGCCCATTCCTTCAGCCCCATGCGGTCGAGGTACTCCATGGCAACAAGGTTGCGCTTTTTTCGCGGAACGTCCTGGTAGTATAATGGCAATGCCACATTTTCCAACGCATTTTTAAACGAGACCAAGTTGAATGACTGAAAGACGAAGCCCAGCATCTTATTTCTCAACATTGCAGCCTTTCTCTCACTTAGACGATTGATTTTAAGCCCATTAAGGAAATATTCCCCGGAATCATAATTATCGAGAATACCGAGGATATTCAGCAGGGTGGATTTTCCGGAACCGGAGGCGCCCATGATAGAAATCATCTCACCTGCCCCGATTTCCAGGTCAATACCTTTTAACACATGCAGACTGTTCTGCCCGGTTATGTAAGATTTATGAATCTGGCTGATCTTTATCATTAACTGCAATTTATTATCAAAGTTGAATGTTAATCCGGAATACAGGAAATAAAATCGGCATCCGTCATCCCTATCCCGTTGAAATGGGACATTTTCCAGACATAACTGAAATAATAGATGCCAAAAGGCGGAAAAGGTTACAAGAATTAAGGGGAATTTTAAATCTTTCCGGTAAATTTGCAAATTAATTAAATAAACATTTTATCCATGAAACTTTTTTCAATAACACTGTTGGCCATGGCCGTTATTCTCCTGTCGGGATTTAATCCTAAAGAAAAGAGGGACAATCCCTTCTTTGCTGAATTTAAGACACCTTTCCAGGTACCTCCCTTCGACAAAATCGACACTGCCGATTACATGCCGGCATTTTTAGAAGGAATCATGCTGCACAATGCTGAAGTGGCGGCAATAATTAACAATTCAGCCACTCCCGACTTTGCAAATTCGATCCTTGCCTTCGATAAATCGGGTAAAATGCTTACACGGGTAAGCAAGGTATTTTACAACCTGAATGAGGCGGAAACAAACAAGCAATTGCAAGCCATCGCCCGCAAACTCAGCCCGATCATGTCAAAACACGGCGATGACATTGCGCTCAATGAAAAATTATTTGCGAGAATCAAGGCTGTGTATGAAAAACGCAAATCGATGAATCTTGACGATCAGCAACTAAGGGTTGTTGAAAAGTATTTTCGTGATTTTGAGCGCCAGGGAGCCAACCTTTCGCCAGAGAAAAAAGACCAGTTGCGCAAGCTGAATGAGGAATTAGCCATGCTTCAGCTTACCTTCGGGGAAAACCTCCTGTCGGAAACCAACGAGAACTTCAAACTGGTCATCACGGATAAAAAAGAGTTGGACGGACTGCCCCAGGGAGTAATTGACGGCGCGGCAGAAACCGCCAGTGAGAAAGGCATGACCGGAAAATGGGTATTCACGTTATCAAAGCCCAGCATGATCCCTTTCATCCAGTATGCCAAAAACCGCGAACTGCGTGAACAGATCTACCTCGCTTATTGCATGCGGGGAAATAACGGTAATAAAAATGACAACAAGGAAACAGTGGCGAAAATTGTTAAACTTCGTGTCGAAAAGGCCAGGTTGCTGAACTATGACAGTTATGCCGCATATATTGTCGACGAGAACATGGCAAAAACACCGGCGAATGTGAATGATTTCCTTTCAAAACTCTGGACTTCCTCACTGCCGGTTGCCACGAAGGAAGCTGCTGAAATGCAGGCGATCATTGACCGTGAGGGTGGCCGGTTTAAACTACAGACATGGGATTGGTGGTACTATGCAGAAATTGTGCGCAGGGAGAAATACAGCCTTGATGAAAGCGAGTTAAAACCCTATTTCAGTCTTTCGAATGTTCGCGACGGGATGTTCATGGTGGCAAACAGGTTATTTGGAATTACCTTTTCGAAGCGGACAGATCTTCCGGTATTTCAGAAAGATGTAGAAACCTATGAGGTCAAGGAGGCTGACGGCCGTCACCTTGGCATTTTATATCTTGATTATTATCCGCGCGACGGCAAACGAGGCGGGGCCTGGTGTACTGATTTCCAGTCGGCAGGCTGGGAAAATGGAAAAAAGATTTATCCCGTGATTTCCGTTACCTGTAATTTCACCAAACCTACTTCCGACACACCTTCACTGTTAAGCTGGGATGAAACAACAACCCTTTTTCATGAATTCGGACACGCACTCCATGCATTATTCACAGAGGGGAAATATACCAGGACGGCCGGAAATGTTCCGCAGGATTACGTGGAGATGCCTTCGCAAATCAACGAAAACTGGGCCGGTGAGGCGGACGTGCTGAAAGCCTATGCGAAGAATTACAAGACCGGGCAACCCATTCCCGATGACCTGATCAAGAAAATCCAGAGCAGTTCGTTGTTCAACCAGGGATTTGAGACAGTTGAATACCTGGCAGCCTCCATCCTGGATATGAATTACCATGAGATTTCAGAACCCAGGGAGGTGGATGTGTTGAAATTTGAAAGTGAAGCCATGGCTAAAATAGGGCTGATCCCGGAGATTGTTCCCCGGTACAGATCCACCTATTTTGCACACATTTTCGGCGGAGGCTATGCAGCAGGGTATTATGTTTACATATGGGCTGCCGTGCTTGATGCCGACGCATTTGAAGCATTTAAGTCGTCGGGCGACATTTATAACAAAGAGCTTGCGGCAAAATTCAGAAAGTACTGTCTTGCCGAGTCGGGCGATGATGAGGGAATGGTTCAATACAAGAAATTCAGGGGCCATGATCCTTCGGTCGATGCTCTCCTGAAACGCCGGGGATTAAAATGACACGGATTCCCATGAAAAAACTGCATCTGCTGTGGACTACCGGCGAAAAAGAGGTAGCCATGAAAGTAATCTTTCCATATCTTATAAACGCAAAAGCCAATGGATGGTGGGATGAGATCAACCTGATCATATGGGGCCCGTCAGCTCAATTAACTGCCGGCGACAAAGATATTCAACGTCAGATCCAGGACACCCTCGACAGCGGAATAACCGTTGAAGCATGCCAGGCGTGCACCGACGCCTATCGCGTTACGGACAGCCTCCTCAACCAGGGAATTACTGTGAGATATATGGGAGGACCATTTACCGAATATCTTAACAGTGAGGCAAAAGTGATCACATTCTGACAGAAGTATGAAACTGACCCGGCTTTTTCTTGATTTCTTCCACAGTGAAAAAGCCGGCGGCCTGATCCTCATTTGCTGTACTGCCTTGTCGTTGCTGGCTGCAAATACATTCCCGGGCGCAGATTATATCCGGTTTTGGAATGTGAGCATTGAAGGCCATACATTGCAACATTGGATCAACGACGGATTGATGACTGTTTTTTTTCTGCTTATAGGCCTGGAACTTGAACGGGAAATATATGCAGGAGAATTGTCTGATCTCAGGAATGCCTCATTTCCGATTATCGCAGCGTTGGGCGGAATGCTCATTCCGGCCGGTTTATATTTGGCAGTCAATTTCAACACTCCGACCCAGTCAGGCTCAGGAATTCCCATGGCTACCGACATCGCGTTTGCCATTGGGATCCTGTCATTACTGGGAAGCAGGGTTCCTGCCTCACTTAAGGTATTCCTGACTGCACTCGCCGTTATTGATGACCTTGGCGCCATCCTGGTCATCGCATTTTTTTACACCTCAGGCCTGGTTTGGTCAAACCTGCTGATCGCCATGGCCATCTTTGGTTTATTACTCGTATTTAACCGACTGAAAATCCACATGCTTTTCCCCTACCTGATCGGAGGCGTGCTGATGTGGTATTTCATGCTGCATTCCGGAATTCATGCCACCATTACCGGAGTATTGCTGGCATTCGCGATCCCATTCGGGAATGGCGGGGAACAGTCCCCTTCGTACAGGCTCCAGCATTTTTTGCACCGGCCTGTAGCCTACCTGATCATGCCATTGTTTGCCTTGGCAAACACCGGGATCATACTGGGTTACGGTTGGCTTTATACGCTCGGCGACCCGGGCAGCATCGGAATTTTCCTGGGCCTGATCCTTGGAAAGCCACTGGGAATCATGCTGTTTTCAATGGCAGGCGTTTGGATCGGATGTTGTTCACTGCCACCCGAACTGAAATGGAAACACATTGCCGGCGCAGGTATCCTGGCCGGCATCGGGTTCACCATGTCAATATTCATATCATTGCTGGCTTTCGACCAGTCCGACATGATAAACAACGCCAAGATTGCAGTATTGATCGCCTCCCTCATCGCAGGAATAACCGGGTTTTTATGGCTGAGAAAAACACTGCCGGATCAGTTGAGCGAGTGAGCGGAGAAAAGCCTTACAGAAATTAAAACATCCCGTCAATCATTTCTTGCAAGGTAAGGCCGGTAAAATAATCAGCGATATTGAATGATTGCAAGGCCTTGCGTATGGCAGACTCATTATGCTCAATGCCGGTCAGCGCCGATTCAATATCTTCTGTGTCAAACCTGCTGAAATAATCACCGAATATCTTAATTTGATGTATCATTCCATTGTGAACGTCGAGGTCAAATTCAATGGTGCCGCTCATGCCTGTGCGAATAACTTTCCTGAAGTTGTATTTGGGGGAATATCCGTAATTCCATTCCCAGGTGCTGTATTTGTCACGTACCAATTCATTGATCTTTGCATGATCAGCCTTGGAAAGTTCAAGCATTGATGAATCAGGGTATTTTACCGCTATATGATCCTGGATAAGCGCAGCAAACTGCATTACTTCCATGGGATTTGCCAGGTGCTCGCTTATATTGGTCACCCTGCTTCGCACCGATTTTACGGCTTTATCCTGAAACTTCAAGGGGTCTGCATTGAGCGCCGCTGAAAGGTCGGGCATGTGCGACGAAAAGAGCAAGGTGCCATGATGGAGTACCTTGCTTTTCCATATGTGTTCGGCATTGCCCGAAAATTTCCTGCCCGCGATGGTAAGGTCGTTGCGTCCTTCAAACCTGGCATCTATCCCTAATGTTTGCAATACCTCAATGATTGGCTCAGTATATTTTCTGAAATCAATCAGGCTCTCTTCCTTGCCTTTTTGGATAAAAGTGAAATTAAGGTTTCCCAGGTCATGGAACACAGCACCTCCTCCGCTGAGCCTGCGCACAACCGGAATGTTATTTTGCTTAACATAATCAACATTGATCTCTGCCAGTGTATTCTGGTGTTTGCCTACAATGATCGAAGGAGCGTTTCGCCAGAGCATAAACGCATCATCATCAAAGTTCTTTAATACATATTCCTCCGTAGCGAGATTAAAGTACGGATCGGTGTTATGTCTTTTAATAATGAGCATTTGCTTTAATTTTGAAGCAAAATTAAGGCTTTCTTGCAAATTGGTAATTATCTTTGCAGCCTTGGCTTGAATTCACATATTATATTTAATTGTTATGGATCTTTTCACGTACCTGTTGTTTCGATTTTTCATTATAGTGTTTGCTGTGATTCCATTCCGTCTTCTGTATGGCTTTGCCGATTTCGTGTTTTATATCGTCTATTATGTTGCCGGTTACCGGAAAAAGGTTGTGTTCGATAACCTGCGAAACTCCTTCCCCGAAAAATCAACTGAAGAGATTACCAGGATTGCAAAAGCTTTTTACCACCATCTTGCCGATATGCTGATCGAAAGCCTGAAGGCGTTTTCCATGACCCAGGAGGCAGTTATGATGCGGTATAAGTTTAACTACCCGGTGCCAACAGATTTTTTTTATAAAGAGGGCCGGCCGGTAATATGTGTTGCCGGACATTATGGAAATTGGGAATGGGCAGGCATTGCGTCGGGAAAGCAGATACTTCACAAACCAGTTGGTTTTTACAAGCCGCTGTCGAATAAGCTGATCGATCGTTATATTCAGAAAACAAGGGTCAGGGGACGATCAAAACTTGCCTCGATCGTTAACACCGCTGAAACATTCAAAGCAGACTATGGTGAGCCTGCTGCCTTTTACATGGTGGCCGACCAGAGCCCTTCGAGTCCCAGGCTGGCATACTGGGTCAATTTCCTGAACCAGGAAACCGCCGTGTTGCACGGTCCCGAGAAATATGCGCGGATTCATAATTTCCCGATTCTCTTCGCCAGTGTGCATAAGATCAAACGAGGCTTTTACACCGTCGACTTCCAAATACTGGAATCCAACCCCGATCAAACAAAAACCGGCCAGATTACCGGCCGGTTCATGAAGATGCTTGAAGAGGTTATCGTTGCGAATCCGGAATACTACCTCTGGTCGCACCGCCGTTGGAAATTAAAGCGTAGCAATTAAACTGTTTGCATTTTGCATTTTGCATTTTACAACAGCCCCCCATTCCTGTAAATCACCAGTTGTGCATCATAGAACTTATCGACTTGCACTGTCCTGGAATTTCTTAGGTTTGTCAATGTTCCTGCAACAAAATCCACCTTAACCTTGTCGCCGTGCTGTAATTCAGCTTCTATGAGAATCTCAGGCTGGTAGGTAAGAATGGGCATGGCGGCATTGATGGCATTGCGTTCGTAGATGGCCCCATATGATTCGGCCAGGATGCAGCTGATCCCCAGCGACATAAAGCAATCGACCGCCTGCTGGCGTGAACTGCCTGCGCCGAAATTTTTCTGTGTGATGACAATATCGCCAGGTTTTGCCATTTTCGCAAAGCCTTCAAATCCTTTCAGATTGTCAAACGTATACTGGCCCATCTCTCTGATGTCGGTGATCGTCAGATAGCGGTTATGGAAGATCATATCTGTATCGATATCGTCTTTGGGTATGATCCAGACATGTCCTTCCACCATCGTTGGTTTTTCAACTTTGACTTTTTCGTGACGCGTGACTGGTGACGCGTGACCTGATGGAGAAAACAAGGCAGGCTTGTCAGGTATCTGGTCGGGGGTTGTAATGAATCCGGCGATGGCAGAGGCTGCCACGACTGCCGGAGAAGCAAGATAAACAAACCCTTTCCCTTGTTTTCCTTCAAAGTTTCGGTTTCCTGTGCTGATGGTCACTTCACCTGGACCATTTTGCCCTACCTGGCCGGCAGCACAACCTGCGCAGCCCGCATTTGAAACCATAACCCCTGACTCCTTGAACGTCTGGATAATTCCTTCATCCATGGCCTGTGTCCATATGGCATCAGTTGCCGGAACAATTTTCAGCACCACACCGGGTGCAACCTTGCGGCCCCGAAGCACAGCCGCAGCTGCCCGCAGGTCTTCAATCCGTCCGTTGGTGCAACTGCCGATAAACCCTGAATCGATTTTCTGGTTGCGCACGGTCTCAATGGAGATATCATCGTGCGGATGGCCGGGCCTTGCCACCATCGTGACAAATTTGCTTAAATCGATGTCAAATGTGTTTTCATAGGAAGCTTCTGCATCTGCAGCAACAGCAGGGTATTCCTTCCCGGTGAGAAACTTCAATTCCTGGAGCAGGGCAGGTGAAGTAGGGAACAAGACAATAATGGCCCCCATTTCAGTACCCATCGATGCAATGGTGATACGCTCAGCGAGTGTAAATTTCTCTGCTTCTGCACCGTAAATTTCAACGGAATATCCGAGGAGCTTGTTGGCCCCGAATATGGACAGCAGGTTTAAAACGATGTCCTTGGCCGTGACACCGGCAGGCCTTATCCCGGTCAGTATTATTTTAACAGAAGCCGGAACTTTGAACCACACTGCCCCCTTTGCCCACGCTGCAGCAATATCCTGGTCGCCCATCCCCTGCCCGAAGGCTGCGATGGCCCCCATGATGTTGGCATGCGAATCGGTTGAAACGAACGTACTCCCGGGCCATGTCAGTCCATTGTCAATAGCGAGGTGCGTTCCGATCCCGGCATCCACATCATACACCCTGATGCCGTTTTCGCGTGCGTATTGCCTGCAGTAGTGCTGGTTGGCTGCATACTTCTGATCCGAACCTCCGGGGTTACAATCGAAGGTAAAAATGGTCTTCTTCGGATCTGCGATAGTCAATCCATTGTCCAACAGATTTTTAACGACATTCGCCCCGCCAAAATCGCGGGCAGCGCGTGTATCGATGAGAACATCAACAATATCACCCGGCTTTACCGATGCCTGGTTAGAATGTAACGCGATAATTTTTTCTATTATGGTCATTTGTTTTTTTTTTAAATGAAAGCAATGCAAGCAATGAAGGCAATGCCTGCATTTTTACTTAAGGCGGTCCCTGAACGGTTCAAATGTCATAAAATCAGCATGATGTACCACGTATGCTTCGGTTGTACGTTTCACCATGTCGCCTTCCCCAGCATGGGTAGCAATGATATGGCAAACGGCCGCAGGTACTCCGCATTGTTCGGCCAGTGAAACACCGGAGAAGGGGTGACGGAGGAATTTCCCGTACATTCCCTGCACCGATTTTCCGTCTTTCATCTCATATTCCAGCAATTTTCCCACATCAGCGAGAATGGCGCCGGCTATCAGGATATCCATGTTTACGGGAAGGTCATCTTTGAAAAATTCATTCATTTTGTTCCCTGCATCACGGGCCACATGCACCACGCAACGTTTGTGGGCCATGAACGAAACCTTCAGGTCGGGTCCTGCCAATAAAGTAAAGGGGATCTTATTCAGGTCGTCAGGGGTGAGCACGCTCTTTTCAAGCGCGAGTTCCCATGTTTTTGCGGTTTTTTCGCGGAGATCGGGATCCTCGATCCACATGAGCTCCGGCCAGAGGTTTACAATTTCGTTGGTCATAAGTCTTTTTTAAATGGTGAAAACGTGATATGGCGAAATGGTGAAATAGTGAATCATTGTTTCGCCATTTCACCATTTCACTATTTCACTATTTTAGTTTGCTGATTATTGCATCCCCCATCTGCTGTGTCGTGGCTGCGCCTTTGCTGAATGCTTCAGGTGTGCCCGGCAGTTTGAGCATATCGTATGTCATTACCTTGCCTTCTTCAACCACCGATTTCACAGCATTTGAGATCTTCTCAGCAAGTTCCATCTCCCCGAGATGCTCGAGCATCATCACAGCCGACATGACCATGGCACAGGGATTCACGATGGATGGGTTGAATTCGGCATATTTCGGGGCCGATCCGTGGGTGGGCTCGAACACAGCGATCTCAGGCCCGATGTTGGCACTGCATGCGAATCCCAGTCCGCCGATCAAACCGGCAAAACCATCGGAAACGATGTCACCGAACATGTTGCCGGCAACCATTACATGGTAGGTTTCAGGGTTCTTGGTCAGCCACATCATTTGTGCATCGATGTTGGTATCCTGAACTTTTATGCCAGGATATTCATTTTTTGCCATTTCCTGTGCCATTTTCAGCATCATCCCGGAGGTTTCACGGATCACGTTGGGCTTTTCGCAAACCGTAACGGTGTTGAATTCGCGGGCTTTGGCATATTCAAAGGCAGCTTTCAGGATGCGCCCCGTATATTTCTTCGTGAAAATACGGGTTGAAACAGCCAGTTCGGGGCGTGGGCACCATGCAAAATTATCCCTGAATTTCTTATGGGTCATCAGCGCGTCGTACACCTGGTCGGAGGGGTTCGACCATTCCACCCCACCATAAAGGCATTCCGTGTTCTGACGGAAGATCATGGTGTCGATAATGGGCTCTTCAATCACTCCGCCAAAACCACGGCGGATGAAGTTCAGCGGGTTTCCTTTGAAGGTCCGGCACGGCCGCATGCAGATATCAAGGTCGTATTTCTGCCTCATGGTCACAATTGGACTGTAGTAGGCGAACCCCTTATCTCTCAGTTCAGGAGCAAGTTCAGCTTCAGTTTTATCCTTTGGCTTGGATGTTATGGCGCCAAAGAGGCCGATTTTATGCTTTTCCAGGAGTTTCTGGGTACGTTCGGGGAACGGATCACCCTCTTTGCACCAGAATTCCCATCCGATATCACCATGAACGTATTCTGCATCAAAACCGGCTGCATCCAGCACGCGGATGGCCTCATCAAGCACCACTTTGCCGATGCCGTCACCGGGCATCGCAACGATTGTTCTCTTTGCCATAAGTAGTTTGTTTGTTTGTAGTTAAAATATTAACAATTGGGCTTCAAAGATACAACTACCGGCGAAATTCACCAAGGGATATGCGCATATTTTTTTTATTACCTCTCTCAT
>JBBQUQ010000066.1:0-19205 GCA_038212325.1 Bacteroidales bacterium
TTCGAGGTCAACATGCAGGTAATAGCATCACCGTTCACCGGGGTGTAAATAAAGACGGGATTGTTTGCACCGCCACTGGCACCGTTTACGTACCACTGAAAAGCCGGAGTTGTTCCTCCATTGGTTGCCGATGCAGTGTAAGTTACCGGCGTTCCGGCACAAACTGAAGTTGCGGAAGGTGCAATCGACACACTGACCGTTAGTAGTGGATTGACGATCATGTTGATGGCATTGGATGTTCCGGGGTTGCCGCTGGTACAGGTTGTGCTTGACAACAGAACACATGAAACAACATCATTGTTCAGCGGGGAGATGGTGTAAATATTGCTGTTTGCACCTGCATTGGTTCCGTTCACCTTCCATTGGTACGATGGTGTATCTCCGCCATTGACGGCGGTTGCAGTATAAGTGACCGCAGTTCCGGCGCAAACCGGATTTGCAGAGGAAGCAATGGACACACTCACCGGCAGCAAAGGCTCCACGTGCATGGTAATAGTATTCGAAACTGCCGGGTTTCCTGAAATACATGAAGCACCTGAAGTTACCGTACAGGTTACCAGGTCATTATTGGCCGGCATATAAGAGAAGACGGGGTTGTTTGTGCCAACAGCCGTGCCATTGACTTTCCACTGGTATGAAGGTGATGAACCACCATTGATCGTGTTTGCATTAAATGTGACCACGGTGCCTGAGCAAATCGAATTAGCCGACGGGGAGATCGTGACCATCACCGGCACCAGCGCAATCATGGTCATAGTGATGGCATTGGATGATGCAGGACTGCCGGTTGCGCAGTTGACAACTGAATTCAGGGTGCACGTTACAATATCATTGTTGGCCGGTAAATAGGTATAGGTGTCACTGTCTGTCCCGGCATTGACTCCATTCACCTTCCATTGATAGGCAGGTGATGTGCCACCATTGATTGGTGATGCGCTGAAGGTAACTGAGGTGCCTGCACATACATAATTTGCCGATGGGGAGATGGACACGCTGACAGGCAACTGCTGATGAACGGTCACGGTGTGATCTGACGTTTTTGGCCCTGTACACCCAAGTGCGCTGGCCGTGACAACAGATGTGCCGGCCCAACTTGCCGCATACGTCACCGTTCCTGTTGCAGGGTCGATGCTGTTACCGGCGCTGGTACTCACGGCATCGAGGCTGTAAGTGATCCCTGAAGAATTGGCCGCGGTGGCAGGATATGCCACAGATTCCGCACCCTGGCATCGCGACGAAATCGTTCCGGCAGTAAATGCAGGACTCCCTACATGAACGGATTCATTCACCTCTCCGTCGAGATAAAAAGTAGTTTTCGGCTCATCATTCAACAAGGTCATATCGCCTGCAAGATATTCGCAGGAACTTCCGTTGTCAAACCATGTGAGGCCGGTTAAACCACCCAGATAGGTGCAGTGCAGGGTGAACAGCACGGTGTTATCCGGGAAGGTTACTCCCGATGTGGAAATTCCGGAAATCGTGACAACCCCCGGTACCGATCCGTTAAAAGCCAGCCCGGCATAACCGGAAGTATTGGTTGCACTCGTATAGGTAAGGGTCGACGGATTATAATGCAGTGTAAGTGTAACAGATCCAATATCGTTAAACCCGGCAACACTTATCGGGATATCAACAAACTCTCCCGGGCATGCCGTGATGGTCGGGCTTGCAGTAGCAGGGGCATCGGTGTATATGCCAGTTGAAAAAATGGAATCAATTCCGCTTGCATAGGCAGTTCCGATAATGTTGGTCGCATAAGCCCTGATATAATAGGTCGTGTTGGAAGTAAGTCCGGTAATTTGGCCGTTGAAAGCACCTGTGCCGCTTCCCATGGGTAGCTTACTGTTTAAAATCGACGGATTCGGGGATGTACCCCAGCATATGCCGCGCTCCGTAACAGGTGAACCACCGTTGGAGGAAATGTAGCCGCCGGCAACAGCAGTGCTGGCAGTAATATTGGTTACAGGTGAAGCCGTAAGAACAGCATAGCAACCGCCCCAGGTAGGTTCTCCATTGCAGAAATAGAGTTGTTGACCATGGTTTCCTATGGGCAGCGACTCCCACCCAAAACCATTCCAGCAAAGCATTTCTCCCGGATGGGCTCCCTTAGGGGTGCCCACGGCAACCCAACGGTTGGCATTCCAGAAATAATAACCCGGAATCACATTATTTGGCGCAGTACCCTGCGTTGCAGTATTGAAAACAAGCAAGCCTGTTGCTACCGGCGAGGCAATGGGCGATGCAACATCGAGCGAGGTCAGTTCAACCCTTGGCGGCAGGAAACCCTTCGAGGATGATTTAACATCGAGCATGGCTGATGGATCAGGCTGACTCCCGTCGGTGTTTATCCCCACCTGCGCAAAAAGTGCCGTTGCCATGAACATCATCAATAATGTCAAACTGGTTAATATTACTTGCTTTCTCATCTGAATTGTTTTAGAATACAACAGTGCCTCTTTCTACGCACCATAAATATTAATGTTTCATTTTCCCAAAAAAATTAGGATGATATGTTATGTTCACATTCATCATGGTACAAAATTACAGTAGATATAATTGATTGTCAATTGGGTGAAACCGTATCAGAATGTTATGGAAATACGGTAGAAAAATATCAGATCGGGCTGCATCAATCTAATTATCAACATATAACATTTTATCATTGGCGTGCATAAATTTTTTTTAAATTTGCAATTCCGGCGCGCCGGTCCAGTAGAATCGTGAAAATTGGTCACTGTGCGGCACCCCGAAAATTGCTGTTTTTCCTATCCTGCTTCTCTGGTCGATGGCAAAGTAATCAGCGTCGTTTATTCGCTTTCCATTTGATGGAAGGCTTGAAAACAGTGGTGTGCAATTGAAAAATGAAAGAGGAGGGGAAATTACTTTTTTGGTGCCAGGAAACGGTTAAAGAGCAGTAATCCTATGATGGTAAAAACTCCGATCATGCTGAAGGTGAGCCACAACAGAGATGGCTGGTTCATTTTTTCGACAAACCTAACATAGAGGGCTGCCCCGAGTACCCCTCCCACCCCGCTGCCTATTACACCATACATGAACGACCAACCCTGGTAGAGTGCTTTTTTATCCTGTGGCGCAATCAATCCGACATAGGCAATAAATTTCGGGTGGGCGATCATTTCACCCAGTGTAAAAACAAACATGGAGGCAAGGAAAATCCAGCCGCTGGTTGAGATGGCAAGCATGCCCATGCCGAGGGAACCAAGTGAAATGCCAAAAATCATGGTCGGCAGCGCCTTTGTTTTACGAACCAGGCTCGAAACGAGCAGTTGAAGCAGGATGATTGCACCGGCATTCATCACGGTGACATGCTCTGCATCAAATTTCCATGTGGGATTTTCAATAAATAATGCAAGTACTGAATTGATCAGGTTGTTGAATCCTGTCATGTCAACCCGTTCATTCAGGTACCACAGCACTGAATCGTAAACCTGGAAATACATGATCCAGAATCCGGAATAGATCACGATCATAAGGATAAACCGGTAATCGCGCAAAACGGTGAGCATCTCTGTAAAAACCTGCCTGAGGGACTTTACAGCGCGCAAACTTGTCGGCTCCTTGAATACAAAATAGTTCAGCAACAGTAGCCAGCCCGTGCCGATGGCTGCCATGAAAAAAATGTAATTATAGGAAACAGATTTCAGGTATGGCACCAGGATCAATGGAAACAGGAATGCCCCCAGGTTGATCGACCAATAGAATATTCCGAACCCCAGGGAAGAGTTTGATTCGTTGGTGACCCGGGCAATGGTCCCCGAAATCATGGGTTTAAAAAACCCGGCCCCCAGCGCCACCAGGATCAGGCTGCTGAATACGGTCATATAGGTCGTCGAAAAACCTGCAAACCAATACCCTAGGCTCATCGTGAAGAAAGCAAAAAAAAGCACCTTGCGGTAACCGAACCGGTCGCCAATTGCCCCCGAAAGTATGGGCAGAAAATAGAGCAGCGGCGTGATTGTGCTTTTGATTACCCCTACACTCTCTTTCGAAAAGCCCATTCCGCCTTCATTCTTCGACAAAACCAGGTAAACCGACAGCACCGACATCACTCCATAATAGGAGCCGCGTTCGAAAAATTCCATCGTAACGACAGTCCAGAAATTCTTTGGGAAGGAGGCGAGGCTTTTTGAAGTTGCTGTTTTCGTCATAATCCGGGTTCTTAGGATGTGCTGCGAAAATACCGAAAAAAATCTTTGTAATTTTGAAAGGGAAAATATCCTGAAAATCGTTTCCCAATTCCCGTTTGAAGGCCGCGTAAAGACAATTGACCCGTTCGGCATTGATTTTATTCCTTATTTTGCAAAATACAATTAATCACCCACCATGCGCCATCTCTTCCTGTTTACTTCACTTCTGCTCATCCCGTTAGCATTCAGGGCAAATACCCTTCCGGATTCGACTTTGATATCGATAGTGCCGAAACCGGTGACGATGGTTGCCGGAAAAGGTCAATTTTTAATCAACCGGCATACCTCTGTCCTGGTTCAGAGCGGAGGCAATGAGGCAACCAGGATAGCCGGCTATTTTACCGACCGGATACGATATTCCGGAGGTCCGGCACTCCAGGTCAGCGATTGGACCGGGGCTGACAAAATGCTTCCGGCCATTATTTTCACCATCAAGCCTGACCGGAAAGCCATCCCGGATGAGGGTTATGAATTGAAAGTCAGCCAAAAGCAAGTATTTGTTACCGCAAAGACCGGCGCCGGTCTTTTTCATGGCGTGCAAACTCTTTTTCAACTGCTTCCTGCTGAAATCATGAAAGACACGCTTCCGCTTGCCGACAGGGAATGGGCTTTGCCGGCGGTAAGAATCAAAGATTATCCCAGGTTCCCATACCGTGGCATGCACCTGGATGTTTCGAGGCATTTTTTTCCTAAGGAATTCATCAGGCGCTACATTGACCTCATTGCCATGTACAAGATGAACACCTTTCACTGGCACCTCACCGATGACAACGGGTGGAGAATTGAAATAA
The DNA here is from genome assembly GCA_038212325.1 of Bacteroidales bacterium. Taxonomy (GTDB): domain Bacteria; phylum Bacteroidota; class Bacteroidia; order Bacteroidales; family FEN-979; genus CAIVAT01. Next base: position 5,000 of record JBBQUQ010000066.1, read on the forward strand.
AAAAGTACCCGAAACTGATGCAGACCGCCGCCTGGCATGTTGATCATGAAGACAAGCCCTGGGCCGAACGCCCCCCTCAGCAGCCTGGCGAAAAAGCAACGTACGGAGGTTATTATTCACAGGATGAGATCAGGGAAATTGTCAGGTACGCTGCCGACCGTTATGTTACAATCATCCCCGAAATCGAAATGCCGGCGCACTCTGTCGAAGTCCTGGCCGCCTATCCCCGGTTCTCCTGCACCGGGGGCCCGTTTACCGTTCCTCCCGGCAGCTACTGGCCCAATATTGATATCCTCTGCGCAGGCAATGATTCCGTATTCACCTTCCTGGAAGATGTTCTTTCGGAAGTCATTGACTTGTTTCCGTCAACCTACATCCATGTGGGTGGCGATGAGGCGGATAAATCCAACTGGAAGAAATGCCCTAAGTGCCAGGAGCGTATCAAAACCGAGCACTTGAAAGATGAAAAAGAGTTGCAGAGCTATTTCATCAAGCGGATTGAAAAATTCCTCGTCTCTAAAAACCGCAAGATGATCGGATGGGATGAGATCCTTGAAGGCGGGCTTGCACCCGAAGCAACCGTGATGTCGTGGCGGGGGGTTGAAGGCGGCATTGCCGCAGCCAGGCAAGGCCATGATGCCATAATGACACCGGGTGGCTATTGCTATTTCGATCACTGCCAGGCTGATCCGGCTTCGGAGCCAAAAGCCATCGGGGGACTTACCACGCTTAAAAAAGTCTATTCGTACGAGCCGGTTCCGGGCGAACTGACAGTGCAGGAGGCCAGGCACATCCTCGGCGCACAGGGAAATTTGTGGACTGAATATATCCCAACCCCAGCCCATGCAGAATACATGGCCGTTCCCCGGATGGTTGCATTGGCTGAAGTGGTATGGTCGCCCAAAAGCGCACGGAACTGGAGCGATTTCCGCCAACGCATGGAAGGCCAGTTCCTCCGGCTTAAAAAAATGCCGGTGAACTACAGCCAGGGATCATTCAAAGTTGAAGTGAATACGGAATATGACAGGAAAGCAAATGCTGTAAGGGTGATCCTTGGCTCTGAGCAACCCGGTGTGCCCATCCGCTATACCACCGACGGCAATGATGTGAAACCATCCTCCCCTGCTTACACAGGGCCGTTTGAGATCAGAAGCAATGGCATGATTAAGGCTGCCCTGTTTGTCGACGGGCAAATGAAGGAGAAAGCCACCGAGATGCCGCTAATTTTTCATCATGCGATCGGGAAACCTGTGACATACTGCCTCAGTTACTCCGACCGCTACCCTGCTGCCGGTCTCCCCGCCCTTACCGACGGACTGAGAGGCTCCGTCAATCACCGCGATGGACTCTGGCAGGGATTCCTGGGAAACGACTTGGATATCATCATCGATCTTGGCAGGGAGATGCCGGTCAACAGCGTGCAGGCAAACTTTATCCAGAATCAGCGCAGTTGGATTTTTCTCCCGGAAGTGGTTGAATATTCGCTGTCATCGGATGGGAAAAAGTACCATTCTTTTAACGAGGTGTTGAATAAAATCCCGGCAAAAGAAGTGCAGGTTTTCATTCAGCCATTCAACTTCCAATTCATGGCAAACTCAAAAGCAAGGTATATCCATGTGAAAGCTAAAAACCCGGGGAAATGCCCGTCGTGGCACGCAGGTTCAGGCGAGCCCTGCTGGATATTTGCTGATGAAATAGTCGTTTATTGATTTTTCAGGAATTTTCGCAGCACAACCCCGTTGTCATCGGCAATCCTTAGGATGTACAGTCCGTTTGCAAGGCCGGCAACATTGATCTCTGCCTTTGGACCATTGACAGTGTTCCTGGACAACGTCACACCGTCAGGTCGAATTAAATCAACATGGTAGAGGTTGTTACCCGGCAATGCAAGGTTGAGTTTGCTGCCAACAGGATTGGGATAGAGCAGGATTCCGTTCAGCGCCCCCTCTTTCACCCCTAGCGGAGCCGCAGAGGCTGTATTCGAAATCACGCCCGGAAATTCATCGCTTTTCAGCGAAGGTGTGCATGGCTCAGTCCTTACAACCTCGATAAAATAGGTCATCACACCCGAACCGGAATACAAATCAGTGTAGGAATCCACATTTGAGGCAATAGAATCAATCACCTCCCAAGCCCCGGTTTCATGCTTGCGGTGAATCCTGTATGTGTGGAACTCAAAACCTTCATAATGATTCCAGATCAGGTTGAACCCGGAAATACCGGGATTGATATTTAGGTGAATCGTTTTGTGAAAAGGGCTTTTTTCACTTTCATGCCCGGCGGAGTCAGTTCCTGAGATCCTGAACCTGTCGGATTTTACCAGCGGATCTGAAGTGGGATCAACGTAAACACTCAGGTTTGCATAGGGTACCTCTCCGATCTTGGCAAATACATTATTCTGGTATGTTTCCCTGAAAACATTATAGTGAGCGACATGATTTCCCTGGTGCTTGTTCCAGATTACCTTATTCTTGTTAACCGTGGTATCAAAGGTAACCATGCAGATATATGGCATCATTGGTGGCAGATTCTCTGTAACAACTGCAACACCCTCCATTTCTCTCATGCAATCAGATCCATCCAGGCGGGCAACGGCGGTGTAATGTCCGGGAACTGCCTGGGGGCCGAAACTGATGGCCTGACCGGTACCCTGAACAACAACTCCGGTGTACTGGCCATTCAGACGAAGCTTGTAAATAATGCCAGCCTGCGAGCCAGTAAGTCCGACATTGACTCCTGCAGTTCCTGGTATGTAAACCCCGCCACCCGTTATATGGAACACAGTTGGAAGTTCAACCACAACCACCAGCCTGGGCGCAGTACAGGTGTGCCCTTCAAAATTGATTGTGAGTGTTATGTGTTTCTCACCCGCGTCAGCCCATTTGACAAAATAGGGACCTGAACCGGTTCCTGAGATGATGGTGGCGCCGTCGAAGTTCCAAAGGTAGTTGGCATTTGCGGATGCTCCGCCGGTATAGGTCACTAAAATTTCCTGGTTGATGCAGGCATGTTCGGAAACAGTGAAGTCACAGTTAAGCAAGCTTTGCGATGCAGCCTGGAATGCAAAAAAACTGAATAATAAAATTACGGTATAAATTTTTTTCATAAGAATCTGTTTTAGAAGTGAATGAAACGACTATACCTTAACATGACGTAAAATTCGGAAAAAGTTGCCTGCTACACAGTCATAATGTCCTTTTCCTTGACTTCAAAAATCTTATCGACCCTGCCGATATAATCATCCGTTATTTTCTGAATATCGACTTCAAGCCTGTCAGCTTCATCCTCGGGGACCCCATCCTTTTTAAGCTTTTTTGCCGTTTCGTTGGCCAGGCGGCGGATGTTGCGGATGCTGATCTTGGCGGTTTCAGCCTCCGCCTTGGCCTTTTTAACCAGGTCGCGTCGCCGTTCCTCTGTTAAAGGAGGCACCTGGATCCTCAGGATTTCACCTTCGTTTTTTGGATTGAATCCCAGGTTTGCCGCCTGGATAGCTTTATCAATCAGGCCTAACACGCTTTTATCCCAAGGCTGAACAATGATCTGCCTGCCGTCGGGGGTGCTGATGTTAGCCGCCTGGTCAATCGGGGTCATCGCACCATAATAATCAATGCGCACACCGTCAAGCATCTGGGCGCTGGCCTTCCCGGCCCGCAATTTCTGAAGCTCCTTCTCAAGATGCTGAACAGCCAGGTTCATGCCTTCGTTGGCCTCAGCAAGTGTAAATTCGATATCCTCGTTCATTATTATCAGGATTTTTGGATTGGAACATTAAAATATCAAAATCTTAAGTGCAAAATGCAAAGATCAAAACTACAATTAAAAAGTCAAAATAATTGTTTGCATTGCCTGCAAAGCCGGTTCAGCTCACAATTGTTCCGACCGCTTCTCCCCGGATGATCTTCAGCAGGTTGCCCCTTATGTTCATGTTAAACACCACGATGGGCATTTTATTCTCCCTGCAAAGGGTAAAAGCTGTCAGGTCCATGATCTTCAACCCTTTTTCATATGCCTCCTCATACGACAGCGAACTGTATTTAACCGCCGATGGGTCCTTTTCGGGATCAGCCGTGTAAACTCCGTCGACCCTGGTTCCTTTCAGGATGGCATCTGCCTGTATTTCAATGGCCCGCAAGGCTGAGGCACTATCGGTTGTAAAAAATGGATTGCCGGTGCCCGCAGCTATCACCACCACCTGCCCCTTGTTCAGGCAGCCGATGGCTTTACGCCGGCTCATCGCTTCGCAAATCGGCTCAATGGCAATGCCGGAGAGCAGTTTAACCTCCATGCCGGCTTTTTCGAGAACTGCCTGCAGGGCCATGCTGTTGATCACGGTGGCCAGCATCCCCATGTAGTCGCCCTGAACTCTGTCCATTCCTTCGCTGGTGCCCTGCAACCCCCGGAAGATATTTCCCCCGCCAATCACAATTGCCACCTGCACGCCTGCCTCCACCGCCGATTTGATCTCGCGGGCATAGTCAGCCAATCGCTGCGGGTCAATGCCATAACCCTGGCTCCCTTCGAGGGCTTCCCCTGATAGTTTTAGAAGAACACGTTTGAATTTTATCATGACAGATATTATTAATTCAAAATGCAATTTTCATTTTCTATTCATTGACTCCGTGACAGTTTTTAAACTTCTTCCCTGACCCGCAGGGACATGGATCATTACGTCCAACCTTTTTTTCTACTTTAACCGGCTGTGCTGCAGCTTTCTCCTGGGTATTTGAGTTTGACTGTGAGAGCAGGTCGGAGCGCTCTTCGCGCATGCGCGCCCGGTCCATTTTGCGCGGCGCCTGCGCCTCCTTCACATTATCGACCTGGATGGGCACGTCGGCCTTGATAAGGAATGAGGTGATCTCTTTGTTGGTGCGCTGAACCATACTCTTAAAAAGCTCAAATGATTCAAACTTATATATCAGCAGTGGGTCTTTTTGTTCGTATGCCGCGTTCTGCACCGATTGTTTCAGATCATCCATCTCGCGCAGGTGCTCTTTCCATGCATTGTCGATCATGCCAAGCACAATTCCTTTCTCAATGCTGAGCACCACCTCTTTCCCTTTGTCCTCGTATGCCCTTTTCAGGTTAGCAACGGCCTGCATCGTTTTAAGTCCGTCGGTCACCGGGATGGCAATATTTTCATACCGGGTATCATTTTCAAAAACATCCTTGATCACCGGGTATGTCTTTTGTGCAATGTGATCGCACTTGGATTTATATCGTTTATAGATGTAGTTGTATAACTTATCGCCGAGATCGTCATTGTTGAGGTTCCCGAAATCCACTTCTGAGATCGGCGAATCTGCTGCAAATTCTTTCAGCAGGTCGATGTTGAAACTGTGGAAATCACGTTTTTCCTGCGCATCCAGCACGATGGTCTCGCAAACATCATAGATCATGTTGGAAATATCCACCGCCAAACGATCCCCGAAAAGAGCATGATGCCGTTTTTTATAGATGGCCTCACGCTGTATGTTCATCACGTCATCATATTCGAGCAAACGCTTCCTTACCCCAAAATTGTTCTCTTCCACTTTCTTCTGGGCACGCTCTATTGAATTGGTGATCATGGAATGCTGGATGACCTCTCCCTCTTTGATCCCCATGCGGTCCATGATTTTGGCTATCCGGTCGGAACCGAACATCCGCATCAGGTCATCATCAAGAGAAACAAAGAACTGTGAGCTGCCCGGATCACCCTGGCGGCCTGCACGACCGCGGAGCTGCCGGTCGACCCGTCGCGATTCATGCCGCTCAGTGCCAATGATGGCCAATCCGCCGGCCTGCTTCACACCTGGTCCGAGTTTTATGTCGGTACCACGGCCTGCCATGTTGGTGGCTATGGTTACAGTGCCCGCCCGCCCGGCTTCTGCAACAATATCAGCCTCACGCGCATGAAGTTTGGCATTCAGCACATTGTGCGCTATGTTTTTCCGCTTGAGCATGCGGCTCAGCAATTCGGAGGTCTCTACCGAGGTGGTGCCTACCAGGCTTGGCCGTCCCTCCTTCACAAGTTTCTCAATTTCGTCGATGACCGCATTGAATTTTTCCCGCTTGGTCTTATATACAAGGTCCTCCCGGTCATCACGAACGATTTTCTTGTTGGTTGGAATCACCACCACATCAAGCTTGTAAATATCCCATAATTCTCCTGCTTCCGTTTCAGCCGTTCCGGTCATACCGGCCAGCTTCTTATACATGCGGAAGTAGTTCTGAAGGGTCACCGTGGCATAGGTCTGGGTGGCCGCCTCGATTTTAACGTTTTCTTTGGCTTCGATCGCCTGGTGAAGCCCGTCGGAATAGCGGCGGCCTTCGAGAATACGGCCTGTTTGCTCATCCACGATCTTCACCTTGTTGTCCATGACCACATATTCAACATCCTTTTCAAAAAGAGCGTAAGCCTTAATAAGCTGGTTTACCGTGTGAACACGCTCGGTTTTGATGGAATAGTCGCGCATCATGATATCCTTCTTATCCAGTTTCTCCTGGTCGGTAAGATTCTGACGCTCCATTTCTGCAATCACAGAACCGATGTCAGGCAAAATATAAAAGCCCGGGTCTTCATACGACTGTGTGAGCAAGTCGATTCCCATGTCGCGCAATTCGATGGTGTTGTTTTTTTCATCGATTACGAAGTATAGCTGATCATCGATGATGGGCATATTCTTCATCTGCTCGGCCATATAAAAGTTCTCGGTTTTGAGCATCAGGGCTTTCATTCCGGGTTCGCTCAGGAATTTGATCAACGCCTTGTTTTTTGGCAGCCCATGATGCGCGCGCAGCAATTGTTCGCCGGCCTTCTTCATGTTCTCATCATTCTTAGGGTCCTCCGACAGCGTTTTCGCTTCAGAAAGAAATTTGGTAACCAGGTTGCGCTGAGCGTTGTAGAGTTTCGTTACATTCTGCTTAAGATCGTCGAACAACTGGTTCTCGCCTTTGGGGGTAGGGCCGGAGATGATCAGGGGCGTACGTGCATCGTCGATCAGTACGGAGTCAACCTCATCCACGATGGCATAATTATGCGGTCGCTGCACGAGTTCCTCGGGGTTGCTGGTCATGTTGTCGCGCAGGTAGTCAAATCCGAATTCATTGTTGGTCCCATAGGTGATATCAGCCAGGTAGGCATCACGGCGTGCCTGTGAATTCGGTTCATGGCGGTCGATGCAGTCCACTTTCAGCCCGTGAAATTCAAACAGCGGGCCCATCCATTCCGAGTCGCGCCGGGCCAGGTAGTCGTTCACCGTTACGATATGCACACCTTTACCGGGCAGTGCATTGAGATACATCGGAAGGGTTGCAACGAGCGTTTTCCCTTCTCCAGTCGCCATTTCGGCAATTTTTCCCTCATGCAGTACCACCCCGCCGATCAACTGGCAGTCGTAGTGCACCATGTCCCAGGTGATCATGTTGCCCCCTGCCGTCCAACTGTTGCGAAACCTTGCGATGTCGCCGTCTATCTCCACGCTGTTCTTCCTGGCAGCCAGGTCACGATCATTCTGGGTGGCTGTCACTTCAACAAACTCGTTTTCAAAAAACCTCCTCGCCGTATCTTTCATCACCGCAAAAGCTTCGGGAAGAATTTCTTGGAGGATCTCTTGGGTCAGGTCGTACGATTCCTTTTCCAGTCGGTCAAGAATGGCGTAAAGCTTCTCCTTTTCGTCAATTTCGATTTCATCTGAATTGAGTTGCTCCCGAAGGGCCTCTATCTCCGCCTGCTTGGCCGAAATGTGCTCCCTGATCCTGTGCTTGAAGGAATATGTATAGGCACGAAGCTCATCATTCGAAAGGTTCCTGATCTCCGCCCATGATTCAATCGCGATTGCGACCAACGGGTTTATGCTTTTGATATCACGCTGAGACTTATTTCCCAGCATTTTTTTTAAAAAGTCAAACATGGTATGGTTTTATTTCTCCAATATTTTTTGCAGGTCGGCTTCCAGCCCGGCACTCGGAAGTTCTGCCGGATATTTATATATCTTGCCCTCCCGGTCGATAATTACAAACAAGGGGTAGGCCCGAACATCGTAGTCTTTCAACACATCCGACTGATCGCCTATGTTGACAAACGTCCATACATAGTCTTTCTTCAGGTTGATGAAATAGAGCATCTTGCTGAAATACTTATCTGCAGATACACTCACAAATTGAACATTTTCACGATACTTGTCGTACAAAGGCTTTACAAGGTCCATCTCGGAAAGGCAGCCCTCACAATACGTTGTCCAGAAGCACAAAACCACCGGCTTTCCAAGCAGGCTTTTCAGGGAAAGTTCCTGTTGATCACGGTTCAGAAGGGTGAATTCCGGTGCTTTGGTGCCGGGTTTCAGTTTTGTCAGCAAGCTGATCATATCTTCGGCAACCACACGGTTTTCGGGGTATTTGGTTTTCTCCCTGGTTGCAGCGATCAGGGCAAGAACTTCCTCCTGTTGATACCCTTGGGTACTATGCAGTTCCATTAAGCCTTTAAGCATGACCAATTCACGCAACTGCTCGTTTTTCAATATGGTATCGGATGCCATGGCTTTCATGACAGCCTTATATGGATCGGGCCCCCTGAGAAGAGCAATCAGGTCAATCTTGCGGATGGTATTCGACTTGGCCGTAATGTACCTGGCAAAAAAACTGTTGAAAAAATCCATGTATTCAAGATTGTTATACAATACAGGCTTATCCGTAAAATACTTTACGGCGAGCTGCGCCTGGCTGTAATATTGGGCAAGTTGCTCAAGCGAGGCCATTTTATACTTGGCAAAGTCAAGGAAATAGGGGTTCTTCACTGCGCCAAAATGCTGGTTCAATTGCACACGAAAGGTGTCGATCAGAACTTTCCTGCGGTCGCGGTAAAGGGCATTGAAATTCTCCCTAAGGAACCCGCTGCAGATTGAGTTGAAAGCACCGATCAGGGAATTCAGCTCCTGCGGGTCGGAATCGACTGGTTCGACAGCAAGGTTCTGGGACTGTATAAAAGGATTCACTTCGGTATATTCATCATAGTTCATCGGGGCAATCCTTACCGAATATGTGGCGGAGGGTTCCAGGAACATTTCGGCTTTATGAAAATCGATTGAAATAGTTGCATTGGTTGTGCGGCCGAGGTTTAACGACAGGGAAAAACGGCCGGCAGAGTCAACCCTGGCTGAGGCAAGGGGTTTCTCCCAGAAAGTAACCAGGTCGCCGGGGGCAGTTAACCGGATCATTTTGCGCTCAGCTCCTGGTGCAATCCCATTGATAACGGTTATCTGGGCCGGGGAAAACATGGGGAAGAGGAACAGGAGAACTAGTAAACCGGGTAACCTGTAGAAGTAGTGGGTATTACGTGAGTCGTGAGTCGTGAGACGTGCGTCGTAATTCATAAATCGTAATTCGTCATTCATAATTCGTCATTAAAACCAATCCCTTCCGGCACAAACTGGGCAGCATCTCCCCCATGCCTGATCACATCCCGCACGATAGAGGAACTCACCGCGGCATATTCGGGGGTACTGAGCAGAAATACCGTTTCAATTTCCGGGTACATCATTTTATTCATTTGACCGATACCTCTTTCAAATTCAAAATCGGCAGAAGTACGCAGTCCGCGCAAGATAAATGCTGCATTTCTACTGCGGCAAAAGTCAATGGTCAGCCCTGTATAGGTGGCGATTTCGATCCTGGCTTCATGCTTAAAGATCATCTCCAGCCACCTTAAACGGCACTCCAGTGAAAACAGGGGCTTTTTCTCTCCGTTTTCACCGATCGATACGATGATATGGTCGAAGAGCGGAACCGCCCGCCTGATGATGGATTCATGACCTCGCGTAACAGGATCGAAAGATCCGGGGAAGACGGCAACTCTTTGCATCAATCATTCGTTTGAACCTGCAAAGATAAGAAAAATGGCTGGATTGCAAGGCTATTCAAAGGTAAATGAGACCTGGAATATTTTCGAACTCACCTTGTCAATGGACTCGGTATAGATGTTATTTTCACGTTTAAGCACATCCGTCAGTCCGTACATCATTTTCAGTTCCAGGCCAAATTTGAACCACTCATTGTAAAAATCAAACCCCACGCCAGCCTCCACATAAATATCATTCTGATGGAATTTCACAATCTTTTCATTCTGATTTTTCTGCTCACGTTTCTTGGCTTGTGAGGCCAGGTCCATGGAATACAGGGCACCAGTGATCAGGTATGGCCGGAAATTATTGTACCTCACTGATTTATATTTTATTTCCAGCGGAAAATTAATATAGGTTGAAGGAACTTTCTTGACAATTGTCCACTCCTGAACGGGCTGGATTGCACCGGTGCGGTAACGGAAGGTTTCTATGCTGTAATTGAGCGTACGGTCGCCGAAGGCCAGCGATGGAACAAATTGCAATTCGAAATGTCGCCCCATCTGCATGTTGGCGACAATACCGACCACAAATCCCGGGATCGCAGTTGAATTGATGGAGAGAACCAGGGCCGAATCAGGCAATGGCAGGATATCAGGAATATAGGTGGAGTCGAACATGTGACTCTGCAAATCGGCAATTGGCCTGATAGTGGCGAAACTCTGGTTTACGCCAAGAATAAATCCAAAATGAAACAGGCTTTCCTGGTCGTAATTCGGCATATTCAGCACAACCATCCGCTGACTCTTTCCGGCAAATGGAAGGCATATGGAAGTAAAAAGAAGCGTGGCAATAATGAACCTGTCGATCTTCAATGAGTTGCGGAGATATTAATATAAGTGTTTAACGCAGGATTAAAGATTTTATTTTTCAGCCATGTAAATGGAAGCAATACCCATGCTCAGGCTAACCTGCCCTGCATTTTTCAAGCCGATTTTCCGGAGAATTTCCAGGAATTTTTTTCCAGAGGGAAATGCAGCAACCGATTCAGGCAGGTAGGTGTATGCTTTATCATTCCCTGAAATCAATTTGCCCATTATCGGTATAACACGCCCGGAATAAAACGAATACAGTTGTTTCATCGGGAATGAGGATGGGTGGGAAAATTCCAGGATCAGCATGACACCTCCCGGGCGCAGCACCCTTTGCATTTCACGCAGGCCGACCTCGAGATTTTCATAGTTCCTAACGCCAAAGGCCACAGTAACAGCATCAAAGGAGTTATCGGAAAAAGGAATATTCTCAGCATCGGCCTGCTGAAGGGTGATCATATGATTCAGGCCTCTGTCCGCAATTTTCTGCCTGCCTATTTCAAGCATTTTTTCAGAAATATCGATGCCTGCGATTCTTGGCGGCTTCAGGGATGAAATGGCAATGGCCAGATCGCCGGTTCCGGTGGCGACATCAAGCACTGCAAGCGGTTTCCGGTCGCCCAGCACGCGTACAAGTTTGTTTCGCCAGTTGCGATCGATGCCAAATGACAGAAAGTGATTTAAAAAATCATACTTTGGTGAAATGTCATCAAACATCACACGGACAAACTCCTTTTTCGAATCTTCAGCCATAGGAAAAAACAATCAGGGGATAAGGTAAAAGAGTGACTGGGTGACTATGTGACTGGGCGAATGGATCATATTCCCGCATTCGTCATTCCCACATTCATCATTCTCGCATTAATAAAAAAGGGGGACTATCCATACAATCAGATAATCCCCCTTCAAATGCATTAAAAACTATGCGCCCAATTGAAGGCGTTTGAAACCGGAAACAGCCATATCCTTATCATTTTCAGTGATATACTGACGAACGGTCTTTTTGGTGTCTTTGATAAAATCCTGGTTGAGGAGCGTCATCTCCTTGAAGAATTTCTGAAGTTTACCCTGGGCAATCTTTTCGACCATCTCCTCAGGTTTGCCCTCCTGCCGGGCCATGTCTTTGCCAATTTCCAGTTCGCGGTCAATCACCTCCTGGGTAACATTATCCTTGTCAACTGCGACAGGGCTCATAGCTGCAACCTGCATGGCCAGTTCATGACCGATTTCCAAGACGTTTTTCGCATCCTTTTTGCTCAATCCGATCACGGTGGCAAGGCGGTTTCCAAAATGGTTGTAAGCAAAAACAACAGGAGCTTCAATCACCTCATAATGGGCTATCTGAATCTTTTCACCTGTTTTTCCGAGCAGTTCATTCAGTTTCTCCTCAACTGTGGTGGTGCCAAGCGACATGGGCATCAGGTCGGCAACGGCATGAATGCGTTTTGCAGTTCCAAGATCCAGCATATCTTTGGCAAACTTGATAAATTCTTCTGTTTTACCAACGAAATCGGTCTCACAGTTCACCATGATAACGGCGCCATAGGTTTGGTCGTCAGAAGTTTTTGCAATAACAAAGCCCTGGTTGGCGTCACGATCAGCTCTTTTTCCGGCAACTTTCTGGCCTTTCTTACGCAGGTAATCAATCGCTTTATCAAAATCACCTTCGGTTTCCTGGAGGGCCTTTTTACAATCCATCATTCCGGCACCCGACATCTGGCGCAGTTTATTCACATCAGCAGCTGTAATATTCATAATTGTTGAATGTTTTATGTTTTAGAGAGATATTGGTGACAAGGTGACAAGGTGACTAAGTAACTTGGTAACCACATGACGGAGAAGCGAAACAAATTCGTACTTCGTACTTATTTGTTATTGCTTCGTCCTACCGGCTTGGTGATGCGTTTACGAACGGGTTTGTTTTTGTCGTCAGGAGCTGGCTCAAGGCCCTTCATCTTGGCAACCTTGGTGTCAACAAAATCCTTTTTCACGATCTTGATGCCATCTTCATCCACTTCATCCTCATCTGCATCGAGCAAACCATCGCCCATCCTGCTTTCGAATTCGTCACCTTCGCCACGCTCATCGCCGGCTTCTTTCTTGTCGCGGTCGAGCTTGCGCTCCATCAGGCCCTCTTCCATCGCCCTGACCATCGTATCGACGATGAGAGAAATTGATTTGGACGCGTCATCGTTGGCCGGAATCGGAAAATCCACCGTTCTCGGATCAGAATTGGTATCGACAATGGCGAAGGTGGGTATGTTGAGTTTTTTTGCCTCTGCCAGGGCGATGTGCTCCTTCAGGATATCTACAATAAAAATTGCAGACGGCAGGCGGTTTAAGTCGGCAATGGAGCCTAAGTTCTTTTCCAGCTTAGCCCGTTCACGGGTAATGGTGAGACGTTCCTTTTTGGAAAGGTTGGTGTACGAAGGCGAGCTCATCAGTTTATCGATGGAGATCATCTTGCGCACAGCCTTCCGGATGGTGGCGAAATTGGTAAGCATGCCGCCCGGCCAGCGTTCGGTAACATAGGGCATGTTGATCCTTTTTACATGCTCGGCAACAAGGTCTTTGGCTTGTTTCTTGGTAGCAACAAAAAGCACCTTCTTTCCTGCCTTGGCAATTTGTTTCAGTGCTGCAGCAGCTTCATCAACCTTGGCCATGGTTTTATACAGGTCAATGATATGGATCCCGTTGCGTTCCATGAAAATATAGGGAGCCATGGCGGGATTCCATTTGCGGCGCATATGGCCGAAATGGACACCGGCATCCAGTAATGCATCAAAATTTGTTCTTGACATAAAATGATTCTAAGAATTCTAAAATACTAACGTTTACTAAACTGGAATCTCTTCCTGGCTTTTTTCTGGCCGAATTTCTTGCGTTCAACCATGCGTGGATCGCGCATCAGAAGACCTTTTGCCTTCAAAGGCGGACGATGCTCCTCGTTGATTTCGCAAAGGGCGCGGGCAATGGCAAGCGCAAGCGCCTCAGCCTGTCCGCGGATACCACCGCCATCCAGGTTTACCTTTACATCGTATTTGCCCTGGTTATTGGTCACCTCAAACGGTTCGGTTACCTTGAACTGAAGAATCGGTGTGGGAAAATAGTTCTTGAATTCGCGGCCGTTTACGGTAATGATGCCCTGGCCTTCCTTCAGATAGATTCGTGCGACGGCAGTTTTCCTTCTGCCGAGGGTGTTGATAACTTCCATATTACTTAATTGAGGTTAATTTCATTGGTTTCGGTTGCTGTGCAGTGTGCAGATGCTCGGGGCCTGCATAAACATACAGGTTGCGAAACAATTCGCGGCCAAGCCGGTTCTTCGGGAGCATGCCCTTGATGGCCTTTTCCACAACTGCTGTCGGCTTTTTAGCAAGCAGCTTGCTCGGGGTCACCTCGCGCTGCCCGCCAGGATAACCCGTATGGGAGAGATAAATCTTATCCTCCATTTTTTTACCGGTCAGCTGGATTTTTTCAGCATTGATGATGACAACATTGTCGCCGCAATCGACGTGC